>JBBQSX010000088.1:0-14966 GCA_038213545.1 Burkholderiales bacterium
TTGCGGCCTGCTGCAGTTGAAGACTTAAATCAGACATCGTGGTCCTGACCTAGAGACTCCCCCTATGAAGGGGCAGGGTAAGCGCTGTGCTCGTGAGACGAATTCGCGCGGGATGGGTGGAGTGGTGCGTCCCTCCGGGCGTTGGAAGCCCGTCAGTGATGAAAAGGGGCGAATTCTACCCCCCGGGGCAGTACCCGCTCGCCAGCGTCGGTCGGCAAAAGCGGGCCCACTTTAGAATGAACCACGTGAACCAACCCATGCCCGCCGTGCCCCGCACCCCCAAGACTTCTCCTTCGGCTTCCTCGGTCGACACCCAGCCCGTGGCGGCCAGCTACGAGGCCGCGCTTGAAGAGCTGGAGCAGCTCGTCTCCCAACTCGATGCCGGCCAACTGCCGCTGGACCAACTGCTCACACGCTACCAGCGCGGCGCCGAGCTGCTGGCGTTCTGTCGTGCCCGTCTCGAAGCGGTGGAGAACCAGATCAAGGTCCTGGAAGGCGGCGAGCTCAAACCCTGGAACCAGGCATGACACAGACGCTGGCTTCTCATGCAAATTCGACTTTCGCCCTTTGGCGCGATGCGCAGCAGGCTGAGGTCGAGCGTGCGCTCTCCAGCTGGGTGCCGGCCCAGGCGCCAGCCGGGCTGGGCGACGCCATGCGCTATGCGGTGCTGGGCGGCGGGAAGCGGCTGCGTCCACTGCTTGCGCTGGCCACATGCGAGGCGCTGGGCGGCCACACAGCCGCCGCAATGCGCGCTGCGTGCGCAGTGGAACTGATCCACGCCTATTCACTGGTCCACGACGACATGCCCTGCATGGACAACGATGTGCTGCGCCGCGGCAAGCCCACCGTGCATGTGCAGTTTGGTGAAGCGCAGGCCCTGCTCGCAGGTGACGCGCTGCAGGCCCTTGCATTTGAGTTGCTGGTGCCCGACGACGGCAGCGTGCAGCCTGTCATGTCGGCGCGGCTGTGCCGCCTGCTCGCCCTGGCAGCGGGTTCGGGTGGCATGGCCGGTGGACAGGCAATCGATCTGGCGAGCGTGGGCCTGGCCCTGGACCGGCCCGCGTTGGAGTTGATGCACCGGCACAAGACCGGCGCCCTGCTGCAGGCCAGCGTGATGATGGGCGCGGCCACGGCCAGGGTGTCGACCGACACCGAAGCGCGGCTGGCCGAGTACGGCGCCTGCGTGGGCCTGGCCTTCCAGGTGGTGGACGACATTCTTGACGTGACCGCCGATTCGGCTACGCTGGGCAAGACTGCGGGCAAAGACGCGGCCGCCGACAAGCCCACTTTCGTCTCGTTGATGGGACTGGCATCTGCGCAGACCTATGCCGACCGCGTGCTCGACCAGGCCCACGAGGCGCTGCAGCAGAGCGGCATCGAGAAGTCCGAGACCTTGCACGCCCTGGCCGACTGGGTCGGTCGGCGGGCATCCTGAGGTCCACTGAGACCCGTTCATTCATCCATGACCCGAACACACCTGCCCATGAGTTCTCTGCTGTCATCCATCGAGTCACCGGCCGATGTGCGCCG
Organism: Burkholderiales bacterium; assembly: GCA_038213545.1. Lineage (GTDB taxonomy): Bacteria > Pseudomonadota > Gammaproteobacteria > Burkholderiales > Burkholderiaceae_C > Hydrogenophaga. Next base: position 1,531 of record JBBQSX010000088.1, read on the forward strand.
CCTCAGCCGCGCACAACTTCTGCCGCTGGCCGACGAGCTGCGCACGTACCTGTTGCAAAGCGTGGCACGCACCGGCGGCCACCTCAGTTCCAATCTCGGAACCGTCGAGCTCACCTTGGCGCTGCATTACGTGTTCAACACACCCGAAGACCGCCTGGTCTGGGACGTGGGCCACCAAACCTACCCGCACAAGATCCTGACCGGCCGGCGCGACCGCATGAGCACGCTGCGTCAGCTTGGTGGCATTAGCGGTTTTCCGCGCCGCTCAGAGAGTGAGTTCGACACTTTTGGCACAGCCCACTCGTCCACCAGCATCTCGGCCGCGCTCGGTATGGCCATGGGCGCCAAGATCAAGGGTGAACACCGCAATGCGGTGGCCATCATCGGCGACGGCGCCATGACCGCCGGCATGGCCTTTGAAGCGCTCAACAATGCCGGCGTGGCCGAAGGCCGCCTGCTGGTGGTGCTCAACGACAACGACATGTCGATCTCGCCACCGGTGGGTGCGCTCAACCGCTACCTCGCGCAGCTCATGAGTGGGCAGTTTTACGCAGCTGCGAAAAATGTGGGCAAGCAGGTGCTCAAGGGCGCTCCGCCCCTGTTTGAACTGGCCAAGCGGCTCGAAGAACAAGCCAAGGGCATGGTGGTGCCGGCCACGCTGTTCGAGAAATTCGGCTTCAACTACATCGGCCCCATCGACGGGCACGATCTGAACTCGCTGATCCCCACGCTGGAAAACATCCGCCACCTGCTGGAGACCGACAGCGGGCCTCAGTTCCTGCACGTGGTGACCAAAAAGGGTCAGGGCTACAAGCTGGCCGAGAACGACCCCATCGCGTACCACGGCCCGAGCACATTCGACCCGGCGGTGGGCATCGTGAAATCGACCGCGGTCCCCAAGATCACCTTCACCCAGGTGTTTGGCCAGTGGCTGTGCGACATGGCCGCAGCCGACGAGCGCCTGGTGGGCATCACGCCCGCCATGCGCGAGGGTTCGGGCATGGTCGAATTCGAGCGCCGCTTTCCCAAACGCTACTTTGACGTGGGCATTGCCGAGCAACACGCCGTGACCTTCGCCGCCGGCCTGGCCTGCGAAGGCCTCAAGCCGGTGGTGGCGATCTACTCCACGTTTCTGCAGCGCGGCTACGACCAGCTCATCCACGACGTGGCCCTGCAGAACCTGCCCATGGTGTTTGCGCTCGACCGCGCTGGTCTGGTGGGTGCGGACGGCGCTACCCATGCCGGTGCTTACGACATCGCCTACCTGCGCTGTATTCCCAACATGGCGATCGCGTGTCCGAGTGATGAGGCCGAGTGCCGCCAGTTGCTCTCCACTGCGCATGCGCAGAACCAGCCGGTGGCCGTGCGTTACCCGCGCGGAGCCGGTGTGGGCGCGACCATCCCCACCAGCCTGGATGGCCTGCCCTTCGGCAAGGGCGAGGTGCGCCGTCAGGGCAAGGGCATTGCGATCCTGGCGTTTGGCACCTTGCTGCACCCCGCACTGGCCGCGGCCGAAAAGCTGGGGGCCACCGTGGCCAACATGCGCTGGGCCAAGCCGCTGGACGTTGAGCTGCTGCGCGAACTTGCCCTGGCCCACGACGCATTGGTCACGTTGGAAGAAGGTTGCATTCCGGGCGGCGCGGGCAGCGCCGTGATGGAGGCGCTGCACGCCGAGGGCTTGCAGGTGCCGGTGCTCACCCTCGGCTTGCCCGACGAGTTCTCTGAACATGGCGACCCCGCCAAGCTGCTCGCTGCGCTGGGTCTGGACGCACTGGGTATCGAGGCGTCCATTCGCGCGCGCTTCGGCGCGCTGCTGCACGGCGCGCCGGGTTTGAAGGTCGTGGGCTGAGCATTCCGAAGCTTGCACGAGGCTGAATGGACCCGGGGAGGGGGCCACTTTTCGAGGGAAAACCCCCGAGCCCAAGCGGGGGAGCGTTCCTACAATTTCCGTGGACCTGAGAAGTCTCCAGCCCGGCTAGCCGGGTTGGGTGTCCCCATTCCAACCACGGAGTCAAACAACATGGATCGTCGTTCACTCATCAAGCACGCAGGTATTGCTGGCGTGCTGGCCGCTGGTGCCGCGCCTGCGGTGCATGCCCAGGCCGCCATTCGCTGGCGTCTGGCCTCAAGCTTCCCCAAGGCCCTTGACACCATCTACGGTGCGGCCGATGTTTTTGCCAAGAAGGTTGGTGAAATGTCCGGCGGCAAATTCTCCATCACGGTGCACCCTGGCGGCGAACTCATGCCCGCCTTCGGCGTGGTGGACGGCGTGCAGGAAGGCACCGTGGAGTGCGCCCATACCGCGCCCTACTACTTCTTTGGCAAGGACGACACCTTTGCACTGGACTGCGCGATTCCCTTTGGTCTCAACAGCCGTCAAATGACCGCGTGGATGTACGAAGGCAACGGCATGAAGCTGTTCCGCGAGTTCTACGAGGGTTACAACATCGTGAACTTCCCGATGGGCAACACCGGCGCGCAAATGGGCGGCTGGTACCGCAAGGAAATCAAGTCGCTCAACGACATGAAGGGCCTGAAGATGCGCGTCGGCGGTTTTGCCGGCAAGGTGCTCACCACCATGGGCGCTGTTCCGCAAAACATCCCCGGTGGCGAGATCTACCAAGCGCTGGAAAAGGGCACCATCGACGCCACCGAATGGGTCGGACCGTATGACGACCAGAAGCTCGGCTTCAACAAGGTGGCACCGTTCTACTACTACCCCGGCTGGTGGGAAGGTGGCCCACAGCTTTCGCTGTACGTCAACAACAAGGCTTACGCTGCCCTGTCGCCTGAGAACAAGGCCATTGTGGAATGCGCGGCTGCCATTGCCCACACCACGATGCAGGCCAAGTACGACGCGCTGAACCCTGGTGCACTGAAGCAGCTCGTGGCCTCGGGTACCAAGGTTCTGCCTTTCCCCAAGGCCGTCATGGACGCCGCGTTCAAGAACTCCATGGAGCTCTATGCGGACATCAGCACCAAGAATCCGAAGTGGAAAAAGATCTACACGGACTACGCGGCTTTCCGCAAGGATCAGAACCTCTGGTTCCGCTTCACCGAAGCCCAGTTCGACCGCTACATGCAAGCGGCCAAACTGTGATCTGACAACGACTCCGGCAAGAAGCCCCGCTTTGGCGGGGTTTTTTGCTCGGAAGCCGGTTTTTTCGGCCCCACGCCGCGAAGCCATCGTCAGCCACCGTTCAGGTGGCGGCTTCGCCGCTTGCTAGACTTCACGGCCCTGTCCGTCACGTCCAAAACCAATGGGATATCCCATGTTGTTCCTGCTCAAAATCTCGCGACTCATCGATGCGCTGGGTGACCTGATCGGCAAGTTGGCCATGTGGCTCATCCTGGCCGCCACCTTCATCAGCGCGGGCAATGCCATCGTGCGCAAGGTGTTCAACGTCAGCTCCAACGGGCTGCTCGAGATCCAGTGGTACCTCTTTGCCGCGGTGTTCATGCTCGGCGGCGGTTACGCATTCCTGCGCAACGCCCATGTACGCATCGACTTCATTTCCGGCAAGTTCAGTGCACGCACGCGCAACTGGATCGACGTGGCCGGCATCATCGTTTTCCTGTTTCCCATGTGTTACATGATGGCCACACTGGGCTGGCCGCTGTTTGAACGGGCCTGGACCTCGGGCGAAATGTCCTCCAACTCGGGAGGCCTGATCCGATGGCCTGTGTACGGGCTGATCCCGCTGGGCTTTTCTCTGCTCTTCCTGCAGGGCATCTCCGAACTCATCAAACGTTTCGCCTTCCTCACAGGCAACGGGCCTGACGTGTTGAGTCATACCGGGCCGAGCGAAGCCGAATTGCTGGCCGAACAGATTGCCGCCGACGAAAAAGCGCGCCGCACGGGAGCCGCGACATGATCGAACTGTTGACCCAGAACTTTGTGCCCGTCATGTTTGCGGGCCTGCTGATCTTTTTGCTGGCAGGTTTCCCGGTGGCGTTCTCGCTGGCCGCCACAGGCTTGTTTTTCGGCTTCATCGGGATGGAGCTGGGGCTGTTCCCCTCCAACCTGTTCCAGGCATTGCCGTTGCGGGTGTTCGGCATCATGCAGAACGACACCCTGCTGGCCATTCCGTTCTTCACGCTCATGGGCATCATCCTGGAGCGCAGCCGCATGGCCGAGGACCTGCTGGAGACCGTGGGCCAGGTGTTTGGTCCGGTTCGAGGCGGTGTGGGCATTGCCGTGGTGCTTGTGGGTGCGCTGCTCGCTGCCACCACCGGCGTGGTGGCCGCTTCCGTGATCTCCATGGGTCTGATCGCCATGCCCATCATGCTGCGCTACGGCTACAACCGCACCATTGCCACCGGCACCATCACCGCCTCGGGCACGTTGGCGCAAGCCTTGCCGCCTTCGCTGGTGCTGATCGTGCTGGCCGACCAACTGGGCCGTTCGGTGGGGGACATGTACGCCGGCGCCCTGGTACCCGGCCTCATGCTGGTGGGCCTGTACCTGCTGTTCATCGTGGCCTTGGCGCTGGTCAAGCCGTCCTGGGTGCCGGCCCTGCCACCCGAGGCACGCATCTACTCGCAGGCCGACGGGTCCAGCGGTCACGTGTCCTTGATCGCCCTTCTGGCCCTGTGTGGTCTGGCAGGCTTCGGCTGGTCGCAGGTGCATGAGTCGGTGATGAACCCCTGGCTGGGTCGCGAACTCCCGGCGCCCGGTGACGAGATCTTCATCCTGTCCATGACCATCGCGGCCTTCTTCGCCCTCGGCCTGGCCCTGGTCAACCGGATCTTCAAGCTGGGGCTGCTCTCACGCCTGACCGAGCGCGTCACCTTTGTGTTGATTCCACCGCTGGTCCTGATCTTCCTGGTGCTGGGTACCATTTTCCTGGGGGTGGCCACTCCCACCGAAGGCGGCGCCATGGGTGCTCTGGGTGCACTGCTCATGGCGGGTGCACGGCGCACGCTGTCGTTTGCATTGCTCAAACAGGCGCTGGAGAACACGACCAAGCTGGCCATCTTCGTGATGTTCATCCTGATCGGTTCTACCGTCTTCAGCTTCACCTTCAATGCGGCCGATGGCCACATTTGGGTCGAGCACCTGTTCGACAAACTGCCGGGCGGCCAACTGGGCTTCCTGCTGGTGGTCAACCTGCTGGTGTTCGCGCTGGGCATGTTCATCGACTTCTTCGAGATCGCCTTCATCGTGGTGCCGCTGCTGGTGCCGGTGGCCACGAAGCTGGACATCGACCTGATCTGGTTCGGCATCATCCTGGCCATGAACTTGCAGACCTCGTTCCTCACGCCGCCATTCGGCTTTGCGCTGTTTTACCTGCGAAGCGTGGCCGCCCGCAACGACTACGACGACGTGGTCACAGGCAAGCGCATTCCGGCCGTGACCACGGCGCAGATCTACAAAGGCTCGATCGCCTTCATCGTGCTGCAGCTCATCATGGTGGCGGTCATCGTGCTCAACCCGGGCATCGTTACCGGCAGTCTGGACAAGGCCGTGAAGGTGGACGAAGCGACGGTCAACGACATGCTGCGCAACATGCCCGGCATGGAAGAAGATGAGCCTGAAGCCACCAAAGAGTCCGGTGCCGAACCCGCTGCCGAAGGCGATCCCGCGCCCAAACCCCCTGCGCCCGAAGCGGACGACGACCCCATGAAGGCGATGGAAGAAGCGCTCAAGAAGACCAAATGACCAGCCCGATCGGAGCCTGCTGAATGCGCATCGATGTGAAGGTGCTGGATCCGCGCATGGCGGACCAGCTGCCCGCCTACGCCACCGGCGGCAGTGCGGGTCTTGATTTGCGGGCCTGCCTGGCCGCACCGCTGACACTGGCGCCCAACGCCTGGCAGCTTGTGCCCACCGGGCTGGCCATCCACCTGGCCGACCCCGGCTTTGCCGCCATGATCCTGCCGCGTTCGGGCCTGGGTCACAAACACGGCATCGTGCTGGGCAATCTGGTGGGCCTGATCGACAGCGACTACCAGGGCCAGCTCATGGTGAGCGCCTGGAACCGCAGTGGTGTGCCCTTCACCATCGAACCCATGGAGCGCATCGCGCAAATGGTGATCGTGCCGGTGGTGCAGGCGCGGTTCAATGTGGTGGACGACTTCGCGGCCGCGAGCGAGCGCGGCGCGGGGGGCTACGGGTCCACCGGCCGCGGCTGAAGCGGTTGTGTTTCAGTGCAGTGTTCTTGGACCGGGCGGCGTGATGCCCGGGCCCTGCAGCTCGCCGGGCTCGTCCACCTGCATGCGGAAGAAGCCCGTGCCCATCGAGCCCTTGCCCACTTCTGCCTCGGTCGCTTCGCGTACCGTGTGCACCTTCATCGATATGCGCAGCGCAATGCCCGCCAGCGGGTGATTGCCGTCGAGCACCACGTGCTCGGGGTAGATGTCGCTCACGAAGTACAGCCGGTCGCGCGGTGCAGCCGGGTTGCAACCCGGGGGCAGGCCTTCGAAGCCCATGCCTTCTTCGAGCTCATCGGGAAACAGGTGCCGCGGCTCCAGAAAGAGCAGCGTGTCGTCGTAGTCGCCGAAGCCGTCCACCGGCTCCAGGTGCAACTCGATCGTGTCGCCCACCGAGTGGTTGAGCAGGCCCTCTTCGATCTTGGCCAGCAGATCGCTGCCGCCCACCAGAAACTCCACGGGTTCTTCGAGCACATCGAGACTTTCGCCCAGCGTGTCCTTCAGGGTCCAGGTTAGCGCCACGACGCATTGTTGGGTGATTTTCATCCGACAATTGTCCCATGTTCAAACCTGAAACCTCGGGGCCGCAGCCCACGGCCGCCTCTGCGCAAGTCCCTTTGAGCCTGCTGGGCGGCTTGTCACCAGCCCAGTTCATGCGCCGCCACTGGCAGAAGAAACCCCTGCTGATACGCCAGGCCATTCCCGGCTTCCAGCCGATCCTGAGCCGCTCGGCGTTGTTTGATCTGGCCAGCCAGGAAACGGTCGAGTCGCGCCTGATCGTGCGCAAGCCCCAAGGCTGGACACTCAAGTCGGGGCCGTTCAGGCGCACTGCGCTGCCGCCATTCAAACAGCCGGGCTGGACGCTGCTGGTGCAGGGCGTGGACCAGCATGACGACGCGGTGCACGAACTGCTGAAACGCTTTCGTTTTGTGCCCGACGCGCGTCTGGACGACCTGATGATCTCCTGGGCCAGCGAAGGCGGAGGGGTAGGCCCCCACTTTGACAGCTACGACGTGTTCCTGCTGCAGGCCAGTGGCCAGCGTCGTTGGCGCATCGGCCGCCAGAAAGATCTGACGCTGCAGCCCGATATGCCGCTGAAGATCCTGCAGAACTTCGAGCCCGAGGAGGAGCACGTGCTCGAAGCCGGCGACATGCTGTACCTGCCACCTCGCTGGGCGCACGACGGAGACGCAGTGGGTGAAGACTGCATGACCTACTCCGTCGGTTTTCGCGCGCCTCAGCGCGGCGGGCTCGCGGGTGAACTGCTGCAGCGCATGGCCGACGAGCTGGACGACGAAACGCTGTACCGCGACCCGAACCAGAGTGCCACGGCTCACCCGGGTGCCATGCCTGAAGGCCTGGAAGCGTTCGCGGTGGACGCCTTGCAGCGCTTGTTGGCCGAGCGACAGTCGCTGGCCTGCGCCTTGGGCGAGGTCATGACGGAGCCCAAACCGCGCATCTTTTTTGATGAACCAGAGGGCGACTGGGTGGCGGGCGCCGTGCGCCTGGACCGCCGCACCCGCATGATGTACGACCCGCGCCATGTGTTCATCAACGGCGAGAGCTTTCGCGCAGGCGGCGCCGATGCGCGGTTGATGCAGCGTCTGGCCGATGAGCGTCGTCTGGACGCCCGCCACGTGCAACGTGCCAGCGAGGGCGCGCAGGCCTTGCTGCAGGACTGGTTTGAAGCCGGCTGGCTGCACCGCGAGTGAGGCCGCCCACAGCTTGCTGATCACCCACCGAGGAGCTCGCCATGACCGAACCCCAAGCCAGCAACACCGCACCACTGTTCCCGCTGCCCACGGGCCGTTTGCAGGGCCGTCAGGTTTTCGTCGATACCGTGCGCCTGGCGTTCGACGTGGCCGCCGAACAAGGCTGGAAACACATCACCCTGAGCGACCCCGACTTTACCGACTGGCCGCTGGGCGAGCGCGCGGTGGTGGATGCGCTCAACCGCTGGTCGCGTCGTGGGCGCACGCTCAAGATGTTGGCGCGCCAGTACGAACCACTGCGCCTGCATCACCCGCGTTTTGTGCAGTGGCGCGTGACGTGGTCGCACCTGGTGGAGGCACACGCCTGCGTGGGCGCCGCGGGCGCCGAGCTGCCCAGCGCGATCGGCTCGCCGGTGTGGACGCTGGAGCGGCTGGACCCGCTGCGCAACACGCTGGTGGCCAGCGTTGATGCAGAGCGGCGCGTGGCGCTGCAGGAACGGGTGAACGAATGCTGGCTCAGGAGCACCCCGTCGTTCCCCGCGAGCCAGCTCGGGCTGTAGGCCATGCATGACAAAGGCCGCCCGGAGGCGGCCTTTGTGCGCAGCAGGCGGAGGACGTTTATTTCAGGTCGTTTGCCAGCAGCTGCGTGATGCGCCGGGCATTGGCTGAGGCGTCAGGCTGGCCCTGCGCACCCAGCACCGAGACAGTGGTGGCGGTGTCGGCACTGCGCACCACCACCTGATAGCGCTCGGTGGAGGCTTCCTTTTTGGATCCGCCAAACAGCTTGCCGAAGAAACCGGGTTCCTTGGCATCGGTCACGAGCTCCACGTAGCGAACGAAGTAGATGCCTTTGCTGCGGTCGCGGTCTTCCACGGTAAAGCCGGTGCGGTCCAGCGAGAGGCCCACACGGCGCCATGCGCGATCAAAGTTGTCTTCGAACTGCACCACCGGCGCATTGTTCACCATGATCACCTTGGCGGCGGCTTGCACCGGCGCGGTCGCCGTGACCGCTTGGGCCTGTGCTTCGGTCACGCCGAGCTTGACCATCATGCGGCGCAGGAACTCGGTTTCAAGTTCCACGTCGGCCGGGCGCGGCTGCCAGACTGTCTGGTCTTTTTCTTTGTTGGAGTACACCTCGACCATGCCGCGGTGGCTGATGTAGATCTCGGTGCCTCCGTTGGCGGTGCGCTCCAGGCGGGTGCGGAAACGGTCGCGTTCACCGGTCGAATAGAGGTTCTCGAACACCTTGCCGATGGTCGAGCGGATGAAGTCCTGCGGCAGCTTGGCGCGGTTCTCGGCCCAGTCGGTTTCCATGATGCCCAGCGTTTCCTGGTCGATGTCGAGAAGGAAACCGTTCTCTTGCCAGAAGTCGCGCACGGGGCTCCAGAGTTTGTCGGCCGGGCGGTTGATCACCAGCCAGCGCTGGTTGCCTGCGCGTTCGATGCGCACGTCACCCACGGTGGCCATGGCGGTGGTGGTTGCAGTGGCTCGCGCCGGCTGGGCAGCCTGGTAGCCGCTGGCTGTCACCGTGGTGCCTGGCACGTTGTAGCGCGAATCGCGGCTGAGTTGGGTCAGGTCGGGTGGCACGTCCAGCGTGCTGCCACGTTGGGCGCTCTTGTAGTCGATCTTGTCCTCCTGGAGCATGGAGCAGCCCGAGGCGATGAGGGCGGCCGCTGCGACCAGGCCCAGGCGGGACCATGCGGCAGCGCCGACCCAGTACTGGAGGCGGGAAGTCTGATTCAGAGTGGGATTGGGCATGGAGGAGCTCGGTGGCGACCGGGTGTGTGTGGGGTGGACAAAAGAGAGAGTCAGATCAGGCCACTTTGTTGCAGCGCGCCTTCGACCTGCGGCACCAGATGGCGAGACATGGGCGTGAGCGGCAGGCGCATGGTCTCACGGCACAGGCCCATGCGGGCCATGGCCCATTTCAACGGAATCGGGTTGGCCTCAACGAACAGCTGTTTGTGCACCGGCATCAGGCGGAACTGGATGTCCATCGCGCGCTTCACATCGCCTGAGATGGCTGCCACGCAGAGCTCGTGCATGAGGCGCGGCGCGATGTTGGCGGTGACGCTCACATTGCCCTGACCGCCGCACAGCATCAAAGCCACAGCGGTGGGGTCGTCACCCGAATAGATGGCGAAACCCTTGGGCGCCTCGCGAATCAGCCACTGTGCGCGTTCGATGTTACCGGTGGCTTCCTTGATGCCGACGATGCCGGGCACCTGCGCCAGACGCAGCACGGTCTCGTGGTGCATGTCGGCCACGGTTCGGCCTGGCACGTTGTAGAGCACGGTGGGCAGGTCGCCCACGGCCTCGGCAATGGCTTTGAAGTGCTGGTACTGGCCTTCTTGCGAGGGCTTGTTGTAGTAGGGCACGACCTGCAGCTGGCAGTCAGCGCCCACGCTTTGGGCGAAGCGCGCGAGCTCGATGGCCTCTCGGGTGGAGTTGGCGCCGCAGCCGGCCATGATGGGCACGCGTTTTTCGCCGTGGGTCTTGGCCTGCTCGACCGAGACGCGGATGATCTCGCAGTGCTCCTCGACCGTGACAGTGGGCGACTCCCCTGTGGTGCCGACCACACCAATGCAGTCGGTGCCTTCGGTGATGTGCCAGTCGATGAGTTTGCGCAGGGTGGGGTAGTCCACGCTGCCGTCTTCATGCAGTGGGGTGGCCAGGGCCACGATGCTGCCGGTGATGGTGTTCATTGCTGCAGGCTCAAATGGGTGCGCTCATCGGTGTCGCCCCGGGGGGCGCGGCTTGTCGCGCGAATCGTGCATTCTACCCAGTGGCATCCAGCAGATACCGGGGCGGCGAGTCGGGTGTTACCGGGTGTTTTCGCACCGCCGCGATGCGCTGCACGAAGCGCTCGGGGCGGTCGCAGAAGCCGTCTTCATACGCCACCACCTGCAGACTTTCGCAAGCTCGGAGAAGTTCACCGGGCTGCAGCAGGAAATCGGGCCGCGAGGGCTTGCCCACGCTCTCGTTGCCGATAGCAAATGTCTCGTAGATCAGCACGCCGCCCGGCGCCACGCTGCGCGTGATCACGGGCAGCAGCGAACGCCAGAGGTAGTTGGTCACCACGACCGCGTCGAAGGTCTCGCCCTGCAGCGGCCAGGGGCCGTTCTCGATGTCGGCCAACACGGCGCGGCCGAACGGCTTCACCGCATGGATCGCCTCGGGTGATCGGTCGACTCCAGTGACGGCATGGCCGCGTTCCGAGAACCACTTCAGGTGGCGGCCGTGGCCACAGGCCACGTCGAGCACCGATCCGCCCGCGGGCACCAGGTGCGCCCAGCGTTGCACCCAGGCCGAAGGCGCTTCGGTGCCGTGCATCAGAAACAGCTCCAGAGCTGATCGGCCAGGTTCACCAGAAAGCCCGGCTGGTTGTAAAGGGCAAACGTGCCCAGCAGGGCAGCGATCACGCCGGTCCACACCAGGGCGCGCTGCCAGAGGCGAGCCGCCGCACGGCCGCCCGAAGGCGGCTCAGCCCCCTCGGCGGGCAGCGACCCGCGCAGCGGCGGAGCGTGGGGGTCTAGATTCACGCTGCCGCCCCCAGGCGTTGTGGCGCCCGCACGATGGGCGTCTCGCGCACCGGCAGGTTGATCAGGCCGGCAAACACGCCAAGCGCAATCGAGATGTACCAGACGATGTCGTAGCTGCCGGTGCGGTCGTACAGCACGCCGCCCAGCCACACGCCCATGAAGCTGCCGATCTGGTGGCTGAAGAACACGAAGCCACCCAGCATGGACATGTGGGCCACGCCGAAAATCTGCGCCACCACCGCGTTGGTGGGGGGAATGGTGGAGAGCCACAGCAGGCCCATGACGCTGGCGAACACGTACACGCTCATGGGCGAGAGTGGCACCAGCAGGAAGATGGCAATGACCACGGCCCGCGCGAAGTAGATGAACGACAGGATGTGCCGCTTGGCCAGGCGCTGACCGAGCGCCCCGGCCGCGTAGGTGCCAAACACGTTGAACAGCCCGATGAGGGCCAGTGCGTAACTCGCCACCTGCGGCGACAGGCCGTTGTCTTTCAGGTAGCTCGGCATGTGCACGCCGATGAACACCACCTGGAAGCCACACACAAAATAGCCGGCCATGAGCAACTGGAAGCTGCGGTAGCGAAAGGCCTCGCGCAGCGCTTGCAGGATGGTTTGTTCGCGCACGGGCGCGGTGCCACCAGCAAAACCCGGCTCGCGCAGCCCCCAGGCCAGCGGCACGATCAACAGCACCGCCGCGCTCAGGAACAGCAAGGCTTCCTGCCAGCCGAAACTGCTGATCAGCCAGCCTTCCACCGGCACCATGAGGAACTGGCCGAACGAGCCGGCCGCTGCAGCCACACCCATGGCCCACGATCGCTTTTCGGCCGAAATCTGCCGCCCGATCACGCCGTAGATCACCGCGTAGGTGGTGCCCGCCTGCGCGGCGCCGATCAGCACGCCGGCGGTGAGCGCGAACGTCATGGGCGTGGTGGTCAGGGCCATGCCGGTGAGGCCCAGGCCGTAAAGCACCGCGCCGCCGATCAACACGCGAAACGCGCCAAAGCGGTCGGCCGCCATGCCGGCGAAGATGCCGAACAGGCCCCAGGAGAGGTTTTGAATCGCCAGCGCGAAGGCGAAGTTCTCGCGCGTCCAGCCTTGGGCCTGGGTGATGGGCTGCAGCCACAGGCCGAAACCGTGGCGGATGCCCATGGACAGCGTGACGATGAGGGCGCCGCAGGCCAAAACCTGGAGGGTGGACAGCGAGGCGCGGGTGGTTGAGGCGGAAGACATCAGGCGACTGTAGCGAAGAAGCCCGACGTTGACCTGTCACCGCCGGGCTTGGGTCTTGATATCGCAAGCGTCGATTGATGCTGCGGCGGCATCACAGCGGCTTGCGGAGCGGATATCTGTATCTTCATACAGTCTTTCGGGGCTGCGGTGCTTACAATCCGCCCCCATGGCAACCCAAACTCCCCCCGTGTATTCCGAAGGCTCCATCCGCGTCCTGAAGGGACTGGAGCCGGTCAAGCAGCGGCCGGGCATGTACACCCGCACCGACAACCCGCTGCACATCATTCAAGAGGTGCTCGACAACGCCGCCGACGAGGCCCTGGCCGGGCACGGCAAGAAGATCAAGGTCACGCTGCACGCCGACAGCTCGGTGAGCGTGGAAGACGACGGCCGCGGCATCCCGTTCGGGCTGCACCCCGAAGAAAAAGCGCCCGTGGTGGAGCTGGTGTTCACCCGGCTGCATGCGGGCGGAAAATTCGACAAGGGCAAGGGCGGCGCTTACAGCTTCTCGGGCGGCCTGCACGGCGTGGGCGTGAGCGTGACCAACGCGCTCTCGACCCGCCTGGAGGTGACGAGCTACCGCGAAGGCCAGGTGGCCAAACTCGCGTTCTCGGCTGGAGACGTGATCGAGGCCCTGGTCATCACGCCCAAAGGCGAGGGCGATCGCAAGCAGGGCACCACGGTGCGCGCCTGGCCCGACCCCAAGTACTTCGAGTCCGCCGTGCTGCCCATGACTGAGCTCACCCACCTGCTGCGCAGCAAGGCGGTGCTGATGCCGGGGGTGACGGTGACCCTGG
>JBBQSX010000089.1:0-14946 GCA_038213545.1 Burkholderiales bacterium
GACGTCGGCCAGGGGCAACCGTGCCGCTTGGCCATCGCCCAGCGGCGTGGTCCAGTGCAGCACCTCGATGCGGCTCACCCGGCCTTCTATGGCGCCGGGGGCCATCCAGGCCAGGGCCTGTGGATCGTCGAGCCACAGGCGCACGTGTTCGCCGCGGCGCGCGAGCTCAGCCGAGAGCCGCCAGCACACGCCCACGTCGCCGAAGTTGTCGATCACCCTGCAGAAAATGTCCCAACGCATGGCCGCCATTGTCGTGGCATGGCTTTCAAGGCCGCGCACAATACGCGCCCATGTCCGACACGCATTCCGAACAACTGCTCAGCGAGGTGGCCGCACTGCCCGGGCTGCCCGGCGTCTACCGCTATTTCGATGCGCAGGGCCAGCTGCTTTATGTGGGCAAGGCGCGCAACCTGAAGAAGCGCGTGTCGAGCTATTTCCAGAAAAGCCACGATGGCACGCGCATTGGCCACATGATCAGCAGAATAGTGCGCATGGAGACCACGGTGGTGCGCTCCGAAGCCGAGGCATTGCTGCTGGAGAACAACCTCATCAAGACGTTGAACCCCAAGTTCAACATCCTGTTCCGCGACGACAAAAGCTATCCGTACCTCAAGATCACCGGCACTCGCGAGACCTTCCGCACCTCGGCGAAGATGCCGGTGCCCTCGCTGGCGTTTCCGCGCATGGCGTACTACCGCGGCGTGGTGGACCGGCGTCACAGCTATTACGGGCCGTACCCCAGCGCCTGGGCGGTGAAGGAATCGATCACGCTGCTGCAGAAGGTGTTTCGCCTGCGCACTTGCGAAGACACGGTGTTTGCCAACCGCACACGGCCCTGCCTCCTGTACCAGATCAAGCGCTGCAGCGGCCCGTGTGTGGACCTGGTCGACAGCGAGGACTACGCGCGCGACGTGCAGGACGCCGAGCGTTTTTTGCGCGGCGAGACTCAGGCCGTGCTCGACGCGCTGGAGCAGCGCATGTTGGTGCACGCGGAAAAGCTGGAGTTTGAACAGGCTGCCGAGCTGCGCAACCAGATGACCGCGCTCTCGCGTGTGCTGCACCAACAGACCATGGACAACCTGTCCGACAAGGACGTGGATGTGCTCGCGGTCAAGGTGCATGGTGGGCGCGCCTGTGTGAACCTGGCCATGGTGCGTGGCGGCCGCCACCTGGGCGACCGCCCGTATTTTCCCGCGCACGTGGACGACGCGACTGCGATCGACAACGCGCTCTCTGAAGAGGGTGATGTCCACACCGGCGACCCGGCCGATCGCGTGGCCGTGCAGGTGCTCGAAGCCTTCATTGCGCAGCATTACCTGGGCATCGCCATGCCGCAGATATTGGTGACCAGCCACGCGGTGGGCCGGCCGCTGCTGGACGCCTTGTCGGAGCAAACCGGCAACAAGGTGAACGCGGTGCACAACCCGCGCGAGCATCGCCGCAGCTGGCTGGAGATGGCGCAGAAAAACGCAGACATCGCACTGGCCCGCCTGCTGGCCGAAGAAGGCAGCCAGCAAGCGCGAACCCGCGCGCTGGCCGACGCGCTGCAACTGCCCGATGACCAACTCGATGCGCTGCGAATCGAGTGTTTCGACATCTCGCACACGGCAGGTGAGTCGACCCAGGCCTCGTGTGTGGTGTTTGAAGGCCACAAGATGCAGAACAGCCAGTACCGCCGCTACAAGATCGAGGGCATCACCGGGGGCGACGACTACGCGGCGATGAAGCAGGTGCTGCTGCGGCGCTACGGAAAGATCGCCCAGGCGCTGCGATCGGACGACACACCGCTGCCAGACCTCACCGTTCGGGCCGAGCCTGCCCTTCGACAGGCTCAGGACGATCAAAGTGCTGACCAGGACGCTTCGGATGCTGTGTCTGTCGAGCCCACAGCCGAATCCATCGCCGGCCCGCGCATGCCCGACCTCGTGCTCATCGATGGTGGCAAGGGCCAGGTGAGCATGGCGCGTGAGGTTTTCCAGCAACTCGGGCTGGACCTCTCACTCATCGTGGGGGTTGAAAAAGGCGAAGGTCGCAAGGTTGGGCTGGAAGAGCTGGTGTTCGCCGACGGCCGCGACAAGGTCTATCTGGGCCACGATTCAGCGGCACTGATGCTCGTTGCCCAGATCCGCGATGAGGCCCACCGATTTGCCATCACCGGCATGCGCGCCCAGCGCGCGAAGGTGCGCACTGGCGGCAGCAAGCTTGAAGACATCCCCGGGGTGGGGCCGAAGAAGCGGGCGCGTCTGCTGCAACGCTTTGGTGGTGTGCGCGGCGTTGCATCAGCCAGCGTGGACGACCTGTGCACCGTGGACGGCATTTCGGCCGAGCTGGCCGATGCGATCTACCGTGCGCTGCATTGAGTCCCACTCAAGCGAATGTGCTGCCATTGAGCCCATGGTGAAGCAGTTCGGCAGGCAGGGTGGGTTCCCATGGTGAGGCGCAAGGCAACGACGGCGTGCTTCTGGGGCCGCTCAGAATCGGACGTTCCGCCCACCAGGCCCGGGCCGCATCGCTGGTGCAGGTGTCGCCCCGCCACGTCTTGACCCGGCTCACATTCCAGTGGGGGTGCCGGTGCAGGCTGCGTGCGGTCTGGCGTGCGAACAACTCCAGCATGCGGTGGCGCAGCTGCAGCGACTGACCAAAGGGGGAGACCCAGTCGATCAACCAGAGCCGGTCGCCGCTGCGCCAGTCGGCGGGCTCCAGGGGAGCGGTGGGATCCTTGACGTGGCGGCTTTCTGCCCGCGCGTTCAGGCAGGCATAGAGCAGCAAGGCCACGGGGTCGCGCTGGCGGTGGTTTGGGCCCGTGCATACCAGCACATACTGACCTTGCCGTATGGGCTCCAGCAAGCGCTTTTCCAGGTTCTTGATGGTGAGCTGACAGTGGCGGGGCATTTGCATCCACAACTACACGGCTGCCCCGAATACCTCGCTGGTCCGATTGGCTTGTCCGGTGAGTTGTGGCGCTTGCAGGTGATAGGTGTGGTCCATGGTCAGGTGGATGCTCGCGTTGAAGTTGGGGGGGGCGGTGCTCGCTCGAAATGGTTTCTTAAGAATTCAAAGAGTAGACAAAATTGTCATTCATGTAATTGTTTGGGATTCATATCAGCCCGAGAAAAGCGGCATGAAGTCGGAGCCTTCGTGAGAAAGTCCGCAGGTCTTGTTCGGGCACGTGCCCGATCCGGCACGCGCAGCTTGCGCAAGGCGCGCCTGCGGCATCGGAGGTGGGCTGTTTGACCCAGCCCGCATAATCAGCCGATGTTTTTCAACCTCCCCACCCTGCTCACCTGGGCACGCATCGTGGCCATCCCGCTGATCGTGGGGGTGTTCTATCTGGAAGGCATGAGCGTGGCGCAGCAGAACCTGATCGCCACGGTCATGTTTGTCGTGTTCGCGCTGACCGACTGGGCCGACGGTTACCTGGCTCGCAAGCTCAACCAGACCTCTGCTTTCGGCGCTTTCCTCGATCCGGTGGCCGACAAGTTTCTGGTGTGTGCGGCGCTGCTCGTGCTGGTGCACCTGGACCGCGCCGATGTGTTTGTCGCACTGATCATCATCGGCCGCGAAATCGCGATCTCTTCCTTGCGTGAATGGATGGCGATCATCGGTGCCACCAAGAGCGTGGCGGTACACATGATCGGCAAGATCAAGACCACCGTGCAGATGGTGGCCATCCCGTTCCTGCTGTTTGACGGAACGCTGTTCAAGCTGATCGACACCCACCTGTGGGGCACCTGGCTGATCTGGATCTCTGCGGTGCTCACCATCTGGTCGATGGTGTATTACCTGCAGAAGGCCATTCCCGAAATTCGCGCGAAATCCCGCTGATTGCGCTGACGGCATCGACGGCTCATGCACTCCCCGACGCAAGACAACGCGTGGTTGCGAGCCATGCCCTGGGTGTTCGTGCTGATATGGAGCACCGGCTTCATCGTTGCGCGCTACGGCATGCCCTACGCGCCGCCGATGAAGTTCCTCGCGGTGCGCTATGCGTTGTCCATCGCCTGCTTCCTGCCCTGGATTCTCATGGCCGGCGTGAAGTGGCCGACAAGCCGCACGCAGTGGGCTCATCTGGCCGTCACCGGGGTCCTCATGCATGCGGGCTACCTGGGCGGTGTCTGGATGGCGGTCAAGGCGGGCATGGGATCGGGTCTGTCCTCGCTCATCGTCGGCCTGCAGCCAGTGCTCACCGCCATCTGGCTTTCGGGCACCGGCTCCAAGGTGTCCAGACGGCAATGGGTGGGTCTGGTGTTGGGCTTTGCCGGGCTGGTGCTGGTGGTATCGCGCAAGTTTGGTGCCGGGGGCCCAGGCGATCAGGCCACCTGGTTCAACCTGTCGCTGGCGGTCATGGCGCTGTTCTCCATCACCATCGGTACGCTTTACCAGAAGCGTTTTGTGGCGGCCTGCGACGTGCGCACCGCCAACGCGGTGCAGTTGCTCGCTGCGCTGCTGGTCACGCTGCCGCTGACACTGCTGGAGGCTGAGGCCATGCAGTGGAACGGTCAGCTCATGGGGGCCATGGCGTGGTCTGTGCTCGGGCTCACATTGGGTGGCAGTTCGTTGCTCTACATGCTGATCCAGCGAGGGGCGGCGGCTTCGGTCACCAGCCTCATGTACCTGGTTCCGCCGAGTACCGCGCTGATTGCGTGGGTGCTGTTTTCCGAGCCCATCACCGCCATCACCCTCGTTGGCACTGCGCTCACAGCTTTTGGTGTGAGCCTCGTGGTGCGCGCTTCGCGCTAGCGGCTTGTCGTGCAGGCTTCCACGGCTCGTGGCGGAAACGCTCTGCGAGGAAGTCCACCAGCAAACGGATGCGCTTCGGTGTTTGCGGACGGTAGGGCGCGAGCCAGTGGATGTCTGCGTCCGCCATGGCGTGCTCGGGCAACACGCGCACCAGTTCACCGCTGGCCAACTGCGGTGCAATGTCCCACAGGCTGCGCAGCATGATGCCGTGTCCCGCCAGACACCAGTCGCGCACCAACTCACCCGAATTGCTGGAGAGCGGGCCGTTCACCGGTACGTGCTTCACCTGCGTGTCGCCAGGACTCTGCAGCCGCCAGTGGTCAAAGCGCTGGCCTGGTCCCCCGCCGTTTTCGCGCACCACCAGGCAGCTGTGGTTGTCGAGGTCTTGCAGTGTGCGCGGTGTGCCGTGTTGCGCCAGGTAAGCGGGCGCGGCCACCAGCACGCGCTGGTTGCCGGCGAGCCGCCTCGACACCCATTCCGCCGCGCGCTCGTTCGGCGCGTTCCAGAGCCAGATGGCGGCATCGAAGCCTTCGACCGCCAGATCGGGCAATTGTTCGGTGAGCTGCAGCTGCACCCGCACACCGGGGTGACGCGCGTGGAACGTGGCCAGCGCCGGCCCGACCCAGAGGCGACCGAAGCCAAAGGTGGCCGCCAGACGAATCGGCCCGGCCGGCTCGGCCTGGCGTTCGCGCAGTTCGGCCTCGATATCGTCGAACGCACGCAGCAAGTGCACCGCGCGCTCGCACAACGCATCACCCTCAGCCGTTGGGCTCACGCGCCGCGTGGTGCGCTGGAACAGGCGCAAGCCCAGGCCCGCCTCCAGCGCGGCCAGGCGCTTGGTCACGGCCGAGGGAGCCACGCGAAGTTCGCGGGCGGCCATCACGAGGCTGCCGTGCTGGCGAACAGCGAGCACCAGTTCCAGATCGGGGCGGTCCAATTGTTTCCCTTTCGGCTCGAATCAATTGCCAGATTATTGCTTCGAGGCGGGCTATGCTGACAACCTTCCAAGACCGATCAGAAGGAGCACACATGGGCCAACACCGCATCGCCGTCATCGCTGGAGACGGCATCGGCACCGAAGTCATGCCCGAGGGCATCCGCGTGCTGGAGACCGTCGCCACGAAGTTCGGCATCGACCTGCAGTTCGACCACTTCGACTTTTCCAGCTGCGACTACTTCGAGCGCCACGGCAAGATGCTTCCCGACGACTGGAAGGACCAGATCGGCGGTCATGAGGCGATCTACTTTGGTGCCGTGGGCTGGCCCGACAAAGTGCCCGACCACATCTCGCTGTGGGGCTCGCTGCTGTTGTTCCGCCGCGAGTTTGACCAGTATGTCAACGTGCGACCTGCGCGTCTCATGCCTGGCGTCATCGCCCCGGTGGTGCGGCGCGACGGCAGCGCGCGCGCGCCCGGCGAGATCGACATGGTGATCGTGCGCGAAAACACCGAAGGCGAGTACTCCAGCATCGGCGGGCGCATGTACCCGGGCACCGAGCGCGAAATCGTGATGCAGGAAACCGTGATGTCGCGCATCGGCGTGGACCGTGTGCTGCGCTATGCCTTCGAGACCGCGCGCTCACGCCCCAAGAAACACCTGACCAGCGCCACCAAGAGCAACGGTATCGCCATCACCATGCCCTATTGGGATGAACGCGTGGTCGAGATGGCCAAGCAATATCCGGACGTGCGGGTCGACAAGTTCCACATCGACATCCTGACCGCGCACTTCGTTCAGCGGCCCGACTTCTTCGACGTGGTGGTGGGCAGCAACCTGTTCGGCGACATCCTGTCCGACCTCGGACCCGCCTGCACCGGCACGATTGGTATCGCTCCCAGCGCCAACCTCAACCCCACGCGTCAACACCCTTCTTTGTTCGAGCCCGTACACGGATCGGCGCCCGACATTGCTGGCAAAGGCATTGCGAATCCGATTGGCCAGATCTGGTGCGGCGCGCTCATGCTTGATTTCCTGGGTTACAAGGCAGCGCACGATGCGGTGATGACCGCCATCGAAGCGGTGCTGCAACCTGGCAGTGGCGCCCCCCGCACCGGCGACCTGGGCGGGACGGCGGGTACCACCGATGTGGGACGGGCGATTGCGCAGGCGATCAAGGGTTGATCCAGGTCGCTCCGCGCGGCTGCAGCCCTGTTGAAAGCGTCTAGAATCCAGCCTCTTGAGCCGTCGGGGTTGGGCGCGCGACCTTCGTGTATTGACAGGGGTTGCAGCCCATGGGTCTAATCACTTTTCGCATGTCGCGGCCATCACTGCGTCCAGCGATCACCAGAACAGTCCCACGGCAGCCAATCGCGCTGTTCCCGGACAAGCTTTGCACCAGCGGAACAACTCATCTCAATCAAAGAGGGGCCATTTGTGAACAAAACAGAACTCGTCGAGCACATCGCCAAGAATGCCGACATCTCCAAGGCAGCCGCCACGCGCGCACTTGACTCGACCATCACCGCCATCCGTACCACGCTCAAGAAGGGCGGCACCGTATCGCTTGTGGGCTTCGGTTCGTTTGCGGTGACCAAGCGCCCCGCGCGCAAAGGCCGCAACCCGCGCACCGGCGACGAGATTAAAATCAAGGCCGCCAAAGTGCCGAAGTTCCGCCCGGGCAAGGCTCTCAAAGACGCGCTGAACTGAAATAAACGCTCCTTTCACGGTGGGGTGCTTAGCTCAGTTGGCAGAGCGGCTCCTTTACACGGAGTAGGTCGGCGGTTCGACCCCGTCAGCACCCACCACCATCAAAAAGGCGAACCCGGGTTCGCCTTTTTTGTTGTTGGCACCGGTACCACTTTTCATTTCTTTTGAAGCAGCAGGGTTACAGGCATGTTCGATTCCATCCGCAATCACAAGAAGTACCTCATGGGCTTTTTGATGGTCCTGATCATTCCTTCGTTCATCTTTGTCGGCATCGAGGGCTACACCAGCTTCGACCGAGCAGGGAACGCCGTGGCCACGGTCAATGGCAAGGACATCACCCAGGTCGACTGGGATCAGGCGCACCAAGTCGAATCGCAGCGACTGCGCGAAGCCATGCCCACGCTGGATGCCAAGTTGTTGGACAGCCCTGAAGCGCGTTACGCCACCCTCGAGCGCCTGGTGCGCGACCGTGTTCTGGCCACCGCCGCGCAGAAGCTCAACCTCTTCACCAGCGACCAGCGCCTGGCCCGCGAACTGCAGCAGAACGAGGCCATTGCTGCCTTGCGCAAGCCTGATGGCTCGCTCGACGTGGACGCCTACCGCGCCCTCGTGGCGCGCCAGAACATGACGCCCGAGATGTTCGAAGCCCGCGTGCGGGCCGACCTCTCGCAGCGCCAGGTGTCCCAGTCCATCGTTGGCTCCGGCTTCGCGCCCACAGGCCTGGCCAATGTGTCGCTCAACGCGTTCTTCGAGCGCCGCGAGGTGCAGGTGGCCCGCTTCAATGCCGCCGACTTCGCGTCGCGTGTCAAGCCGACCGATACCGAGATCGAGGCTTTCTACAACGCCAACGGGCCGCTGTTCCAGGCGCCCGAGCAGGCCGACATCGAGTACCTTGTGCTCGATACCAGCGCCCTGCAGGCATCGCTGGCGCTCAATGAAGCCGACGTGCGCGCCTACTACGACCAGAATGCCGGGCGACTCGCCGGAACCGAAGAGCGCCGCGCCAGCCACATCCTGCTGACTGTGCCTGCCGGGGCACCTGCAGCCGACAAGGAAGCCGTTCGCGCCAAGGCCGCCGGCCTGCTGGAGCGGGTGCGCAAGAACCCGGCGAGTTTTGCGGAAGTGGCCAAGGCGAACTCACAAGACCCTGGCTCTGCGGTCAACGGCGGTGATCTCGACTTCTTCTCGCGCGGCGCCATGGTCAAGCCGTTCGAGGATGTGGTGTACGCGCTTCCCAAGGGCGGCATCTCGGAGCTGGTGGAGACCGAGTTCGGCTTTCACATCATCCAGCTCACCGACATCAAGAGCCCGCCACAGCGCAGCTTTGAAGCCATGAAGCCCGAGATCGAGACCTTACTCCGGCAGCAGCAGGCGCAGAAACAGTTCGCTGAAGCGGCAGAGACCTTCAGCAACCTGGTGTACGAGCAGGCCGACAGTCTCCAGCCCGCGGCGGACCGCCTGAAGCTGCAAATTCGCAAGGCGCAAGGCGTGTTGCGCCAGCCCCAGACCCAGCCAGCCGGCGCAGGTGTGCTGGCCAATGAACGTTTGCTGGCCGCCCTGTTTGCACCCGACGCGATCGACCAGAAGCGCAACACAGAGGCCATTGAAACCGGTTCCAACCAACTGGTGTCTGCACGTGTGGTGAAACATTCGCCGACCCGCACGCGCGCGCTGGAGGAGGTTCGGGAATCGGTGCGCACACGCCTGGTGGCGCAGCGCGCGGCCGAGCTGGCGCGCGAAGAGGGCGACAAACAGTTGCAGGTCTGGAAAGCCGGCGGCGCTGCAAATGGCCTCTCCGCTGTTCAGACCATCTCGCGCGAGAATTCGCAGGGCCTGCCCCAGACCGTGCTGGTCGCCGCACTCAGCGTCGATCCCAAGAGCCTTCCCGCCTGGGTTGGCATACCGCTCGGCGCAGAGGGCTATGCAGTCGTGAAGGTTGAAAAAGTGCTGCCGCGCACCGCGCGCGAGGCGCAGGCCCTCGGCCAGGAGGTGCAGCAATACAGCCAGTGGTGGTCCACGGCTGAAAGCCTGGCCTACTACGAGGCGCTGAAACAGCGCTTCAAGGCCAGAATCCTGGTGAGCGAGCCAACCCCGGCTGCCGCGGCCGCACGCTGAGCTTCTCCAAAGGGGGTGGGGCCATGGCACCACCACTTCCGGCTATAATTTGCGGCTTGCGGTGGCTGTAGCTCAGTTGGTAGAGTCCAGGATTGTGATTCCTGTTGTCGTGGGTTCGAGCCCCATCAGCCACCCCAAAAATTTCCTTATGAATCAAGCCCTCCGGGGCTTTTTTCATTTCTGACACCGTTGTTCTTTCGGCGTCTTATTCGGTTTACAGACTTTTTGCAGACTGCGGTACCTGAACGTGTACCGGGTCGGCTGCAGAAGTTGTGGCGACTAACCTAAGCATGAGCCGATCCAGCTGGAACCAGTGCTCCACAAGACTCGCACCTACGAGAGTTGTCGTCGTTGTGGAGGCAATAGAGGGGGAGAGCAGTGCCCACGTTGCGGCGGCAACGGTTTGGAGCGCCGCTGGCGACGTGGCGTATAAGGTCCAGTCGACCCCGCTGGGTGTCACAAGTGACACTTTGCAACTCGCCGGCACCCGTGGCACGAACGCTGGCGACCTGATGAATCCGAAGGGTGAGCCCCTCAAGACCAAGGCCGCAGCCGTTGCCGAGCAGAAGCGCCAAGGCCCCGGCGAGTTGATCGAAGTGGTCGGCGGCTGTGTGGTTCGCAAGCCGACCCCCATGGAAGGCACTAAGACCAAGGAACGCCAGCGGGCATGCGAGGCACCGGCCTGGGCAATGTGCTGCGCGGCCTGTAGCCGGCGCCGAAGGCCGAAGAACCCGAGGGGAGCGAGACAGATGGCAATGCGACGATGACGGAAGGCACCCAGGGTGACAACGTTGTCACTCCAGACACTGAAGTCGCACCCACCTTTGACATCGTGAAGTATGTCTCCGGCAGGGTAAGTCCCTCCTGTAGCGTTGTTCGCACCGGCCCGACTGTTTAGCAGGCGAAGTCCATCGACGTTGGCAATATTGCCACCCTGGTGCTGAGGATGCTTCTCTTCAATCGAGGAGCTCGAGAAGCGCATTTTCGATCGCTTCAAGCGTTACTCCGGCACCCGCAGCAGCTCCGATGTCCATTCTCCCTGCTGGGTGAAGCGGCAGGGGCGCCTTCTGGTGCCATCGCCCAAGTGATGGGGCACAAGCCCAGCGCGACTGCAGAGGGCTGCCGCCCGCGCAGCACTGACGCGCTGCGCCCATTCCTTGAGTTGATAGAAGTGCACATCCTGGGGCTGGCTGGGGTCAAGTTCGACCGCGAAGCCGAGCCAGGGAAGCTCCATGCAGTGGTGACTGGTTAGGTGCACGATAGCTGCTAAGTGGTGCGGGGTGAGTAATCCACCGTGTTTCGACCACCCTGGTCACGTTACTGGTCACGCTTCTGTTCTTGGTCACGTTCCTAGTCACGTTCCTGGTCACGTTCCTGGTCACATAACGCCGCTCATTTTGTATGACTCGCTCAGCAAAACAACGGGGAAGACCTAAACGCCTCTTGATCTCACCTTATGGTGAAGCAGCTCAGGGCTCCAAAGCCAACTTCGGTAATCGGCCAGAAGCCGTCAATTGCGGGCGACAGTTCTGGGTCAAATCATCCGAGGAAACTTGATTTCCGCAAGCGATTGCCTCCTGAGCGTAAGGCCCTCGGCATGCGCACTCTCAAGCAGCTGACCATGCCTCGCTTATCGCTGCAACGTGCCGATGGTCAGTCCCGCAGCAGCCACCCAACACGTTCAAACGAGACAGCGGGATGCGCAGGCGCCGGTATCGGTCCGCAAGGTCACGCGGATCGCCGCTGTCGAGTTGGGTCATCACATCCAGTTCGGCATGGCTGAGCTTTGAAGCGTTTGCGCGAAGGCCTTGTATGCGCTCGCGCCAAGCGCCTGCGCCTGACATCGCGGATTCGAGGTGTGTGGGGTGCGCACAGTTGATCATGTAATACGCGGGAGCGCTGTAGCCGGACGCTTCGGCGTCGGCATCAACCGCCTGGATCGCCGCGCCCAAAAGCTCGCCGCTCGGCAGCTTTCCGTCGGTTTCTAGCGTGAAGGAAATTGCGCTGGTGTGGCCGGCACGCGCCGCTGCGCGCGCCACGCCCATGGCCTCCGCGCTGCTGGTCATCGTGATGGCGGTGATCTGGTCCACTCCCGCGGTGGTCAATGCATCGACCTGAAGCTGGTGCGCGCGGCGCGCATCCTCCGGATCCATCGGCGCGCCCGCAGTGTAGCCGTCGCCGCGCGGGCCTATGCAACCACTGATGACGATAGATCCTGCAATACGCGAGACGTAGTCTGTGTGCAACTCTTTCATCAGGACCACCGCGTTGGCGTTGATGCGCTGCATTGCATCAGCATCGAATCCGAGCTTGGCGCCCCAGTCGATGCCGGCACGCCAGGTGGGGGTCTCCAAAACGAAGCCCGCGCCTGGAGCAGAGACCGCAATATCGAGGTAGCGCCGATAGTAACGGCGCAGGATGTCGCGACCGTCCGCCGTCTCCAGCAGCACGAACGCCGCAAACTCCGGCAGGTCGACGCCATCTTGATAGATAAGCACCGTTTCGATACCGCCGTCGGTGAGAAACCAGCCGCCATCAAGCTGCGGCAGGCGGATTTTCGATGAGGTCATTTCTGTCCTCCGTGAGCTTGTGATGGCGGCATTTTCAGACGAAGTCACCACCATGGCAACGCTGCTCCAGCGCGAGGGCGCCGGGAAGCACCATCCTTCACTCGGTCTGTCCGCGACCCACGCGCATGCCACACTCACGGTAGCGGCGATTGAGATGGTGCTTTCTGAAGGTGACTGACTGCTTTTCCAAGACCCATCGTGTCGATCGAGCGCCTGCAATGGGCCCGTTGCTGTCCTTCATCCCGCTAATGTGAAAGACGGTCCTGCCGCGCTATGTACGGTATCGGCCTATCTAGATTGCAGGCGTTGTGCTCTCATGGGACGGTATGCGCGTGTACTTCCGTAGCCGAGAAACTATCTAGGTCAGCGCCTATTCGCTCGCTCGAACAGCCTGATAGACACGATTGCACTTCTGACTATAAAAAATAAGACTGAAGAGGCTGGCCAGCTTGACCCGCTGCTCACTGAGCTTTTGAACGCGTTACATCTCGCAGACACATCTTCGCTTGTGCTCGCTTTGTGCGATGAGATGCTTGTAAGAGCCAATCGCGTCGCTTTGAGAGAACTGATTGCAAAAAGGCTGTATGAGTTGGTGCCAGTCTTCACCGAGCCTGCCGCAGGTTTGATTTGTCACTTGTTGGGTGTGGGTTTGGAACCTGTGGTTTCAAGAGGAACAACCCGCTGGAAGCTGCCTGCGGAGATGGATGATCCGCACCACTATGGCTACGCGTCCGCGCCAGAGGCCTATCAGGCAGCCGTCATCATGCGTTTTCCTCGAAAAGATTGGGAGGCACAGGTTGATCTGGGCCTCGTGCGCACACGTTACTGGGCTTGGGCGCTAGTGAAAGCTGTGGAGTCATTGGATGAATAGCTGCAGCAGGCACTACACCCTGATTCACGCAGTCCATAGCCTTGTTCATTGCTGGAACTCGATCAGCGGTAGGGCGTCGCACATACGAACAACTTTTGAGTGGATGCTCCACTAACTACGAAAATTGCTGGAAGACATCCTTGGACTTAACGAACGCCTGTCCCCCACTTCAGATCAAGCCCGCGGATCAAGCGCTCCTGTCTAACTTCAAGCTGTTGGCTACAGCAGTTTCCCGGCTGAACGACATCGTTCTGATTACTGAGGCAGAGCCGATCGACCAGCCCGGACCTCGCATCGTTTTTGTCAATGACGCCTATGAGCGTCGCACGGGATACAGTCGAGAAGAGGCCATCGGCAACACGCCCAGGATGCTGCAAGGGCCCAAGACGCAGCGTGCCGAGCTCGATCGCATTCGCGTTGCGTTGACAGCATGGGAGCCCGTGCGCGCCGAATTGATCAACTACACCAAGGCGGGCAAGGAGTTCTGGCTTGAGCTGGACATTGTTCCCGTCGCCGATGACAACGGCAGGTACACGCACTGGATTGCTATCGAGCGTGACATCACCGATCGCAAACTGGTGGATGCTGCGCGTGAGGCCATGGAATTACAGTTGCGCGAATTGCAAAAGATGGAAGCCATCGGCACCTTGGCAGGCGGCATTGCGCATGACTTCAACAACATCATTGCGACCATGCTTGGTAACGCCGAGCTGGCGCGTCGCAGCTTGGACCATGAACATGCTGCGCTGCAAAGCATCGACGAAATTGTGAAAGCCGGGCGGCGTGCGCGTGACTTGGTGCGGCAGATCTTGACGTTCAGTCGTCGGCAGGTCACCGACATGACGCCGATTGCGCTTGAGTCGCTTGTCCAGGATGTGGTGCAAATGCTCAGCGCCAATCTGCCGGCGAAAGTACACATCGAGGTCAATGCTGCCGCCGATGTGCCTCTGATTCACGCCGATTCGACGCAGATGATGCAGGTGCTGATGAACCTGGGCACCAACGCCATTCAGGCGATGCGTGGGCACGGCGGCACCTTGCATTTCGCGGTTGAGGCAGTGGCGTCCTCCCTGCTGGCATCGGCGGGCCCAGGCAATGGCGTCCAGCCTGCCGTGCGGCTCACGGTCCGTGACAGCGGTTTCGGTATGGATCAAGCCACGCTTGATCGCATGTTCGAGCCCTTTTTCACCACCAAACCGCTTGGTGAGGGCACTGGTCTGGGGCTGGCGGTGGTACACGGCATTGTCAAATCCCATGGCGGTCTGATCGATGTCTCGAGCAAGCCCGGCAGCGGTACATCCTTCACTATCGACCTTCCGGCGGCGAGTGGTATGCCTGATGTGGGTCAGCAAGTGGCGGCAGCACCCCAGGTCAACGCCCCAACGCTAATCAAGTCTGGAGCCGGTCGGCACATCCTCTACCTGGACGATGACGATTCTTTGGTGTTTCTGGTGCGACGGTTGCTGGAGATTGAGGGCTTCAAGGTCAGTGCATTCAGCGAGCAGTCCGAGGCCATCGCAGCGGTAAAAGCTGATGGTGATGCCTTTGATCTGGTGATCACCGATTTCAATATGCCTGGCATGAACGGCATCGAGGTGCTGCGAGAAATGCTCACCATCAACCCTGCACTGAGAACAGCCATCGCATCAGGGTTTGTCGATGAAGCTCTGACTGAGGCAGCTCGACAAGTGGGCGTCAACAGGCTGATCTTCAAGGAAAGCGCCGTCGAGGATTTCTGCGCGGTCATCCGGGGACTGATTGACGAAACCAACTAGGCGGGGTTGTTGCACCACTTCGCGAAGGCGGCGCCGCATTAATCCGGTGAGCGGCGGCGAGAGGTTGCGATCACTCGACCGACTGCTTATGGCCGAGGCTGTGTGAAAACGCTTCACGGTATGCCTGTTCAAAAATAAAATCATGGCACCCGTTTTGAGCGAGGTGCCCATGAAGCGATTCATCGAAGGCGAGTGCCGCGAGCAAGTCACCTTGCTGCCCGAATGCCTT
>JBBQSX010000090.1:0-14863 GCA_038213545.1 Burkholderiales bacterium
GGTCCTCAGCCCGAGAACACTGGCCACTCGGGCGGGCTTGCTGTTGATGCTGGATGAGATTTCTCTGCCAGAAAGAAGAAGGCCGCATCCTTTGCGGATGCGGCCTTCTAATCACTTATCAACAGTTACGCAGACAGCTAGCAGTGCGGTGTTTCTTTTGAGGTTCAGCCCTATTCAGAGCGGAACCTTCTTGAGCATCTCGAGGCCGATCTTGCCTTCTGCAATTTCGCGCAATGCGGTCACGCCAGGCTTGTTCTTGCTTTCAATCTTGGGTGCATGGCCCTGACTCAGCATGCGGGCGCGGTAGGTGGCCGCCAACACGAGTTGAAAGCGGTTGGGGATCTTTTCCAGACAATCTTCGACGGTGATGCGTGCCATGGGCGGGCTCCAGTAAACGGGCTTGAGGTCAGAGGATGTTGAGCGCTTTGAAGGTATCGCCGCGGGCGATACGCTGGGCGGCGAACTTGAGCCGCTGGGCATGGACGATGGCCTTGAGGTCAAACAAAGCCCGCTCGAACAGCTCATTAATTATAACGAAGTCGAATTCCTGGGCGTGTGCCACCTCGGCCGCAGCGTTCTGCAGGCGCAATTCAATCACCTCGGCCGTGTCCTCGGCCCGGCGCTCCAGCCGCGAGCGAAGCTCTTCCCAGCTTGGGGGCAGGATGAAAATCAGCACCGCGTTGGGAAAGATGCGCTTGACCTGGATCGCACCCTGAAAGTCGATCTCCAGCACCACATCGGCACCTTGGGCCATGCGCTGCTCAATGGCCATTTTGGATGTGCCGTAGCGATTGCCATGCACCATCGCCCACTCCAGGAACGAGCCTTGGATGACCATGTGGTCGAAGGTTTCCTTGCTTACAAAGTAGTACTCGCGTCCATGCAGCTCCTGTCCCCTGGGTGGGCGCGTGGTGTGCGAGACCGAAGGCGCGACACGCGAGTCGAGTTCCATCAATGCCTTGACCAGGCTGGATTTTCCCGCCCCGCTGGGGGCTGCGACGACGAACAGGTTTCCGGGGTATTCCATACTTATTCGATGTTCTGGACTTGCTCGCGCATCTGTTCAATGAGCACTTTCATGTCCACCGAGATGCGCGTGAGTTCGATGTTGGATGATTTCGAACCCAGCGTGTTGGCCTCGCGGTGAAGCTCCTGGATCAGGAAGTCCAGCCGTTTGCCGACTTCTGCCCCTTTTTTGATCAGCCGCTCGATTTCGGTCAGGTGAGAGTCGAGCCGGGTGAGCTCTTCTGCTACATCGATGCGGATGGCAAACGCGGTGGCCTCGGTCAGAGCCCGGTCGTTTGCCATGTCGGACGTGACCGTGTTGCCAGTGGCCGATGAACTGCCGGCGGCCAGTGCCTCATTCCAGCGGTCGATGAATCGCTGGCGCTGCTGGGCAACGAGTTGCGGAATGAGTGGTTGGGCGTCCCTGGCCAGTTGCCGCAGCTGACCCAGGCGGTCCAGCAGCATGGCCGCCAGGCGTTTGCCCTCTCGCTCGCGCGAGTCCATGAGGCTGTCGACCGCAGTATCGGCCAGCGACTGCAACCCTTCGTTGAGCTCGCCCGGGTTGCCTTGCTGGCGCGACGTGAGCTGAAGCACCTCGGCGACCGACAGCAGATTTGCGGTGGGCAACCATGCGCGCACGTTGTCTTGCAGGCCCACGAGCTTCTGCAGTTCAAGCGCGCTGGGTGAGCGCGAGCTGGCGTCGCTGCGGCCTTCGATCCAGGCGCGAACCTCGACCTTGCCGCGTTTGAGGCGCGCTGTCAGCAATTCGCGCAGCGCCGGCTCTGAGCCGCGAAGATCGTCGGGGAGCTTGAAGGTGAGGTCGAGGAAGCGGCTGTTGACCGAGCGGATCTCCAGGCCCAGACCTGGCTTGGGATCGCGCGCCGGCTCTGCATTTGCGGCCGTGGCGGGCCCGCCCAGTTGGGCCGTTGCATAGCCGGTCATGCTGTAAACTGCCATTGCACTTTGCCCGTCAGGTTGAGTGGTCCAAAACGAGGCGTTCCGGAAACCATCCGAATTATGTCAAAGGTCAAACCCGCACCGCTCCCGCCGGACACCGTGATTGGCGGTTACCGCATTGTTCGCAAACTGGCAGCCGGGGGTTTTGGCGTCGTTTACCTGGCGGTAGACACCGAAGGGCAGCAGGTCGCGGTCAAGGAGTACCTGCCTTCGTCGCTCGCATCTCGAGGTCCCGGCGAACTGCTGCCTCAGGTGCAGCCAGAAAAACTTTCACTCTACCGACTGGGCTTGAAGAGCTTCTTTGAAGAGGGCCGCGCGCTCGCGCAAATCTCTCACGCCTCCGTGGTGAGCGTGCTCAATTTCTTCCGCGAAAACGAGACCGTCTACATGGTCATGAATTTCCTGGAGGGCGCGTCGCTGCAGGAATTCATCATCACAGCGCGCGAGCAGAAGAAGCAAAAAGTCTTTCGCGAGTCGACCATCCGTTCTTTGTACGACGAGGTCTTGCGCGGTCTGCGCATCGTGCACCAGCACAAGATGCTGCACCTGGACATCAAGCCAGCCAACATCTTTGTGACCGACGACAACCGCTCGGTGCTGATCGATTTCGGCGCAGCGCGTGAGGTGTTGAGCAAAGAAGGCAACTTCATCCGTCCGATGTACACGCCTGGCTTTGCGGCGCCCGAGATGTACCGGCGCGATTCCAGCATGGGCCCATGGACCGACATCTATGCCATTGGCGCCTGCATTTACGCCAGCATGCAGGGTTATCCGCCCAACGATGCGCCGCAGCGACTTGAAAAGGACCGCCTGTCGTTGGCGCTGTCCCGCCTGCGCGGTGTCTACTCCGACAATCTGATCGAGGTGGTCGAATGGTGCATGTCGCTGGATCCCTTGTCGCGTCCGCAATCGGTGTTTGCGCTGCAGAAAGAACTCAGCCGCGAAACCGAGCGCAGTTACACCAAGCTCACCGTGGCCGAAAAAATGCGTCTGCAGTTTGACAACATCGTGTCGGACAACAAGAAATCCTTGCGGAAATCCACCAACGCCGGCACCAAGTTTCGATGAAATTTTCGGTCTATCAGATCAGTCGCCAAGGTGGGCGGGAGCGCAATGAAGACCGCATGGGCTATGCCTACACCCGCGAATCGGGCCTGTTTGTTCTGGCCGACGGCATGGGCGGGCACCCCGAGGGCGCCATGGCTGCTCAGCTCGCGCTGCAGACCTTCTCGGCCTACTTTCAAAAGGCGGCCAATCCCACGGTGAGGGAAGTGCCTGAGTTCCTCTCCAGTGCGCTGATGGCGGCACACCACCAGATCATTCGGTACGCCGCTGAAAAGGGCATGCTGGACACACCACGCACCACACTGGTGGCTTCCGTCATGGAGCGGGGTCATGTGTACTGGGTGCACTGCGGCGACTCGCGCCTGTACGTGGTGCGCAATGGCGAAATGCTGACACGCACACGCGACCACTCCTATATGGAGCAGCAGGCCCACCTGGGGCGTGCCACCGAGCACATCAACCGCAACATCCTCTTCACCTGCCTGGGCTCACCCGCCAAGCCGGTGTTTGACCTGTCGGGCCCGGTGCAACTGCTGCAGGGCGACCGTGTGCTTCTGTGCTCCGACGGTCTGTGGGGCACGGTGTCCGACGAAGAAATCACCCAGGAGTTGTCCAAGCGCCCGCTGGAGCAGGCCGTTCCCGAGCTCGTGGAGCTGGCTCTCAAGCGCGGCGGCCCGCGCTGCGACAACGTGACCGTGCTCGCCATGGAATGGGAGACGGCCGACGAATTCCAGAGCACCCGCGTGTCCACAGAGGACATCGAAGACGGTGTGTTCGCCTCCACCATCCAGTCGGGCACACCCGACTCGACCATGGAAGATCTGGACGACGCGGCGATAGAACAGTCGATCGCCGAAATCAACGAAGCGATTCGCCGCACGGCCGAACGCAACACCTGAGGTTTCCCCATGAGCGACTTTTCCCGACCCGGCCAACGGGCCGTCGACGCCCTGCGTCCTGTGCGCATCACCCGCAGCTACACCATGCACGCCGAAGGTTCGGTGCTGATCGAGTTCGGCCACACCAAAGTGCTGTGCACCGCCTCGGTTGAAGAGAAGGTGCCTCCGCACAAGCGAGGCAGTGGCGAGGGCTGGGTGACGGCCGAATACGGCATGTTGCCGCGCGCCACGCACACCCGCAGTGACCGGGAGGCGGCCAAGGGAAAGCAGAGCGGTCGCACGCAGGAAATCCAGCGTCTGATCGGGCGCTCGTTGCGCGCGGTGTTCGACCTCAAAGCGCTGGGCGAGCGCACGATTTCCCTCGACTGCGACGTGATCCAGGCCGATGGTGGCACGCGCACAGCCAGCATCACCGGCGCCTTCGTGGCGGCACACGATGCGGTGAGCAAGCTGATCGCCGACGGCAAGATCGCCGTGTCGCCCATCAAGGACCACGTGGCTGCGATTTCTGTGGGGATTCTGCAAGGTACACCGCTGCTCGATCTGGAGTACGTGGAAGACTCGGCCTGCGACACCGACATGAACGTGGTGATGACCGGTGCCGGGCACTTCGTGGAAGTGCAGGGCACGGCCGAGGGTGTAGCTTTCACGCGCCGCGAAATGGATGTGTTGCTGGGCCTAGCCGAAAAAGGCGTCGGCGAACTGGTGATGCTGCAGAAGAATGCACTGGGCCTCAATCAGCCATGAAGCTGGTCCTGGCGTCCAACAACAAGGGCAAGCTCGCCGAGTTGCAGGCGCTGTTCGCACCGCTGGGCATCGAGCTGGTGTGCCAGGCCGACCTGAACATTCCCGAAGCGCCCGAGCCGCACCGCACCTTTGTGGAAAACGCGCTGGCCAAGGCGCGCCACGCTGCGCGGCTCAGCGGCCTGCCGGCCTTGGCCGACGATGCCGGGCTGTGCGTTGAGGTCTTCGGTGGGTTGCCGGGTGTGGACACGGCCTTCTACGCCACGCAGTTTGGCTATGAGAAGGGCGACGACAACAACGTGACGGCGCTGCTGAAGCAGATGCAGGGCATTCAGGACCGCCGCGCCGCGCTGGTGAGCACACTGGTGGCTTTGCGCCGCGCCGACGATCCCGAGCCGCTGGTGGCCACCGGCCGCGCGCCGGGGCTCATCACGCAACAGCCCATTGGCGAAAACGGTTTCGGCTTCGACCCGGTGATGTTCCTGCCGGCCTTCGGCAAGACCTTCGCCGAGCTGCCCACCGAAGTGAAAAACGCCAACAGCCACCGCGGACGCGCTGCGCAACAGATGCTGGCTTTGATGCGCGAGCGTTGGTTCGCGCCAGTACCCAGCGCCGCGCCGTGAGTGCCGACAAGCCGGTGTCCTGGCCTGGTGGACTGCCCGGCCACACAGCGAATCAGCCCCAGGCGCCCTGGAACGATGTGCGCCACTGGATGCGCCCAGGTACGCTGCAACTGCAAAGCCTGCCACCGCTCTCGCTCTACATCCACTTGCCATGGTGCTTGAAGAAGTGTCCTTACTGCGATTTCAATTCGCACGAATGGAGCGCCACGTCCGAGCCGGGCCAGCCGTTACCCGAGGCGCGCTACCTGGACGCTTTGCGCGCCGACCTCGAAGCCTCGCTGCCCCTGATCTGGGGCCGCACGGTGCACAGCGTTTTCATTGGCGGCGGAACACCCAGCCTGTTTTCACCTGCATCGATCGATCGCTTGTTGGGCGACGTGCGCGCCCTGCTCCGGCTCGACGCCGATGCCGAGATCACGCTGGAAGCCAACCCCGGCACGTTCGAGAAAGACCGCTTCCGAGCGTTTCGCCAAGCGGGCGTGACGCGCCTTTCGATCGGTGTGCAGAGCTTCAACGATGAGCACCTGAAGGCGCTGGGACGTGTGCACGACCGTGACCAGGCAATGGCCGCGGTGCAGGAGGCTGCGCAGGCCTTTGACACCTTCAACCTCGACATCATGTATGCCCTGCCCGGGCAAACGCTGGCCGATTGTGAGGCCGATGTGCGCACCGCACTGGCCTTCTCACCGCCCCACATCTCCATCTACCACCTCACGCTGGAGCCCAACACGTACTTCGCCAAGTACCCGCCGGCTTTGCCGCCTGAAGACGAGGCCTGGGACATGCTCGACCGCATCACCGAACTCACAGGCGAGGCGGGCCTGCAGCGCTACGAAGTGTCTGCCTATGCGCGCGCGGGGCACCGCAGCTGGCACAACACCAACTACTGGCAGTTCGGAGACTATCTGGGCATTGGCGCAGGCGCCCACAGCAAGCTGAGTTTTGCCCACCGTGTGGGCCGGCCTGTGCGCGTGCGCGAGCCGCGCCTGTACATGGAGCGCGCACTGGCGGGCAACGCGGTGGTGAGTGCCGACGAAGTCCCGCGCAAAGCCCTGCCGTTTGAGTTCATGCTCAACGCCTTGCGGCTCAAGGAAGGCTTCAGTCTGCAGCAGTTCATGGAGCGCACGGGCTTGCCGCTTTCCAGCATTGAAGCCGGGTTGGCGCTGGCGTCGCAGAAAGGCCTGATCGAGCGCGATGCGGCCCGCGTGTGGCCCACCGAGCGGGGCTTCGATTTCCTCAGCGACCTGCAGGAGATCTTTCTGGCGGACTGAAACCGCCCTGGCTCAGGTGGCGTGCAAGCTGAAGCCCACGCGCGTGGTGCCACCGCTCGACTCCGCGGCTGGAAAACCGTCGTGCATGCGAGCGATGGCTGCCACGATGGACAGACCCAACCCGTGGTGTGGCCTCTCCAGCTCGCAACGCGACAGGTCAGCGCGGAAAAACCGGTCGAACAGGCGTGGCAGGTGTTCGGCTTCGATCGTGGGACCCGTGTTTTCCACCCACAGCCGCACGCTGTCGCCGGCTTCGCGCGCAATGCGCACGCTCAGCGTTGAGCCTGCGTCGGCGTAGCGGATCGCATTGCCCAGCAGGTTGGACAAGGCGCGTTTGACCAGCGGCTCGTCCACCGACAAGGCGGTGTCGCCGTCGATGGTCACGGTCAAGCCGCGTTCTTCCATCGGCGCCTCGTGGAACTCCACCACCTGCTGCACCAGCTGTGCCAGGCTCACCGCCGCGCCGCGCCGTGCCTTGACCCCGCGGTCGGCCTGCGCGAGGAACAGCATGTCGTTGACGATGGCCGCCATGCGGTGCAGTTCTTCCAGGTTGGAGTGCAGCGTGTCTTCCAGCTCGCCTGCGGTGCGTTCGCGGCTGAGCGCCACCTCGGTCTGACCAATCAGGTTGGTCAGCGGCGTGCGCAGCTCGTGCGCCACATCGGCGTTGAAGCCCTCCAGCTGCACATAGGTGCGCTCCACACGCTGCATCAAGCCGTTGAACTGG
This sequence comes from Burkholderiales bacterium, assembly GCA_038213545.1. Lineage (GTDB taxonomy): Bacteria > Pseudomonadota > Gammaproteobacteria > Burkholderiales > Burkholderiaceae_C > Hydrogenophaga. Next base: position 7,289 of record JBBQSX010000090.1, read on the forward strand.
TCGATCAGCGGCTGCAGTTCCTCCACCGGTTCGGCCAGCGTGAGCCGTTGCCCCAGGCGGCGAGCGTCGATGGCCTTGGTCTGCGCTGCCAGATCGATCAGCGGCCGCAGGCTGGAGCGCACTCGCCAGAAGGTGCCCCAGCCCACCAGCGCCGCGCCCGCCAGCACGGCCGCAATCAGCAGCAGCGCCATTCGCCGGGCGGTCTTGGCGTCTTGTGAACAGTCCAGCATCAGCGTGCCCTGCAGGAGCCCGGCGCTGGTGGATTGCACTGCGAAGGGCATCGCGCGCGACACCGAGGTGGCCACGTCGAAGGTGGGTGCCTTGTCGCGGTAGAGCTCGCTGCCGTCGGCACGGTTCACTTGCACGTAGGTGCCTGGGCGGCGCTCGGCCAGCCAGGCCAGCTTGGCTTTCACCTCGGCTTCACCTCCCTTGGCGTGGGCATCACGCACCACGTCCACCAGCACAGACGTGTAGCTGCGCAACTCCTCCTCGTGCTTGGCGGTGAACAGCATGGTGGTCGCGCCATAGATGAACGCCAGCAGCACGCCCAGCCCGATCACCGTCTGAATGGCCAGCAGCAGCGACAGGCGCCGGCCGATGGAGTAGCCGCACGGCGCTGTGCTTTGTGTGGCTTGTGCACTCATGCCCGCTCCTCCAGCACATAGCCCATGCCGCGCACGTTGTGCAGCAGCTTGGGTTTGAATGGGTCGTCCATCTTGGAGCGCAGGCGGCGCACGGCCACCTCCACCACGTTGGTATCCGAGTCGAAGTTCATGTCCCAAACCTGCTCGGCGATGGTGGTGCGAGACAGGATCTGGCCCTTGCGCCGCGCCAGCAGCGCAAGCAACGAAAACTCCTTGGCGGTGAGGTCCAGCCGTTGGCCAGCGCGCCAGGCCTTGCGGCCGAGCAAGTCCATCTCCAGATCACACACCGCCATGCGCGTGTTGCTTGCGTCTGTTGCCGCCGGGCCGCGGCGCAGCAGGGCGCCCACGCGGGCGAGCAATTCGGAGAAGGCAAACGGTTTGACGAGGTAGTCGTCGGCGCCAGCCTCCAGGCCTTGCACGCGGTCTTCCACCCGGTCGCGCGCGGTCAGCATGAGCACTGGCGTGCCGCGTTTCTGGCGCAGCGCCGACAGCACACCGAAACCATCGATGCCCGGCAACATGATGTCGAGCACCACCAACTGGTAGTCGCCTTCAAGCGCGAGGTAACGGCCTTCGATACCGTCACGCGCCACGTCCACCGTGTAGCCGGCCTCGGACAGGCCGCGCTTGACGTAATCGGCGATCTTGGCTTCGTCTTCAATGACCAGCACGCGCATGGCAGGGATCTGTGTGAGGTGGCAGGGCAGGGGCTTCAACCCCCCGGAGGTGTCGTGAATTGTCCCGGAAACCGCCTTTTTGCTGCATTACGAATTTGTCATTCTGGCGTTCGGGAAACGACAAGCTCGGTTTTTAAAGTTCTTCCTGTGCCACACACAGAGGCACAACAGTCTCCCCCAACGCTCTCACAAGGAATCATCATGAAACTCTCGAACCGCATCCTCCTGCCCCTGATCCTCGCCGCCACCGCTGGCACCGCCATGGCCCAGAACGCGCCCCTGACGCGCGCTGAAGTGCAGGCCCAGGCCATTGCCGCCCGTGATGCCGGTCAGCTGCCCGACGGCACCATCGTGAAATTTGAAGTGCCCGCCGGCTCCTCCGTCACCCGCGAGCAAGTTCGTGCCGAACTCGCCGAAGCCAAGCGACTGGGCCAGCTGGGTGACCCGGACATCGTGACCTTCAACGTGCCCACCGGCCCCGGCAAAACCCGCGCCCAGGTGCTCGCCGAACTCGGCGAGGCCCAGCGCCTGGGCCTTGTCGACTTCTCCGACAACAAGTACCCCGTGGTGGCCACGGCTGAACAAGCTGAGCAGATCCGCCAGGCCGGCCTGCGGGTTGCCGACAGCATGAATGTTGGTCAACTGAACCGCCAGTGATGGCGCGCCCGGCCGCGGGGCGCCAGCCGTTCACGAGATGGCGCGCCCCGCCCGCAACCGATGACCCCAAACTCCAAAGGCCTTGGCCACTGAACCTCCATTTGCACAGATCACCAGCGGGCCTTCGGGCCCGTTGGTTTTCTTGCTGTGGGGGAATGCCCATGTATCCGAATTCGAGGTCTTGGAGCGCCAGCGCACAGAGGGGATATTCCTTGCCTCTTACCATTCAGCTTGGCAATCATTCGGATGAAAGTTGACTGGTTTCAAAGGTGGAGTTCTCATGAAGCGTTGTGCAGCGTTGGCGGTGTCTTTGGTGGCGATGGCCGGGGTGGTCAGCTGTGGCGGTGGGGGCGATGACGTGGTGGGTTCACCGGCGGGGCCTTCTGCTGAGGGGTATTACGCGGGTACGTTGGCCGTGACTGCGTTTCCGGCCACGGTGGGCAATCCCGTGTTGCCCGGTACCAGCACCGACTTTGAAATGTTGGTGCTGGAAAACGGTCAGTTCTGGACCATTTACGGCACGCGCAACGGCATGTCGCTCGACGTCGAAGGTTTTGCCCAGGGCACGGGGACGTCCAACGGCAATTTCTTCATTGCCGGTAGTGTGAGGAATTTTGCCAACCCACCACCTGCCTTGGCAACGAATGCGGTGGCCAGTGCCAGCTACAACGCACCGGCCGGGTCCCTCAGCGGAACGATTACGGACGCGACCACCACCTCAACGCTAACCAGCGTGGCCCTGGTGGCGCCGGCCTATAGCTACAACGCTGTCGCCGCGTTGGCCAGCCTGACAGGGGCTTGGACGGTACAAGGCCCTGCGGGTGATCAATACACCTTGACTGTGGCGGGGGATGGTACGTTTTCAGCCCTGCCTACCCCGGGACCTGGGTGCTCCTTCTCCGGCAACTTTGTTCCTCGGCCTTCTGGAAAAAATGTGTTCAATGTGTCGGTGACCAATGGGGGTGTTCCTTGTTCGCAAGTTGGACTGGTGTCCGGCGGCGTGGCCTTTTTGGCTCCAGCAGGTGCACAGACGCAGCTGACGATCGCGACGGTCAGTGCAGACCGTGTCTTCGGTGCCGTGGTCTCCGGCGTTCGCTGAAGCAGGGCTCAGGCCCCGCCGCCATCACAAACCCGCCCACCCCAAAGGCACCTCCCTTCGTCCCCAGCGAGGGATGCGCATGTCCTGAACACCGTCCAGGTGTCGGCTCAAGACGGCACGTTCACGCAGCACGCCCGAGCGTGGCGCGCTCAATGCACCAGCGGTGCCGTGGAGTGCCACAGGCGCAGCCAGGGCAATCCATCATCGATGCTCGGTGCGGTCTGCTCGGCGAGAGCTCCGGATGCTGGCTCAGAAAAAACAGGTTGGAGCGGATCTTGCGCCCCACGAGTCCGCGCTGCGTGGCGCAGGTGCTCTGGGCATGACCCGTCATCAACGCCAGCGTGCCCGCAAGCATGGCTTCGGCGCAGGGCATCACGTGTTCTTCGTCCCCGTGCAGTTCGGTATCGGGGCCCACAGCGGTCTCCAGACAAGCGCGTGTTTCTTGCTGCGATCGCGCGCGCAGCGCGCAAGAAAAAAGGGCCTTGATTGCTCAAGGCCCTTGCATTCGTTGGCGGAGACTGTGAGAAACGACAAAATTGACGCTTTTACACAGCCCCGATGCTCGCTAAGTACTTGTCACAGTTCAGGAAAATGACCACTGCCTGATTTGTGAGCATTTCCCCTGTGGGAAGGTGCTTGGGGCTGATTGTGGGAAGGTTTCAGGAGGTTGGCAAGGGGGCAGGGTGGGAGGCTGTAACCTCATGTCTCGCCCACAAGCCACTCGACCATGACACCACACCAGCAAGAGACCTACAAATCCATGGTTGCCATCTCCATCGAGGCAATCAAGTTCTCAGCTCTGGCAAACGGGGGTGCTGCTGTGGCCCTTCTGGCCTACCTGGGCAACGTCCATGGGAAGGCAACGGGGCAGCCTGTAGCGGACCTTTCGACAGCCATGGGTTGGTTCGCAGGGGGCCTGCTGTGCTCGGGGGCGCTCATAGCATCTGCATACCTCACGCAGCTCCTGATCTTCCGAGAGACCTTCAAAGATTCAACCCCGAGAATCCGGGCTGGTCACAAGTACTTTCTCTGGGCTGCCTGCGGTTTCTTCGCTCTGAGCTTGGGTAGCTTCGGAGCTGGGGCAGGCTCCGCAGTGATGGCGTGGTCGGCTCCTGCCGTGGTGGCCCCGGTAGCTGCCCCGAAGTGACTGGGGTGGCCTTTGTGAGCTGACGGCTCGCGGGTAGCGGAATGCCGCTTCTCTGCGCATTCACTCACTCACTTTTTCCGCACAGGCGCGGCGCCCGCGCCACCAAGTTCGTCGATCAACTTTGGGATTGCGTAAATCACGTATCCAAGCGGGTTATCTCGGCAGTACTTTTCCAAGTACGCTGCCACAGCGTCATTTTCAGGGGGGTCAATCTTGGCACTCAAGGTGTATGTGTTGTAGCCGTGCAAGTAGCCCCAAGTCCACTGCACAACTTGACTCACGTTCGGCGCGTTGCCGCTGTTTCGCCATGCGATGTACGTCCCGCAACTGGTAGTCCCTGCGCCCCGGGACATGAAAGACCCGTCCTGGGCGTTGACTGCAAAACTTCCCATCGCGCCGAGCGACAACAAGGCGAGCGCAAAAGCTGCTTTCACTGGGACTCCCTTCAGGTGTTTCTTGGTGCCCCTTCGGACCACTCGAATCGAAGTCTACAGCGGACATTTTGCAAAAAGTTGTCAGTGGGTATCGGATAAGCCCACAAGCCACTTTCCCCCCGTGGGGGTACCCACTGCCACACCACCCGGGCCTGGGGCGGGCCACCCGGCCACGAGCAGCCGCACCGCTGGGCCACGAGGACGCCGCGCTGGCTCTGCAGTGGGGCAGCATGCAGCACCAACAGGAAAGGCCCCGAAGGGCCTCTGGTGGAGTGAGCTGTATCAGCCCCAAGCCTGCAGCACTGCGGCCATCTTGGCTGGGTCATCCTTGATGCGGTAGACCGTGGACCTCGGGATGCCAAGCTCCTTGGCGATGTGTGCAGGGGGCATGCCCATGGTCAGCAGGTCCTGTGTCTGCTGCAGCTTGAGGGCATCGTAGCTGGGCTTCCTGCCACGGTACTTGGTGGCAGCTTCTTGACCTTCCAGTGCGGCCCTGATGCCAGCCTTCTGGGCCTCCTTGGTGGCTTCTGCCTGTGCCTGTGCGGATGCAGCCATGAACCCGATGAGGGCGTCCCGCACGGCCTGCTGCATGGGGTCCTTGGTGCTGCCATCGAAGGTCATGCCATTGATGATGGTCCGCACCACCACGCCCCGCTTCATCAGGTCCCGGATGGTCTCGGTCACGTCCTGATAGTTGCGCCCCAGCCGGTCGACCCAACGGACCACCAAGGTGTCCCCCTTGCGCAGCTTCTGGAGGAGCAGGGCACCGCCCTTGCGGTCCTGTAGCCGGGTGCTGACCCCGGAGACACCCTCGTCCTCGATGACTTCATCGAAGGTGAACCCAGCGGCCTCGGCTTGGGTCCTCTGGTGGGAGATGGTCTGGTCTGTCGTACTGACCCTGGCGTACAGGAAGGTTTGCATGGAGGAGCGTCCTTTGAGGTGATGTCCTCATAATATCTGTCCTCAGAGCCAGAAGCAACCCTTGGAGACACCTTCTGGATCCTCCGTGGTGTGTCCGCTACGGTATACCTGTGAGGACACTACGGTCCCAGAAGTGAGACACTCCCGCATATGGGAAGACATAAGCCGATGCTGATGGAAGGACTGTAACAGGGCCTCAACCAGACGTGAATCCACCGATGCGCAGCAAGGCCCCCAGAGGCCACCATACGGCTCTCTTCAACACCTTCTGGAGCTACCCCATGTCCTACCTCTCGCGCATCCTCATGGCCCGTCTGGCTGTCTTCTTGGACGCTGTTGTCCGCCGCAGTGCTCGCCTCGTTCCCTCGTTGGAGGATGCCGGGGTGTTCTACCGTGGTGACCTTCCGTTGACCCACTTTGACTGCTGGACGGAGCACAGCTCTCGGATCATTCAGGTGGGGAAGCTGGAGGTCATTTTTGACTTTCGGATTCTTGCCCCTGAGTGCCAATGAAATCAACAGGCTGCCTTGTGATTCAGCCCCCGGAAGCCCTGAATCACGAGGTTAACCGACACCTGTGAAGCCAATCACCCAGCTCACCCCGAAAAACCAGTCCGGGAAAGCTGCGCCAAGGATCAATGAAATCAGAGGCTTGGGGTGTGATTCAGCTCTGTGATGCCGTGAATCACGAGGTTAACCCTGGCCCTTGCTCTCACCAGAAAATCTGGCACCCCCAAAACAGGCCTGAAAGCCACGGCCCGCCTCAGTTCTTGGTCTGAATCACGGTTTAAAAGCTCACCTATGAAGAAGACAAGAACCTGAAGGTCCCACCAGCGCCCTTCAAGCCCCCTCCGAAAACCTCCTGTGCTGCTCTCGTGGCTCAGGAGGTTTTTTCGCATCTGAGCAGGCTGCATTGCAGTCCCACCGCTGCGTCAGCAGCTACCCATCAACCCAGAAAGGACCCACATGTCCACCTTCACCCGTGTCCGCCAAACCATGGCGCTGTCCAAGCCCCACAGCAAGCATCAGGCCTCCCTGTCGTTCGAAGCTGCGTTTGCCTTGGCCTACGGTCTCCGTGCCATCGCCGCTGTCAGCCCCCAGAAGCCCCACGAGTCGGGCATCACCCGCCGTGCCCGTGAACTCGTTGGCCGCTACCTCGATGGCCTCACGCCTGAGCAGCTACGTGCCGAGGGCCGCGCAGTCGCTTCGAGCAGCAAGGCGCATCCAGTGCCCCACGAGGACGCACAGGAGGCCTTCCAGCGCCTTGAAGCTATCGATGTAGGCCTACCCCTTCCGGGGCTGCTGTCGACCCGCCACGGGCCTTCTTGGACCCCCATGGATGCCGAGGCTCTGGCTGCCAAGGTGGATGGGATGGTCAATGAGATGTACCGCTCCAGATTTGCTCGCCGTGAGGTGCAGCCATGACCGACGGACGGGCCACGCTGGCCGAACTACAGCACCTCTGGAGGCTCGTGCTCGATGGAGTCATCCAACGGGTGCAGGCCCCCAAGGCCCCAGCGGTCGAGCTGTTGCAAGTGGCCCGCAAGCTGCTCAGGGACAACAGCACCACGGCACCCGATGAGGCAGCCAGACGGGACCTCGAGGTTCTCTACCGGCTGTACAGCAAGGCCCTCCACGAAGCCCTCACCAGCCCCACGCCACGAGCGGGGGTCCTCAGCGAGGCGAGGCAGTTCCTCCAGTTCAACGGCATACGGCCAGACCTCCCCGGGGCACAGGCTGCAGCCGTGGTGAAGAAGCTGGGGGAGCTGGACCTCCCATTCACATTCACGAAGCACTGAACCAAATGAACATCACCCAACCCTCCGAGGTGGAACCCATCGGCCTCTCTGTCAAGGCCTGGGAGCTGCTCACGGACATCCTCGTGGCCCGTGGCAACACCCTCAGCGGTCCCCACGCGGTCGCCTTGCTCAAGCTCATGGAGCTGTTCTCGGACTACGTGGCCGGGGCTGAGAACAGCTCCATGAGCTTGAGCAAGG
>JBBQSX010000091.1:0-14854 GCA_038213545.1 Burkholderiales bacterium
ATGAAACACCCGCTGCAGCCGCGCTGGGCTGTCTTGCCTCTCACCCCAGCCCTCTCCCCAGTGGGGCGAGGGAGCGCAAACCCCCCTCTCCCGCTTGCGGGAGAGGGCGGGGGTGAGGGCTCCCCGTGGCTTCAAGTCCACCGCGCCCAACTCCACAACCTCAACCAGCTCGACGCCGCGGTTCCGCTGCAGCGCCTGGTCGTCATCACCGGCGTGTCCGGCTCCGGCAAATCCACCCTCGCGCGCGACGTGCTGCTGACCAACGTGGCTGCCGCCGTCTCGCAGCGCAGCACCAAGGCCGGGCGCGACGCGATGGAGCGGGGCGAGTACCCCGCGTGGTCCGGCTGTGCCAGCGTGAGCGGATACGAGACCGTGGACCGCGTGCTCGAAGTCGACCAGACACCCATCGGCAAAACACCGCGTTCATGTCCCGCCACTTACATTGGTTTCTGGGACACGGTGCGCAAGCTGTTCGCCGACACGCTGGAAGCGAAAGCGCGCGGCTACGGCCCGGGCCGCTTCAGCTTCAACACCGGCGAAGGCCGCTGCCCGGGCTGCGAAGGCCAGGGCATGCGCACCATCGAGATGAGTTTTCTGCCCGACGTGAAGGTGCCCTGCGAGGTGTGCCACGGCGCTCGCTTCAACCCCGAGACCCTGGCCGTGACCTGGAAGGGCAAGAGCATCGGCGACGTGTTGCAGATGGAGGTGGACGAAGCGGTCGACTTCTTCGCCGCCATGCCCAGCATCGGCCACCCGCTGCAGCTCCTGAAAGACGTGGGCCTGGGTTACCTCACGCTGGGCCAGCCCAGCCCCACGCTCAGTGGCGGCGAGGCGCAGCGCATCAAGCTGGTGACCGAGCTCAGCAAGGTGCGCGACGACATCACGCGCCGCGGCCAGAAGCCGCCACACACGCTCTACGTGCTGGACGAACCCACGGTGGGCCTGCACATGGCCGACGTGGAAAAACTCATCCGCGTGCTGCACCGCCTGGTGGACGGTGGCCACAGCGTGGTGGTGATCGAACACGACCTGGACGTGATGGCCGAAGCCGACTGGATCATCGACCTCGGCCCCGAGGGCGGCGGGGGTGGTGGCCTCATCGTGGCCGCGGCACCGCCCGACGAGGTGGTGCGGCTGGACACGCACACCGGGCGGGTGCTGGGGCCTGTGCTGGCACGCACCTGATGCCGCGCGACCAGGTCATTCACATCCACCCAGCCGCACCCGCTCAGCCCGCGCTGGGCGCGCCGTGCAACGGTTGCGGGGTCTGCTGCCTGGCCGAACCTTGCCCGCTGGGGCAGGTGCTTTCACGCAAGCGCCACGGCGCCTGCGACGCCTTGCGTTGGGACGACGCCCAGGCGGTTTACCGCTGCGGTGCCATCACCGATGCCGCGGGCGTGCTGGGCCCGCGCTGGCGCTGGGCGGCTCCATGGCTGCAGAGGCTGGCCCACCGCTGGATCGCGGCGGGCGTGGGGTGTGACGCCAGCCTGAAGAGCGAACGGGGCTGATCAGCGCGCGAAGAGCACGATCACGCCGATGACGAGTGCGGCGATGACGAACATGAACATGCGGGTTCGCACGCGCAGCAACTCCACCGCCGCCACCAGGCGCGCGTTCTGCTCGGCCAGTTCGGCCAGGGTCTGCGCCATCTGCTCCTGCGTCTGGGCCTGCTGGTCGATGAGCTGACGCGCTTCAATCAGCCGGTTGCGCAGTTCACCCAGGCTGGGCGGCGTGTCCGACACCAGGTCCATGGGCGCGGGGGAGAGCGGCGGGCTGTCGGGCGACTTTTGCCGGTCCATCAACTTGCGCGCGGCGTTGAGCACCTTGGGCGCGTGTTCGATCACGTCACCCCAGGGAATCACTTTCAGGGCGAGCAGCCAGGGAATGGCCATGCGGAGGTCCTTTCAAGGGTGGAGCCAGGGGGACATTCGAGCTTAACGGTCTCCTGCATCTGGGGCGGGCTTGCGCCAGATCAACCTGTGGAGCGGTCACGGTCTTAATATCAGCATGCACTAATGCATCGATATGGAGAAGTCCATGGACTGGACCGGCTGGGTGGAACACTGGGGCGAAGCGAGGCTGCTGGCGGCCTGTGGCTTGCTGCTGGGCCTGGGGTTCGGCTTCTTTGCGCAGCGTTCGCGCTTTTGCCTGCGGGGGGCGGTCATCGATTTCTGGCACGGCCGTTTCGGCGACAAACTGGCGGTGTGGCTGCTCGCTTTTTCCAGCGCGGTGGTGGGGGTGCAGCTGCTGGTGGTGCTGGGGGGGCTGGACGTGACCACGGCGCGCCAGCTGTCGGCGCGCGGCAGCCTGTCGGGCGCGCTGGTAGGCGGCCTGATCTTTGGCGTGGGCATGGTCATGACGCGGGGCTGTGCCAGCCGTTTGCTGGTGCTCTCGGCCAACGGCAACCAGCGCGCGCTGCTGTCGGGGCTGGTGTTCGCGGTGGTGGCGCAGGCCTCTCTGGCCGGTGTGCTGGCGCCCTGGCGCGAGGCCATTGCGGAATGGTGGATGGTGGAGGGGGGTGACTCCCGCAGCCTGCTGGCGCTGCTCGGCGCAGGCCCCTGGGACGGCCTGGCCTTTGGCGGCGTGTGGCTGGTTGTTGCGCTGTTCTTCGCTTTTCGCAGTGGCTGGGGTTTCTGGAAATGGGCCGGCGGTCTGGGCACCGGTTTGATGGTGGCGCTGGCCTGGGCCACCACCTACCAGGTGATGTCGCATTCGTTTGAGGTGGTGCAGATCCAGGGGATGACCTTCAGCGGCCCGTCAGCCGAATGGCTGATGCGTGTGCTCAGCCTGCCCGACGGCCCCTGGACCTTCGGCCTGGGCCTGATGCCTGGCGTGTTCCTGGGTTCGCTGCTCGGTGCCCTCGTGGGGCGCGACTGGAAGCTCGAAGGTTTCGGGCCCGGCTACAGCATGCCGAGGTACATCACGGGCGCGGCGTTCATGGGCTTTGGCTCGATGCTGGCCGGCGGCTGCGCTGTGGGCGCGGGCATGACGGGCGGCGCCATCTTTGCGGTCACCGCCTGGCTGTCGCTGGCGGGCATGTGGATCGGCGGCGGCGTGGCGGATCGGGTCTTCGACAGAGCCTAAACAGAGCTTCCTGGGGCCGGCCGCAGGGCCGCCCCAAGGCAGGCCGAGCCCCCTCGGGGGGCAGCGGACCACGCGAAGCGGGGGAGCGTGGGGGCAGCCCTACGGTGCGCGGCGCAGCAGCCACACCCCCAGGCCGCCAACGAACAGCAGCAGGGCCGGGAAACCCACCGTGGGAAACCACTGCAAGGCGGCGGCGCCCAGCGCAGGCGCCAGCACGCCGCCCAGCGTGTACGACAGCACCAGCACCGCGGTGCTGTTGACCAGGGTGATGCCTTCCTCGCGCGAGCCGATGTCGATCATGGCCAGGGTGTACAAGCTGCCGCCAGCCCCACCCCACAAAAACGCCACCGGCGCAGCCAGCCACGGCGTGCCGGCCACGAAAGGGATGACCAGCGTGGCCAGCAGCGTGATGAGGGCACACACCCGCATGATCTTCAGGCGCGTGGCACGCGCATTGCCCCAACGTTGCGTGGGGTGATGGGCCAGCCGGTCGGCCAGCATGCCGGCGGGCAGCATCATGAGTGCGCTGCCCAGGCCGCTGGCCGAGACCAGCAGCGCCGCAGCGGTGGCACCCAGGCCGAGCGCCAGACCGTACAGCGGCAGGATGGATGTCAGGCCGCTCTCGAAGAAACCGCCGACGAAGCCCACCGTCATGATGAGAGGGTGCGCCCTCAGTGCGTGCCACACGCCCGAGAGGCCGACCTTGGCGTTGTGCAGGTCGGCGGCGGCGGGCAGGCGCGGAATGAGCAGGCTCCAGCCCAGGCCGAACACGGTGAGCGCCAGCGCCAGCCAGAGCGCGGCATTGCTTTGCGCGCCGAACCAGGCCAGCACCAGCGGACCGAGCACGAAGGTGGTGCCGACCATGGTTTCGAAAATGCCGACGTTGCGCCCGCGCTGGTGCGCCGGGGAGAACTCGGCCACGATGGCTTCGGCCAGCACCCATCGCAAGCCGGCGGCCATGCCTTCAATCAGGATGCACACGAACCACAGCACCAGCGAGTTGCTGAACAGGAAGCCGGTGATGGCGATCACGGGCACGAAGGCAGCCAGCCACAGCGACGGCCGGCGGCCCAGGCGCTGCGTGATGGCCGATGCGAACGGCGTCATGGCGAACACGCCAAGCCAGCCGGTGGCCACGAACACGCCCGCCAACGCGGTGGACACACCGTCGCCCTTGAGCCGCAGCAAGAGCAGCGGCATGAGCATGAAGTAACCCACCAGCTGGAAGAAGGTGGAGCCGAAAATGGCCACCAGCCCCAGCCGGGCCTGTGCGGGCACGAGCGCGGGCGGCGCGGCACCGGTGAGGGCCTGGCTCTGCTGCGGGGGCAGCGGGTGTTCGGTCATGCGGGTCTCGCCGAGAGCACAGCGTTGGCCAGCTCGGTGAAGCCGGCGCCGCGCTCGCCTTGCGTCACAAAGCGCGGGTGGTGGCTCAGCGCGGCCCAGAAGCGCGCCACGTTGGCCACGCCCACGCTGTGCGGGAAGTGGCCGAACATGCCCGCGTCGTTGGTGGAGTCGCCCACGTAGACCCAGTGGTCGAGTTCGGCGTCGAGGTCGCGGCCCAGGCGCGTGCGCACGATCCAGCGCGCGCCGGCCAGCTTGTCGTGGTCGCCGATCCAGCCGTTGATGTGGATCGAGCTCACCGTGGCGTTCAGACCGTCGCCGCGCATGAGCGTCACCACCTGTGCGATCTCCGTTTCGCTCAAGTGCGCGAACTCGCTGTGGTCGATGGCGATGTCGGTCTCGCGCCCCGGGCTGTCGGTGGCCAGTCGGGTTTTCGGCAATGCGCTCAGCACGCGCTGGGCAGTGGCCTGCAGCCTCTCAAAGTTGGTCGCGCGCGCTGCCCCGTCCTGCAAATAGTCCCGGCAAAGCAGGCCGTCACCGCCGCGCCACAGTGCCACGGCACCGTTCTCCGCCACGATCGCGTCCACCGGCCAGGCCAGGGCAAAGGCCTCGCTCCAGCCGGCCGGCCGGCCGGTGATGGCCAGCACCGGCAGACCCGCTGCGCGCAGGCGGTGCAGGGCGTCCAGCGCGTCGGGCGTGATCGCGCCGTCGGTCGTCAGGGTGTCGTCGATGTCGGTCAGCACGCCGTGGATGCGCGCGCGCGCCTCGGTGGGCCACAGGGCGAGCGGTGAGGGTGTGGGCAGGGTCGGCATGGGGCCGGCAGTGTCGCACAGGCTTGCTCATAAACGTGTTGGAAGTCCGGCCATGAGACCCCACAAACACACACCCGGGGGCATGCTGGGCTAAAATCCGGCATCCGAGGAGCGTTGCAGCGTCCCCACTGACCAGATCAGCAGCGGGACGTGAGGCTCGGACCATCCATGCAACGACGCTCATCCACATCCCGTGCGATGAGCTTTTTTTCGCCCGTCGATGTGGTTTACCCATCCTTACTGGAGCGAACCATGAATGCACGTCTGAACAACCCCACCTTCACTGATTGCGCGATCGCCGACATTGGCCTGGCTGACTGGGGCCGCAAGGAAGTCAAGATCGCCGAGACCGAAATGCCTGGCCTGATGGCCATCCGCGAAGAGTTTGCCAAGGCGCAGCCGCTCAAGGGCGCGCGCATCACCGGCAGCATCCACATGACGATTCAGACCGCCGTGCTGGTCGAGACCCTGCAGGCGCTGGGTGCCAGCGTGCGCTGGGCGTCGTGCAACATTTTCTCCACCCAGGACCACGCCGCAGCTGCGCTGGTGGCCAACGGCACGCCGGTGTTCGCGCACAAGGGCGAGTCGCTCGATGAGTACTGGGCTTTCACCCACAGCATCTTTGAATTCGGCGCCGCCGGCACCGAAGGCGAAGGCCCCAACATGATCCTGGACGATGGCGGCGACGCCACCCTGCTCATGCACCTGGGCCAGCGCGCCGAAAAAGACGCCTCCGTCCTGAACAACCCCCAGAGCGAAGAAGAGATCTGCCTGTACAACGCCATCAAGGCCAAGCTGGCCGTTGACAAGACCTGGTACACCCGCAAGGCCGCACAGATCATCGGCGTGACCGAAGAGACCACCACCGGCGTGCTGCGCCTGAACGAGATGTCGGCCAAGGGCACGCTGCAGTTCCGCGCCATCAACGTGAACGACAGCGTGACCAAGAGCAAGTTCGACAACCTTTACGGCTGCCGCGAGTCGCTGGTCGACTCCATCAAGCGCGCTACCGACGTGATGATCGCGGGCAAGGTTTGCGTGGTCGCTGGCTACGGTGACGTGGGCAAAGGCTCGGCCCAGGCCCTGCGCGCCCTGAGCGCCCAGGTCTGGGTCACCGAGATCGACCCCATCAACGCCCTGCAGGCCGCGATGGAAGGCTTCAAGGTCGTGACCATGGAATACGCCGCCGACAAGTGCGACATCTTCGTGTCCGCCACCGGCAACAAGAACGTGATCCGCTACGAGCACATGGCTGCGATGAAAGACGAAGCCATCGTCTGCAACATCGGTCACTTCGACAACGAGATCGACGTGGCCGCGCTCGAAAAGTGTGTGTGGGACGAGATCAAGCCCCAGGTCGACCACATCACCTTCCCCGACGGCAAGAAGATCACCCTGCTGGCCAAGGGCCGCCTGGTGAACCTGGGTTGCGCCACTGGCCACCCCAGCTTCGTGATGTCGTCGAGCTTTGCCAACCAGACCATCGCGCAGATCGAGCTGTTCACCAAGCAGGACCAGTACGAAGCCGGCAAGGTCTATGTGCTGCCCAAGCACCTGGACGAAAAAGTGGCGCGTCTGCACCTGAAGAAAGTGGGCGCCATGCTGACCGAACTCAGCGACGAGCAGGCGGCCTACATCGGTGTGAGCAAGGCCGGCCCTTACAAAGCCGACACGTACCGCTACTGATCCGCATGCGGGCAGACCAACTGCTCGTCGAGCGCGGACTGGTGACTTCCAAGTCGCAAGCGCAGCGCCTGATTGCATCGGGCGTGCGCTGGCGGCTGCTGCCGGGCGACTGGAACACCGTCTCGAAGAACGGCCAGGAGCTGCGCGAGACGGTGGAGCTGCAGGCGGTGGACAACGCCGAGACGCGCTTCGTTTCTCGCGGTGGCCTCAAGCTCGACGGGGCGCTGCAACGCGTGGCGTTCGACGTGCATGGCCTGCGCTGTCTCGATGTGGGGCAGAGCAGCGGTGGTTTCACCGACTGCCTGCTCCAGCGCGGTGCGCAGCAGGTGGTGGGCGTCGACGTGGGCCAGGGCCAGTTGCATCCGCGTCTGCGCGGCGAAGCACGGGTGGTGTGCATCGAACGCTGCAATGCGCGTGATCTCACCGCCGACGCGCTGACCGATGCCGGTGGCCCGGCCGCCGCTGCGCCGTTCGATCTCATTGTGGGCGACCTGTCCTTCATCTCGCAGACGCTGGTGTGGCCTGCGCTCGTGCCCCTGCTCAAGGCGGGCGGGCATGTGCTCATGCTGGTCAAGCCGCAGTTCGAGCTGCAGCCCGAGCACATCGGCAAGGGCGGTCTGGTCAAGAGCGATGCGAGTTACCCGCTGGTGCGCGAGCGCATCGAGCAGGTGGTGAAAGACAGAGGCCTCATGCTGCTCGACTATGTCGAAAGCCCGATCACCGGGGGTGACGGCAACCGCGAATTTCTGGTGTTCGCCCGCCTGCCGGCCTGAGGCCCGCAGCGGTGTCGAACCCGCACATCTCTGGAGAACCCCATGGGCCTGCCCGTGAGTTTTGAATTTTTCCCGCCCAAGACGCCCGAGGGTGTGGAGAAGCTGCGTGCGGTGCGGCAGCAGCTGTACCCTCTCAAGCCCGAGTTCTGCTCGGTCACCTACGGCGCCGGAGGCTCCACGCAGGAAGGCACTTTCAACACGGTGCGTGACATCCTCGCCGAATCAGTGCCGGCAGCCTCGCACTTCTCGTGCATCGGCGCCACCAAGGCGTCTGTGCGCGAACAGCTCGCCACGCTCAAGGCCATGGGTGTGAAGCGGCTGGTGGCGCTGCGCGGCGACCTGCCCAGCGGCTATGGCGCCGGCGGTGAGTTCCACTACGCGAGCGACCTCGTGACCTTCATCCGCAGCGAGACCGGCGACGACTTCCACATCGAGGTGGCGGCCTACCCGGAGGTGCACCCGCAGGCAAGGTCGCCCGAGTCCGACTTGAACGCCTACGTGACCAAGGTGCGCGCCGGCGCGCATTCGGCCATCACGCAGTACTTCTACAACAGCGACGCCTACTTCCGTTTCGTGGACGACGCCTGGAAGCTCGGCGCCGATGTGCCGGTCGTGCCCGGCATCATGCCCATCACCAGCTCCACGCAGCTCATGCGCTTCTCGGACGCCAGCGGCGCCGAGATCCCGCGCTGGATCCGGCTGCGCCTGCAGGCCTTCGGTGACGACACAGCGTCCATCAAGGCCTTCGGCCTCGATGTGGTGACCGACCTGTGCGATCAGTTGCGCAACGGCGGCGTGCCGGCGCTGCACTTCTACACCATGAACCAGAGCGCGGCCACGCTGGAAATCGCGAATCGGCTGCAGCTGTCATGAGTTTCAAACCTGCGTTCACCCTCGCGCTGGCCACGGTGTTGTGGCTGGGCGGATGTGCGACGCAGGCGCCGCCTCTGGTGCCATCCCTGTCCAATGGGGACGAACCCGCAGCCGTGCTGGACGGGCGCGAAATCGAGCGGGGCCGCGCATCCTGGTACGGCGAGCCCTTTCATGGCCGCCGCACCGCCAGCGGTGAGATCTTCAACATGAACGATCTCACCGCCGCCCACAAGACGCTGCCCTTTGGCACGCGCCTCCGGGTTCGCAACCCGGTCACCGGCCAGGAGGTGTTGGTCCGCGTCAACGACCGCGGCCCCCACGTGGCGGGCCGCATCATCGACCTGAGCCGCGCGGCGGCAGCGCAGATCGGCCTGTTGCGCGCCGGCACGACAACGGTGGTGCTGCTGCACGACTGAATTTTTGGTCTGCTACAAAAGTCCGCGGTCTGGGTTGGCGCTTCTGAGGAAGCGTTGAGGCAGCGCCTCAGCGCTCATCAAAGCTGATGACCAGGCGATCGCTCGTAGGGCGCGCCTGACAGCTCAGTACGAAGCCCTTGTCGGTTTCCCAAGGCTCCAGCGTGTAGTTTTTCTCCATCGCCACCGAGCCTTGCGTCACCTTGGCGCGGCAGGTGCAACACACGCCACCGCGGCACGACCAGGGCAGGTCAAGGCCTGCGTTCAATGCCACGTCGAGCACACGTTCATCGCGGTTCATGCGCAACTCGTGCGACTTGCCGTCGAGCAGCACGGTGAGCGCGACTTCACCGTTGGTGTGCACCGCTGCGTCGGCGCGGCCCAGCACCACCGCCTTGCGCGCTTCGGCCGGCAAAGCTTCCAGCGTGGGTGAGGTGAAGCGCTCGGTATGCACGCGGTCGGGTCGCACGCCGGCATCCAGCAAGGCCTTTTCAGTCGCATCGATCATGGCCTCGGGGCCGCAGATGAAGACCTCGTCCATGCTGGCCACCGGCAGCAGCGTGGCGATGAGGGCGCGTACCTTGTCGCCGTCGATGCGGCCTTCCAGCAGCGGCACCTCCTGCGCCTGGCGCGAGAGGATGTGGATCAGCGTGAGCCGCCCGGCGTGCTTGTCTTTCAGGTCCTGCAACGCTTCGTTGAACATCACGCTGTCCATGCGGCGGTTGCCATAGACCAGGGTAAATTTGGCGTCGGGCGATTCTTCCAGCGTGCTGGCCATCAGCGAGAGGATGGGCGTGATGCCCGAGCCCGCCGCAAAGCCCACCCGGTGCAAAGCGCGGGGCTTGTGCACGGTGAAGCGGCCGTCGGGCGGCATCACCCTGAGCGTGTCGCCCGCCTTGAGTTCGCTCGCAGCCCAGTTGGAAAACACACCACCGTCCACCGGCCGGATTCCCAGCGTGAGCTCGCCCTGATGCGTGAGCAGGCTGCGCGGGCTGCTGATGGAGTAACTGCGCCGCACGTCCTGCCCGCCAATGGTGGCGCGCACGGTGAGGAACTGGCCGGGCTCGAACGCGAACGCCGAACGTTGCTCGGGCGGGATGGCCAGCGTGATGGCCACCGCGCCGGCGGCTTCGGGGCTGATGCGGGCGATGGGCAGCTCGTGGAAGCGGGGTGCGGTGCTCATGGCATCAATAGGGTTTGAAGTAGTCGAAAGGCTCGAGACAGTCGAGGCAGCGGTACATGGCTTTGCACGCGGTGGAGCCGAAGGGCGACGTCTCTGTGGTGTGGGTCGAGCCGCATTGCGGGCATGGCACTGTTTCGCGCTGCAGGGACTGGCGCGAAAATTTCAGCACGTTGGTGCCTGCGTTCGCGCTGCTGCCGCACTGCGGCGGCGCAATGCCGTAGGCGCGCAGCTTCTCGCGGGCGGCCTCGCTCATCCAGTCGGTCGTCCAGGCGGGGGCGAGTTGTGTGACCACGCGCGCGGAGTGGCCGGCGTTCGTGAGGGCGGCGCGCACGTCGTCTTCGATCTGCCCCATGGCCGGGCAGCCGCTGTAGGTGGGCGTGATCACCACTTCGGGCGTGCCGTCGGCGCCTGTGCGCACCGCCCGCAGGATGCCGAGTTCGCTCAGGCTGACCACCGGGATTTCAGGGTCGCTCAGGTCGGCAAGCGCGGCCCAGATGGCGGCGTGTTCAATGTCTGCGTCGGTGGCTTGCATGGTGATGCTTCACCACACCGCTTGCGGGTGCGTGCGCGCCAGGCTCTGCATCTCGGCCAGCAGGAAGCCCATGTGTTCGGAGTGCACGCCCAGCTTGCCCTGCGGCACGTACCCCTGCACCGCAGCGCGTTTGAGCGTGGCCTCTTGCACGGTGTCGTCCACCAGCGCGTCCCAGTCGGACTTGAGGCTGGCGAGATCAGCGCCCGTGCCGTTCTGTACCGCCTGCGTTTCGGCCTCGCTGCCTATCCAGAATTCCTGGCAATACGGCAGCAGGTGGTTGAGTGCGGCTTGCGCGCGCGTGCGCGATTCGTCAGTGCCGTCACCGAAGCGCACCAGCCAGTCGCTGGCGTGGCGCAGGTGGTAACGCACCTCCTTCAGCGACTTGGCGGCGATGGCGGCGAGTTGTGCGTCGGCAGAAAGCTGCAGCCGGTCCCACACCAGCACCATGAGCGCGCTGTAGAGAAAGTTGCGGGTGATGGTGGTGGCGTAGTCGCGATCGCCCGAGGCGGTGCTGGCCAGCGCGCCGCTGTGCGGCAGCTCCAGCAAGGTGAGGTTGCGGAACTCGTGCGTGTCGCGGAAGTAAGCCAGTGTGTCTTCGGTCACGCGACCATCGGTGCGCGCGCCTTGCAGGTGTTTGAAGCGCTGCGCCAGGCCGGTGTCGTCGTTGATGAGCGCGGCGGCGTGCTGGTACAGCATGCGCGCCTGCCCCAGCAAATCCAGGCTGTTGTTGGCCAGGGCCAGGTCTTCTTCCAGCACGGGCCCGTGGCCGCACCACTCGGCGTTGCGCTGGCCGAGCACCAGCGCGTTGTCGGCGAGGTGCAGCAAATAGTCCAGGGGTGCGTGGGTCGATGCCGAGACCATCACATGTGCCCCACTTTGTCGGGAATTTCGTAAAAGGTCGGGTGGCGGTACACCTTGTCGGCCGCCGGGTCGAAGAAGCTGTCCTTGCTGTCGGGCTCACTGGCTGCAATGCTGTTGGACGGCACGACCCAGATGCTCACGCCTTCCTGGCGGCGCGTGTACACGTCACGCGCCATCTGCAGCGCGTGGGGTGCGTCGCTGGCGTGCAGGCTGCCGCAGTGCTTGTGCTCCAGGCCTTGCTTGCTGCGCACAAACACTTCCCAGAGTGGCCATTCCTTGAGGGCTGTGTTGGTGGTGTTCATGCGGCCTCCTTCATGGCGCGCGCCTGTTGTTTGGCCGCGTGGGCCAAGGCCGCCTCGCGCACCCACGCGCCGTCGTTCCAGGCCTTCACCCGTGTGGCCAGGCGTTCCTTGTTGCAGGGGCCGTCGCCGTTGACCACAGCCCAGAACTCGTCCCAGTCGATTTGTCCGTAGTCGTGGTGGCCACGCGCTTCGTTCCATTTCAGATCGGGATCGGGCAGCGTCACGCCCAGCACCTCGGCCTGCGGAACCGTGGCGTCCACGAACTTCTGGCGCAGGTCGTCGTTGCTGATGCGCTTGATGCCCCAGCGCATGCCCTGCACGCTGTTGGGGCTGTCGGCGTCGGGCGGGCCGAACATGGCCAGGCACTTCCACCACCAGCGGTTCACCGCGTCCTGCACCATCGCCTTCTGTTCGGCCGTGCCCTGCATCATGGTCATCAGCGATTCGAAGCCCTGGCGCTGGTGAAAGCTCTCTTCCTTGCAGACGCGGATCATGGCGCGCGCGTACGGGCCGAAGCTGCAGCGGCACAGCGGGATCTGGTTCATGATCGCCGCGCCATCCACCAGCCAGCCGACCACGCCCACGTCGGCCCAGGTCAGGGTGGGGTAGTTGAAGATGGAGCTGTACTTGGCCCTGCCCGAGTGCAGCGCGTCGAACATCTGGTCGCGGCTGGTGCCCAGGGTTTCGGCTGCGCTGTAGAGGTAGAGGCCGTGGCCGCCTTCGTCCTGAACCTTGGCCACCAGGATGGCCTTGCGTTTCAAGCTGGGCGCGCGCGAGATCCAGTTGCCTTCGGGCAGCATGCCCACAATCTCGCTGTGCGCGTGCTGGCTGATCTGACGCACCAAGGTCTTGCGGTAGGCGTCAGGCATCCAGTCCCGCGGTTCGATCTTGCCGTCGGCGTCGATCACTGCGTCAAAATGGGCCTGCAAGGCGGTGTCGTGGGGCACCGACTTCAGCGGGTTGCCGGCTTTCGTGTCGGCGTCCGGAACGTTGAACGACTGGGTGTACATGCGCGTCTCCTGCGCCGCTGGCCGGGCGCGTGGATCGCAGTATAGCCAGTTAACCGACCGAGCGGTCGGTGAATGTTGAGACTACATCCGCTTACCCCGAGAAGGTCGTCCGCCCGTAAAGTGCGCGTCATGCACAAACGCCCCTCCACACCACGCCGGTCCTTGCCAACCCATCTCCGCTCGTCGACCGCCCTGGGTCTGGCGCTGTGGCTGTCCGCCTGTGGCGGTGGAGGCGATGATGGCACCACCACCGCCGCTCCGCCCGCCACCGTGGGCCCGACGCCCGTCAGCGCCACGGGCGCGGCGCCGTCCACCGGCGGTGCCGCAGCGCTGGTGGCGCTGGATACCTCCACATCTTGCGGACTGGCGAACTTTCGGGCCGAGCTGTTGCAGCAGATCAACGCGGCGCGCGCCCAAGCGCGCACTTGTGGTGCCAACACCCTGCCCGCCACGACCGCCCTGGTCTGGAACGATCGCCTGTTCTCAGCCGCCGCGCGCCATTCGCGCGACATGGCCGTCAACAACTACTTCTCACACACCAGCCTGGACGGACGCACGTTTTCGCGCCGCATCACCGACGACGGGTACGCATGGTCGTTCGCGGGAGAAAACATCGCTGCCGGCCAATCGAGCGTGGCGGATGTGATGTCGGGATGGCTGACCAGCCCGGGCCACTGCGCAAACATCATGAAAGCCGAGTTTCGCGATGTGGCGGTGAGCTGTGTCTCGCAGGCGGGGAGCAGTTACGGCCGCTACTGGACCATGTCGCTGGCCCGGCCACTCTGAGCGTCGGCCGCTCAGCCGCCCGATTCGAGCGCCTGAGACTTGCCCCTACCCCGACCCAGGTGGGTCAGCAACTGGGTCAAGGCCACCTGCAGCACGGCCTTGAGCGTGTGCGGTGGGTTGATGACGAACATGCCGCTGGCGGTCAGCCCCGGCCGGTCGTCCGGGCCATGCGTCGGGTCCTGGCCGATGGCCAGCGTTGCATTGAGCCAGGGCTTCTGTGCTTGATTGGCCAACGTCTTGAGGCGGCGCGGCAGGTCGTGCGCCTCAGGCCTCGGAATCACCGGGTACCAGACGAGGTAGGTGCCGGTCGGGAAACGTTTGATGGCTTCTTGTATGCAGGCACTCACTTTGCCGTAATCGCTCTTGATCTCGTAGCTCGGGTCGATCAACACCACGGCCCGCTTGGAGCCGGTGGCCGACGGCGGCGGCGGCAGCAACGGGCGCAGACCTTCAAAACCATCTTCACGCGCCACCGCAATCTGGCGCCCGGCGTCGAGCTGGGCGATGTTGGCCGCCAGTGTCTTGCTGTCGGTGGGGTGCAGTTCGAACAGTTTGAGCCGGTCGCGCGACTCGGTGCGCATGAGCTGCTGCATCACGAAGGGCGAGCCGGGGTAGACGCGCAGCGCTCCCGAGGGGTTGAAGCTGGCGATGGTGTCGAGGTAGTCGTCGATCGCGGGCGACACGTCCTTCACCGGTGGCTGGTCGGCCGCGCGCAGGGCCGCCATCAGCTTGACCACGCCATCTTTGGCCTCGCCCCCGGTTTCCGTGTAGTCCCCATCCAGGCGGTACAAACCCGCGCCGGCATGGGTGTCGACCAAGGTGATGCCGGCCTCTTTCTGCATCAGATGGCGCAGCGTGGCGATGAGGGTTGTGTGCTTGAGCACGTCGGCGTGGTTGCCGGCGTGGAAGGCGTGTCGGTAGCTGAACATCCTGCGATGGTAGCCGTTTGGCCACATCTCCAGCCTCCTGGGCGCAGTGCGTTTGCCAAGCAAGCCGGTAATTTCGTACAATGGAAGGCTTCGCAGCGAATTGCAGGCTCCGCGGCGAAGCATTCAAACCCACCTAAGAGCGTTCCGTCAGAGAACGACCGACCGTGGAAAAGAGCCGCCAAACCACCTCTTCAAGAGAAAACTCATGACCAAAACGTTCAGCGCAAAACCCGCTGACGTGACGCACGAGTGGTTTGTGATTGACGCGA
>JBBQSX010000092.1:0-14840 GCA_038213545.1 Burkholderiales bacterium
CGCACTTTCTTGATCGCATCGGCAGGCGCCCTCGCCTTCCCTGCATCCCGAGCGCAAGACCCACGCCGCCCCGGCGACGCCCTTCAACCCCGCGCGCTTGTATTCCCGCGCGACCACGGCACCCACAACGACACGCGCACCGAATGGTGGTACCTCACGGGCCACGCGAAAGACCAGAAGGGCCGCGAGTTCGGCTTTCAGGTCACCTTTTTCCGCAGCCGCGTGGACGGCACACACACCTTGCGAAGCCGGCTGGCGGCCCGACACCTGCTGTTCGCCCACGCCGCCATCACCGATGTGCAAAGCGGCAAACTCCTGCACGACCAGCGCATGGCGCGCTGGAACGGCGAGGCGCCCATTCAAACCGAGCGCGGCGTGTTCGCCAGCGACACCGACACCCGGGTGGTGCTGCGCGACTGGCACATCGAGCGAAAGCCCCAGGGCCACTACACCACGCGCATCGGCGGTGACCAGCTGAGCATCGACCTCACCGCCCGGCCGCAACAGGCCTGGCTGCTGCAGGGTGACGAAGGCTTTTCACGCAAAGGCCCGGACGCATCCCAGGCGAGCTTCTACGTGTCCCATCCCCATCTGGCGGTTCAGGGCACGGTGGGCATCGGCCAACAGCGTTTTGAAGTGACCGGCACTGCGTGGCTCGACCACGAGTGGAGCGAAGCGCTGCTGCATCCCGAGGCGGTGGGCTGGGACTGGATCGGCATGAACCTGTTTGACGGCCACAGCGTGACCGCCTTTCAGCTGCGCCGCGCTGACGGCAGCAAGGTATGGGCGGGAGGTTCGTTTCGCGCGGCGGGCAGCGCGCAGAGCCCCACCGACATCTACCGCTTCCGACCAGGCGAGGTCGACTTCAAGCCGCAGCGCTTCTGGACCAGCCCGCTGACCCGGGCGAAGTACCCGGTGGAATGGCTGATCCGCACGCCGGCCGATTTCTACACGGTCAAGGCAGTGATCGACCCGCAGGAACTCGACAGCCGCCAGGGCACCGGCACGGTGTACTGGGAAGGCCTGTCGGAGCTGTACGACAGCAACGGCCAGCGCGTGGGCCGCGGCTATCTGGAGATGACGGGTTACGCGCAGCGGCTGGTTTTGTAGGGCGCGCTGCGCGGGGGATCAACGCTGCGGCGGGACGACGATCACGGTGCCGCCGCTGGAAGGCAGGCCGGTGCTGCCCGTTGCGCCGGTGGCGCCGGTGTAGCCGGTGCTGCCTGTGGCACCCGTGCTGCCAGTCGCGCCGGTGTAACCCGTGGCACCGGTCGCCCCTGCACCGCCAGTCGCTCCGGTGGCGCCTGTGTTACCGGTGTATCCCGTGGCGCCGGTGGCACCGGCCGGGCCGGTTGGGCCCATTGGGGCCGAAATGCAACCGGCGAGTGCGAGCGACAGAGCGCCAGCCAACAGCAGTTTTGAATGGGTCATGGTGATTCCTTTGTGTCAACCACCGAAGAGTGGTGTGAGGACAGCTTAGGCTGGCCATGCACCTGCGTCGGTACGTTGACCGACATAGACCAACGGTGCTCTCAGCGGCTCGCAGGCCCGGGTTTCCAATCGCGGAAAAAGCGGATGCGCTCCCCGTGATCCGGATGGCTGGAGATGGCAATCGGCAACACAGCACCGCCGTCGCCATCATCGTTTTGATCGGCCTGTTCCTGTTGCTGGATGCGCTCGAAAAAGGTCACCATGACCGATGGCGACACACCGCTTCGATCGAGCAGTTGCGCGGCGAAGGCGTCGGCCGCTCGCTCGGCATCGCGCGAATAGGCCTGCGTGGCCAGGGTGGCGGGCACGGTGGCGAGGAAGCCGCTGGCGTCTCCCAGCACCACGCCCACCAGCGCGCTGATCAGACTGGCCCGCACCATCAGGTCCAGTCCATGCCGCTGGTGCACGTGACCGAGCTCGTGTGCCAGCACACCAGTGAGGGCATCGGGCTGATCTGCCAGCAGTTTGACCAATTCGTCGGTGATCACAAGGTAACCGCCAGGCAAGGCAAACGCGTTGGCGCCCAGGGCTTTGGACTGGTGGAACGAGAGCTGCCAGGCTGGTGCGTCGCCCAGCGGATGGGCGCGGTCCACGGCGGCTTTGAATCGCTCGCGCAAGCCATGTTGTTGTTGCTCAGGCAGCGCACTGGCTTGCAGAAACAAGCGGTCCAATTGCTGCATGCCCTGCTCACCCAGGCGGGTCTCCAGGGACTGCGGCACCTGCTGCGCCAAAGCCTGGCTCAGCCACGGCACACCCCAGGTCCAGGCGGCGCCGAGAAACACCACGCTGGCAGCCACGGCCACCAGCGTGGCACGCCAGCTCTGCATCCAGCCCACCAGCACCCCCTCGCGTTGGCCGCTGGCCTGTCGCCAGGCGTCCCACTCTCCTGCATCGGCGTGCTGGATCAGGCTGCCGTCGGGCAGCCCGCTCTGGCGCTGGCCGTGCGAGCGGCGCTCGGCCCAGCGCACCTCACGCACCGGGTAGCGGCGCTCGCCACTCACCAGCGTGAGCACCAGTTCGTCGCCTTCGATACAGACCTCGCACGCCTGCGCGCGCGGGCTCAGCCCGTCGAACCAGGTGCTGGGCAGGCGCGGCGATACACTCATCACAGACCCATGTCGATGCCGAAGAAGTCGCCCGCAGCGTCACCCAGAATGCCTTTGTCGCCACCCTGTGCCTTCGCGAGCCAGGCATTCACGTCGCCCTGCACCGAAACATCCATGGCCTCCAGCCGCAGGCGCGCGGTGTGCACCTTGGCAAATGGCCAGTACAAGCCCAGCGTGAGCGCGATGAACAGCCAGTTCCTGGCGGTCAATCGCATCAGGGGAGCCACCTTGAGCTGGCTCTCAAAGCGAACGCGCCGGCTGCGGGTGTGTCCCCACACCAGGTTTTGCAGGCGCGACGTGGTGTAGGGCACGAGCACCAGCGGGAACACCAGATAAGCCAGGGCCAGCACAAAGGGCAGCATGACCAAGCCAGCACCCGACGACCCGCCGATCGCGACCGCCACGACGACGCCCACAGCAGCGAGCAGGGCCGTGCACAGCAAAGACACCCCCATCAAACGCAATGAAAAACCATAGAAGGCACCCAGACCGGCATCCAGCCGCGTGCGTTCCTGCGCAAACGCGTAGCCGCCGTGCTGATAGCGCTTGATGCGCGCCAGCAGCCAGGGCGACAGGGCTGCCATGGCCAGCACGACCAGGCCAGTGGCTGCGGCAAACACGGCACCGGCTGCGCCCTGTTCCGCGCCCTGCGTGGCCGATGCGGCGACACCGAAGACCATCCCGATCAGTACCACCGGGATGAAGAACGGCAGCATGCACAGGTAGGCGCCCTTGAGGTCGCCGGTGAACGACATGCGCACGCCACGCCAGCTGGTGTTGCGCAGGCGAAACTGCAGCGACGCGCGCCACAGCGCGGGCCACAACGCGGCAAGCACGAGCAAAGGCAGCCACGTGAAGGCAGGAGCGAAGTTGGACACGGCCCAGTAGGACACACCGAACATCAGCATGATCAGGTAGCCGCGGAACATCTTCCAGGGGTCGCCGTGAAAACCCAGCGGGTCGTGGCCCACCAGCGTGTTGTTCTGAAAGTAAGCCAGCCGGCGCGCACGGGCAAAGGGCCAATACAAGGTGAATGTGATCAGCGTCAACAGCAAGTTGACGATCCAGATGCGGAAGTACTCGCTGCCAGAACCGGTGAAGCGGATGTCCAGCGGGTGTGCCGGTTCGTTGTTGGGCAATCTGCTGTCGGGCAGGACCTCCGTTGCTTCAAATTCGCTGTGCTGCGCCATCCCGTCCCTCCTGGTCGTTGAAAATTTGGCCGCGATCCTAGCATCAAGGATTTGAACCATTGACCTGCCCCTGACAGATGTGCCCACCGCTTTTGGACGAGCAAAACAGACGCCCACAAAACCCGGCACACTCCCCTGCATGAGCTCCCCTTCCCCCTCCGACCGCCCCAAAGCCACCTCCCCCACATCGCTCAGCGGCCTGGTGCCGTTTCTGCGGCCCTACCGCTTGCAGATCGGCCTCGCCATCTTGTTTCTGGTGCTGGCCGCCGCAGCCACGCTGGCGTTTCCGCTGGCCTTGCGCTTCCTCATCGACAGTGGACTTGCCCCCGCCGGGCGCGGCGAGCAGGCGATGGCACTGACAGGGCACTTTGCGACTCTCTTCGCCGTGGCGGTGGCGCTCGGCATCTTCTCCGCCATGCGCTTCTACCTCGTGAGCTGGCTTGGCGAACGCGTGACCGCCGACCTGCGCAATGCGGTCTACAGCCATGTGCTGCGCCAAAGCCCGCAGTTCTTCGAAACCACGCAGACCGGCGAGGTGCTCTCGCGCCTCACCACCGACACCACGCTGGTGCAGACCGTGGTGGGTTCATCGTTGTCGATGGGCCTGCGCAACGCCGTGATGGGCATCGGCGCGCTGATCATGCTGGTGTGGACCAACCCGTATGTGATGCTGCAGGTGCTGCTGATCATCGTTCTGGTGGTGCTGCCCAGCATGTGGTTTGGCCGGCGCGTGCGCAAGCTTTCGCGCGCCAGCCAGGACCGCGTGGCCGACTCCAGCGCCATCGCGGCCGAGGTGCTCAACGCCATTCCGGTGGTGCAGAGCTACACCGCCGAAGACCGGGAAGTGGCGCGCTTCAACGCGTCCACCCAGTTCGCCTTCGACACCGCGATCAAGCGCACGCGCGCCCGCTCGGTGCTGGTGGCCTTCATCATCATCACCACCGCCGGTCTGTTGCTGTGGGGCCTGTACCAGGGCACTCAGGCGGTGCTGGCGGGCACCATCACGCCCGGCCACCTGGGCCAGACGGTGCTCTACATCATCATCCTGGCCGGCGCGGTGGCGGTGCTGGGCGAGGTCTATGGTGACTTGCTGCGCGCTGCAGGCGCGAGCGAGCGGCTGATGGAGCTGCTGGCCAGTGCCTCGCCGGTTCAGTCGCCCGCACAACCGCTGCAGGCACCCACGCCGCAAGGCGGCAGTGCACTGGTGTTCGACGACATCACTTTCCACTACCCCTCGCGTCCGGCGCAGGCCGCGCTCACGGGCTTCAGCCTGGCGGTGCAACCCGGACAGACGGTGGCGCTGGTGGGGCCGAGTGGCGCAGGCAAGACGACCGTCTTCGGCTTGCTGCTGCGCTATTACGACCCAGCCCTGGGCACGATCCGGCTGGACGGTGTGCCGATCCACCAGATGGGCCTGCAGGACCTGCGCAACCGCGTGGGCATCGTGCCGCAGGACCCCGTGATTTTCTCCAGCAGTGCGATGGAAAACATCCGCTACGGCAAGCCGGGCGCGAGCGACGTCGAGGTGCGCGCTGCGGCTGCGGCGGCCTTTGCCGACGAGTTCATCGACCAATTGCCCGAGGGCTACGACACCTTCCTGGGCGAACGCGGTGTGCGCCTCTCAGGCGGGCAGCGCCAGCGCATCGCCATCGCGCGCGCGATGCTCAAGAACCCACCGCTGTTGCTGCTGGATGAGGCCACCAGCGCGCTGGATGCGCAGAGCGAGCGCATGGTGCAGGCGGCGCTGGAATCGGCGATGAAGGGCCGCACGACACTTGTGATCGCCCACCGGCTGGCCACCGTTCAACAGGCCGACCGCATCGTTGTGCTGGACCACGGCAGGCTGGTGGAACAAGGCACACACACCGAGCTGGTGGCGCAGGGTGGTGTGTATGCCGGCCTGGCCGCGCTGCAGTTCCAGGTCTGACTACCCCAACTGGCGGAGCTCTCTGAGTGCCACAGAGACGGGCGCGAGATCGGGCGTCAGACCCGCGATGCTCTCGTGCATGTCGTTGACGCGCGCGATCGCCTTCGCGTGCTGATCCTGCCACTCGGCCAGCGTCTGCTGGCTGCTCAGCAGCGAAAGCACCAGCTGACCAGCAATCGAATACACGTCGTCGCGCGCGCTGGCGCGGGCCTGCGACTGCCACAGCGAATCGGTCGGCAATTGACCGATGCGCTGGCGCCAGCGGTCCAGGCCCAGTGTGTTCTCGATCGCAAAGTACGTACGCGCAGCCTGCTCCAGCGTGCTGCCGGCCTTGGCCGCCACGTCCACCAGATCAAGCACCGGGTACAGGTGGTCCAGCACCGTGAGATCGTCGGCGAGCTGCGCGTCCACCCCGGCCTGCACCAGGCTGGCGCTGGCCGCTTTCCATGAAGCCAGGGCGGTGGCGGGCAGCCACTGTTCGACGTGCTGGCGCAGCGTGCGGGCCGCAGGACGGTACTTCGCGATCAGCTTGGGCAGGTCGCCCTGGCCGCGGTGGCGCAACATCCAGCGGCTGGCCCGCTGGGCGATGCCCGCCAGCTGGGTGAGCAGGCTGAGCTGCAGCTCGGTCGTGACTTTGTTGTCCAGCGCGTCGATCTGGTCCCAGATCGGCTCCAGCGCGAATACCTCGCGCGCCAGCGTGTAGGCGCTGACCACCTCGGCCGCCGTGCAAGAGGCTTCGTTGGCCAGGAAGTTGACGAAGGTCGCGCCGACCCGGTTGACCACCGTGTTGGTCATGAAGGTGGCGATGATCTCGCGTTTGAGCGGGTGCTGCGCAATGAAGTCTGCATGGCGCTCGCCCAGCACTGCGGGGAAGTACATCTTGAGCACGCGGGCGAAAAACGGATCGTCGGGCAGGCTGCTCGCGCACAGCTCGTCGAACAGGTTCATCTTGGCGTAGGCCATGAGCACCGCGTTTTCCGGACGGGTCAGGCCACGGCCTTCGCGCTTGCGCTTGCCCAGCTCCTCGTCACTGGGCAGGAACTCGATGGCGCGCTTGAGCAGGCCAATGTGTTCAAGCCAGCGCATCAGGTTCTGCTGACCATCGAGCAGGTACACGGGCCGTGTGGCGGCCAGTTCGATCTGCTGCGTCTGGTAGTAGTTGTCCTGCAGCACGAGAAGACCCACTTCGTTGGTCATGCTCGCCAGCAGATCGTTGCGGCTCTCCAGCGTGAGGCCGCCAGCTTCCTGCACGGCACCCAGCAGGATCTTGATGTTGACCTCGTGGTCGGAGCAGTCAACACCGGCGGAGTTGTCGATGGCGTCGGTGTAGATCAGGCCACCGGCCTGGGCAAACTCGATGCGACCGTTCTGCGTGCAGCCGAGATTGCCGCCCTCGCCGAACACCTTGCAGCGCAGCTCGTTGCCATTCACGCGGAAGGCGTCACCCGCCTTGTCGCCCACCTGAGCGTGGCTCTCGTGACTGGCTTTCACGTAGGTGCCGATACCGCCGTTGTAGAGCAGGTCCACCGGGGCCTTGAGGATGGCGTTGAGCAGTTCGTTGGGTGCCATGGCGGTGGCCTCGGTGCCGATGACCGCGCGCGCCTGCGGGCTGAGCGGGATGGACTTGGCGCTGCGCGGGAACACACCACCACCTTCGCTGATGAGGCCCTTGTCATAGTCTTCCCAGCTCGAACGCGGCAGCTTGAACAGGCGCTCGCGTTCAGCGTAGCTGTCGGCAGTATCCGGGTTGGGGTCGATGAAGATGTGGCGGTGGTCGAAAGCCAGGACCAGCTTGATCTGGGTGGACAGCAGCATTCCGTTGCCGAACACATCGCCCGACATGTCACCGACACCGGCCACGATGAAGGGCTGGGTTTGTGTGTCCACGCCCAGGCCGCGGAAATGGCGCTTGACCGACTCCCACGCGCCGCGTGCGGTGATACCCATCTTCTTGTGGTCGTAGCCGACCGAGCCACCAGAAGCAAACGCGTCACCCAGCCAGAAGCCGTAGGCCGCGCTCACGCTGTTGGCGATGTCGCTGAAGGTGGCGGTGCCCTTGTCGGCGGCGACGACCAGGTAGGGGTCGTCCTCATCGTGGCGCACCACATCGGCTGGTGGAACCACCGCGCCTTTGATCAGGTTGTCGGTGATGTCGAGCAGGCCCGAGAGGACGGTCTTGTAGCAGGCCACACCCTCGGCCAGGAAGGCGTCGCGGTCGCCCGCGGATGGCGCCTTCTTGAGCACGAAGCCACCCTTGGAGCCCACAGGCACGATCACCGTGTTCTTCACCATCTGCGCCTTCACCAGGCCCAGGATCTCGGTGCGGAAGTCTTCACGCCGGTCGGACCAGCGGAGGCCGCCACGCGCGACCTTGCCGCCGCGCAGGTGAATCCCTTCGACGCGCGGCGAATACACCCAGATCTCGAAGAGGGGTTTGGGTTCGGGCACGTTGGGGATGTCGCGCGGGCTGAGCTTGAAGCTCAAGCACTCTTTGCCGCGCTGGTAGGCGTTGGTGCGCAGCGTGGCCTGGATGGTGCTGAGGAACTGGCGCAGCACGCGGTCTTCCTCCAGACTGGCCACATCGGCCAGCAAGGCTTCAAGTGTGTGCACCTTGGTGCTGATGCGCTCGGCGCGTGTATCGGACGCGGTCGGGTCAAAGCGAATGGCGAACAGCTCGGCCAGGCCCTGCGCAATCGCAGGGTTCTTGTTGAGCGTGTCCTCGATGTAGCTCTGGCTGAAGGCGAAGCCCAGTTGCTTGAAGTAGCGCACGTAAGCGCGCAGCACGGAGATGGCGCGGGCGTCGAGCTCGGTGGAGAGCACCAGGCGGTTGAGCGCGTCGCTCTCCACTTCCTGGCGCCAGACCGCCTGGAACAGTTCCTCGAAACGGAACTTGAGATGGTCCACGTCGAGCGGCTGCGCAAACTGCAGGCCCCAGTCGTGGATCCAGTAGCCAGGTGCGGCGAGGTGGTAGGGATGCTCATCAAGCACCCGTGCACCCATGGACTCCATCACCGGCATGGCATCCGAGAGGGTGATCTTCTGAGTGGCATAGGTCTTGAAACGGACCTGCCCTTGACGGTTGTAGAGCTTGAGGGCGAGCGGCCGCGGCTCGCCCAGTCCGCTGAGCACGGCAGCATCGCTGGCGGCGGTGTCGGCGTCGAAGTGCTCGCGGTAGGCGGTTGGGAACGCAGCGACCAGGGCTTCCAGTCCGCTGGTGCTGCGCCCGTCATGGGCCAGCAGCACGGCGTTCACGCCGTCGACCCAACGCTTGCAGGCCTGCGCCACCCGGGCTTCGAGCTGGACCAGGTCCACCTGAGCGGGCAGCTTGTCTTTGGCGCGAACGACGTAGTGGATGCGCGCGAGCGCGCTGTCGGTGAGCATGGGCGTGAACTCGATCGACGCCGCGTCGAAAGCTTCGGAGAACAGTGCCCCGAGCTTCACACGCAGCTCGGTGGTGTACACATCGCGCGGCACGTACACCAGCAGGGATGCCAGGCGACCAAAGGCACCGCGGCGCATGAACAGCCGTACGCGCTGGCGCTCCTGCAGCCGCAGGATGCCCATGGCGTGTTGCTCCAGCGTGGCGGCGTCGATCTGCAGCATCTCGTCGCGCGGGTAGGTTTCCAGGATCGCCTGCAAGGCCTTGTGGGCATGGCTGCCCGTGACCACGCCAGCGCTGGCCATGACCTGCGCCACGTGCTGGCGTACCACCGGAATCTGTTCCACCGAGGCGGCGTAGGCCGCCGAGGTGTAGAGCCCCAGGAAGCGGCTTTCGCCCACCAGCTTGCCGCTGGCGTCCAGTCGCTTGACGCTGATGGCATCAAGCCAGGCCGGGCGGTGCACGGTGGAGCGGCTCATGGCCTTGGTGGACAGCACAAGACCGAGGTCGGAGACGAACTGCTCTGCGGGCTGGGCGGGAAGAACCTGGGTGCCCGGGGCCTTGAGCAAGCCCAGAGCAGTGCCTGGCACGGGCACCAGCACCTTGCCCTTGAGCACGTAGTCTTCGGCCGCCAGAAAAGTGAAGTGGCCTTGTTCGAGCCAGGTCAGGAAGGACTTGGCTTCACCGGCCACCGACGCGTCCAGTGCAGTGAAGCTGGCGTTGAGAACCTGCACGCGGGAGAGCATGGCGCGCCAGTCCTGCACGGCCAGGCGCACGTCCTGCAGGGTGTCTTCAATGACCTTTCGCAATGCGACCGCGTCGGGGTCGGAGGCAAGCCGGTCGCATTCGACCAGGATGCAGGAGACGACCTGGCCCTCGTCAGCGCTGGCTTGTGCGGCCCCGGTGATCTGCGTGACATGACCCGCCGCGTCGCGCGTCACGCGCAGCAGCGGGTGCACGATCCAGTGCAGGGTGCGCCCACTGCGGTTGACTGCCATGCCCACCGAGTCCACCAGAAAAGGCATGTCGGGGTGCACGATCTGCAGCAGATGCGTGCCGCTCTCCTGGTTGCCGTCACGCGCAAGGTCCAGCAGCTGCACGCGCACCTCGCCCACCG
Organism: Burkholderiales bacterium; assembly: GCA_038213545.1. GTDB lineage: Bacteria > Pseudomonadota > Gammaproteobacteria > Burkholderiales > Burkholderiaceae_C > Hydrogenophaga. The sequence continues at coordinate 10,211 of JBBQSX010000092.1, forward strand.
CAGAGGCGCCCAGCAGAGCCTGGTGCGCGGCGGCCATGGTCTGCAGCAAGGCAGGGTCGCGGCTGCGCAGTTCCTCGGGGTCGGCAGCGGCGAAATACAAGTCCTGGAAACTCGGGGTCATGGTCGGCATCCGGTCTGACAAAGGGTGGGCAGTGGGCGAGGTGTGCGCGATTCTAGGATTGCCCCGGCGGACAAAACAGCCCCAGACAAGGATTGCATGGCCCCATGCCATGGCTTCATGCGCCAAACGCATGATGCGCCTGCGAGGGTGACTTGGGGCATGAAAAAACCCCGCAGGGCGGGGTTGGCTTGGGCGAACGCCGGCAGCTGCCAGTTGGCTACTGCAAGGTTTCCTTGACCGTGGGCAGCATCGGCAACGCGATCACCTCGATGCCCTCTTCCAGCATGGCCAAGGCTTCCTGGGGGCTGGCCTGCCCCCGGATATTGCGGTGCTCGGTCTCACCGCTGTGCATGGCGCGGGCCTCGTCGGCAAAACGCTCGCCCACATCTTCGGAGTTGGCCACCACCTCGCGCAGCGCTCTGAGCATGCGGGCCTGCAGGGCAGCGAGTTCGGGGTTAGAGGGGTGGTTGCTCATCGCCACAGCAGCGCTGGTCGGCGTTGACACCTCGGGCCCGTCGCGCCCGGCACGCAGGTTCAGCCGCGGCGCCGACAGCTTCTTGTGGATATGTGCATCGCCGCACAGCGGGCACGTGACCAAGCCTCGACCCAGCTGACTCACAAAATCGCCTTCCGAACCGAACCAGCCTTCGAATTCGTGCTGGTGGGCGCATTGCAGATCAAGGACCTTCATGCGGTGGGTTGTCCTGCCATAGGCGAGGCCGTGGTCTCTTCCCAGTGCAGCGGCCATTCGCCGCTTAGAACGTTCTGCAACCACATCGACCCGACAAGGGTCTTGCTGTCAATCACTTCACCACCGAAACACCAGGCCCGCAACTGGGCGGGGGTGGCGGTGAACACGTCGAGAAACTCGCCGTCGTCGAGCTTGCGTTCGCCCAACGCAAGGCCCCGTGCGAACCAGATGTCGATGGTTTCATCGGAGTACGCCACGGTGGGGGCCAGGCGTCCGGCAAACGCCCACTCCCGGGCGCGGTAGCCGGTTTCCTCCAGCAGTTCGCGCTGCGCACACACGAGGCTGTCTTCGCCTTCGTCGAGCTTGCCCGCAGGAAACTCGATCATCACCATCTGCATGGGGTGGCGGAACTGGCGCTCCAGCACCACGCGCCCGTCTTCGAGCAGACCGATGACCATCACGGCGCCGGGGTGAAGCACGTATTCGCGAGTGGCCTCGCCACCATTGGGCAGGCGCACGGTGTCGCGTACCACGTGCAGGAAATGGCCGCGCAACAGTTCGGTGCGCGAGAGCGGCGTTTCGATCAGGTGGCTGTCGTCGTTCATCCGCGGTGGCGGTAGAGGTAGCGGTAAACGAAACCGGGAAATGCCAGCGTGATGAAAAGCGCGCCCGTGGTGGCGTAGAACTCCCAACCCTGAGGCGCGATCTGCCCGGCGCTCTGCTCCAGTGCCAGCCCCAGTGCACCGACCATGAAGTACAGCAGCACCATCTCGGCCAGACGCATCCAGAGTGTCTTGGGCAGGCGGCGTGGAATGACGGCCAGCCAGCGTTCGTTGATGAAGGGCAGGTTGGCAGCCAGCAGCGCAGCGATCAACACCAGCCAGACGGAAAAACTGTGGTTCATGGTCAGGGTGTGAGCCGGCCCCACCGGCGAAGTTCACCGGAGCAGGGCTGAGTGCTTCAGGCGAGCAGCGCCGCCACGGCTTGGGCGCACAAGGCCATGAGGCCACCGGGCAGGATGCCCAGCAACAACACCAGCGCACCGTTGACCGACAGCACCGAGCGGGCGTCCAGGCCGGCTTCGATGTCGGCAGTCTGCGTGGGTGCATCAAAGTACATGACCTTGACCAGGCGCAGGTAGTAGAAGGCGCCGATCAGCGACATGATCACCGCGAACACAGCGAGACCCACGTAGAACGCGCCGCTGGACGCCAGCAACGCCTGCAGCACCGAGAGCTTGGCGTAGAAGCCCACCAACGGCGGAACGCCGGCCAACGAGAACATGCAGATCGCCATGACGCCTGCGTAAAGTGGGCTGCGTTGGTTCAGTCCGGCGAGGTCGCTGATGTTCTCCGACTCGAAACCGCTGCGCGAGAGCAAGAGGATCACACCAAAGGTGCCCAGTGTGGTCAGAACGTAGGTGATGACATAGAACATGGACGAGCCGTAAGCGTTGGCCATGTTGCCGGTGTCGCCATTCACCACGCCGGCCAGCAGGCCGAGCAGCATGAATCCCATTTGCGCAATGGTGGAGAAGGCCAACATGCGCTTGAGGTTGGTTTGCGCGATGGCTGCGAAGTTGCCCACCAGCAGCGACATGACGGCCAGCACCCCCAGCATCTGCTGCCAGTCAAAGGCGAGCGGTTGCAGGCCTTCGACCAGCAGGCGAATCAGAATGGCAAACGCCGCCAGCTTGGGCGCGCCGCCGATCATGAGCGTGATGGCGGTGGGGGCGCCGTGGTACACGTCGGGCACCCACATGTGGAAAGGCACAACACCCAGCTTGAAAGCCAGCCCGGCCACCACGAACACCAGGCCGAGCGTTAGCACCTGCGCCGAACCCTTGAGCGTGGCCTCGCCTCCGGCGATGGACTTCAGCACCTCGGACAGATCCAGTGAGCCGGTCGCGCCATAAACCATGGACAGGCCGTAGAGCAAGAAGCCGCTGGCCAATGCGCCGAGCACGAAATACTTCATGGCCGCTTCGGTGGCCTGTACATCGTCACGGCGCAGCGCCACGAGCGCGTAGCTGGAGAGAGTGAGCAGTTCCAGGCCGAGGTAGATCACCAGGAAGTTGTGGCCCGAGATCATCACGAACATGCCCAGCAGCGCGAACATGGCCAGCGTGAACATCTCTCCGCCGCGCAGCATGTCGCGCTGGCCGGCGTAACCGCGGCCGTACACCAGCGTGACCATCATGGCGATGGTGGCAAAACATTTGAGCCAGTTGCCCATGGGGTCGCTGACGATCATGCCGCCGAAGCCGAGGGTGGTGGTGCCTGAAACAGCGGCCATGCCGAGCAAAAGCGCGACCGCGCCGAGCGACAGCAACGTGAGCACATAGGTGGCTCCGCGCGAGGGCGTCTTCACCGTCAGATCCGCCAGCGCGATCACGCAGGCCATCGTCAACAGAAGGATTTCAGGGTAGGCCGCGACCCAGCTGAGCTTGTCAATCATTGTTCATTCTCTTGTGTCGTGTGGCGGGCCTGACTCACCGGGGCAGCTTGGAAACCGCCACGTGGCGCAGCAGATCGGCCACGGAGGCGTCCATCACGTCGGTGAACGGCTTGGGGTACACGCCCATGATGAGCACCGCCGCCGCCAGCACCGCCATCACCAGGAACTCGCGTGCGTTGAGGTCGATCAGGTTCTTCACGTTGTCGTTGCCGACTGCTCCCAGATAGACCCGCTTGTACATCCACAGCGAATACGCAGCACCAAAGATGAGGGCTGATGCGGCGAGCAGGCCGATCCAGAAGTTGGCTTTGACAGCGGCCAGGATCACCATCCACTCGCCCACGAACCCGGCTGTGCCCGGCAGGCCGCAGTTGGCCATGGTGAACAGCAGCGCGAACGCCGCGAACTTGGGCATGGTGTTGACCACGCCGCCGTAGTCGGCAATTTCACGCGAGTGCACCCGGTCGTACAGAACGCCGATGCCCAGGAACATGGCGGCCGACACAAAGCCGTGCGCAATCATCTGCACGATGCCACCCGACACGCCGAGGTCGCTGAACACAAAGAAGCCCAGCGTGACGAAGCCCATGTGGGCAACCGACGAATAGGCCACCAGCTTCTTCATGTCTTGCTGGACCATGGCCACCAGACCAACGTAGATCACGGCGATCAGTGAAAGCGCGATCATGAGCCAGGCCCACTGGTGCGAGGCGTCAGGCAGGATGGGCAGCGAGAAGCGCAGGAAGCCGTAGGCACCGAGCTTGAGCATGATGGCGGCCAGCACGGCGGAGCCACCCGTGGGGGCTTCGACGTGCACGTCGGGCAGCCAGGTGTGGACCGGCCACATCGGGACCTTCACCGCGAAGGCCGCGAAGAAGGCAAAGAACAACAAGGTCTGAGCCGTACCGCTCAGTGGCAACTTGTACCAGTCGGCCAGCGCGAAGCTGCCGCCGGACACGGTGTACAGGTAAATCAGCGCCACCAGCATCAAAAGCGAGCCGAGCAGCGTGTACAGGAAGAACTTGAAGGCGGCGTAGATCTTGTTCGGGCCACCCCAGATGCCGATGATCAGGTACATCGGGATCAGCGTGGCTTCGAAGAAAACGTAGAACAGCATGGCGTCCTGTGCACTGAACACACCGATCATCAGACCTGAGAGGATCAGGAACGCGCCCATGTACTGGTTCACGCGCGTGGTGATCGACTCCCAGCTGGCCACGATCACCACCACGTTGATGAACGCGGTCAGCAGGACCAGCCACAGCGATATGCCATCCACACCCAGGTGGTAGTGGATGTTGAAGTTCTCGATCCAGGAGGATCTTTCAACGAACTGCAGTGCGGCAGTGCCAAGCTTGAAT
>JBBQSX010000093.1:0-14340 GCA_038213545.1 Burkholderiales bacterium
CGTGACGCTCAATGAATCGCACGTGGCCTGGGCATCGTACGAGGGCGCTGTGCCGGTGCGTGCGTCCGCGTGAGCGCCTGCTGCTTCCTGATCCCTGGCGACTGGAACACGCCCACCGGCGGTTTCATCTACGACCGGCGAATGGTGATGGCTTTGCGCGAGACAGGTTGGGTGGTCGAGGTGGGTTGTCTCGACGGCGCCTGGCCGCACCCGGATGCCGGCGATCTCGCTGCCGCTGCGGCCCGCATCGCGTCGTTGCCCGACGCCACGCTGGTGGTGGCCGACGGCCTGGCGTTCGGCGTCATGGCCGAGTTGGTGGCGCCGCACGCCGAGCGCCTTCGCTGGGTGGCGCTGGTGCACCACCCGCTGCATTTGGAAACCGGCTTGTCGCAGGCTGCCCACCAGCACCTTCTGGTGGGCGAGGCACGCGCGCTTCGCCATGCACGCCAGGTGGTGGTGCCCAGCTTTGCCACCGCCCGCGACGTGGCCGACATGGGCGTACCTCCTGCTCACATTGCCGTCGTCGAGCCTGGCACCGACCCTGTGCAAATCGCGTCCACGCCCCGGCGAAATGGTCGATTGCGCCTGCTCTGCGTTGCCACACTGACCGCGCGCAAGGGCCACAGCCTGCTTCTGCAGGCGCTGGCTGGACTCATGCACCTGGACTGGGAACTGCACAACGTCGGCAGCGCCGTGCGCGACCCCGACACGGCCGCCCACCTGTTCGCCCTGGCCGCACCGCTGGGCGACCGCGTGGTCTGGCACGGCGAAATGGACGCGAGCGCGCTGCAAGCGCAGTACGCCGCGGCCGACGTGTTCGTGCTGGCCTCGTTGCATGAAGGCTTCGGCATGGTGATCACCGAGGCGCTGGCGCATGGGCTGCCGGTGGTGGCCAGCGACGGCGGAGCCCTGGCGCAAACGCTGCCCTCCGGCGCCGGCCTGCAGGTGCCCGCGGGTGAGGTGGCGCCGCTGCGGGTGGCACTGGAACGGATGCTGACCGACGCGGCGCTGCGTGAGAGCCTGGGCGCGGGCGCACGCGCTGCAGCGGGGCGGCTGGCGACCTGGCCGCAGCAGGCCGCCCGCTTCGCGGCCGTGCTGGAGGGCGTGGGATGAGCGCGGCCACCTTCAGCGCTGACTGGCTGCAGCTGCGCGAGCCATTTGATGCGGCAGCGCGCGATGCCGCCGCTGTTGATCTGCAACTCATGAGCCGGCTGACCTCGCTGCGCAGAGGCGCGACCCGGCCCCTGCGCGTGATCGACCTCGCCTGCGGCACCGGCGCCAACCTGCGCTGGCTGGCCCCCCGGCTGGGTGGAGCGCAGCAGTGGCTGGTGGTGGACCACGATGCGGATTTGTTGCGCTGCTGGCCCGAACGGCTGGCCGCTGTGGGCGGCGCAAGGACTGGCCAGGGCGCGAGCCTCGATCAGCCACTGTCGTTTGCAGGATCGGGCTTTGAGGCAAGCGTCGTGCGCCAGCAGTTGGACCTGATGACCGGGCTCGAAACCCTGCCTTGGCACGCAGCCGACCTTGTCACCGCGTCCGCGCTGCTCGATCTTGTGGGCACCACATGGCTGTACCGGCTGGTAGCGGCCAGTGCCGCATCGGACGTGGCCTTGCTGATGAGCCTGAACGTGGATGGCCGCCATGTCTGGACGCCCGATGACCCCTGGGACGCTTCAGTGGGCGAACAATTCGCCGACCACCAGCGCGGCGACAAGGGACTCGGTCCCGCACTGGGCGCAGGCGCCGTGGCTGCGCTGCAGCAGGCCCTTCGGTCAGCGGGCTACCGTGTGTTCACCGCCACCAGCGACTGGTGGGTGGATGGCAGCGCAAGCCCGCAGGCGATGGAATTGCAATGCGCTTTGATCGACGGCATGGCGGCCGCGGCCAGCGAACAGTCCCGCGTTCAGGCGCTGTCTTTTGGAGCTTGGAAGCAACGACGTCTGGCTTTGGCGGCACGCAGCCAACTGCGCGTGGGGCACCTCGACCTGCTCGCGCTGCCCGCCTAGGACGAACGCAGCTCCAGGTCCCAGAGCATGTCCGACCCCAGCGCGAGAGTGCGCGCTCTGGGGCGGGGGCAATCGGCCATCACCGCGTGTGCCGGGGCCTGCAGGCCTCTGCGCCCATTGCCGATCAGCACTGGCGCCACCACCAGATGCAACCGGTCCAGCGCGCCCGCGGTGAAAAACCGCGAGACGGTGATGCCGCCGCCCTCGACGAACAAGAGGTGCAAGCCGCGCCCGGCCAGCGCGGTCACGACGCGCTGCGGGTGGTATCCAGCTGCTGCGTCCGAGGCCAGCAACCCGTCCACCGGCAGCACCTCGGTGCGAGCAGGTGCCGGTCCCAGCCGCGAGCGGGCCTGCGGGGCGTGGCGGCTGTCGCACACCCACAGCGTGTCCGCCTGGCCGTCGCTGAACACGCGCGAGAGCCCGTCCAGACGCGCAGCGGGGTCCACCAGCACGCGCACCGGCTGCGGCCCGGGCACACGCCGCGTGGTGAGCTGCGGGTTGTCGGTGGCCACGGTGCCGGCGCCCACCAGCACGGCATCGCAGAGTGCGCGCAGGCGGTGCAGGTGCAGCAGGCAGTGGGCACCGTTGACGTAATAGGAGTCGCCTGTGGCGGTGGCCACGAAGCCGTCCAGGCTCTGACCGAGCTGGGCCACCACCCAGGGCGTCTGGCTTCTCAGCCGTCGCTGGCGGGTGCGCGCATCCAGCAAAGGCTTGTAGAGGTCGAACAGGGCGGTGGAGCGCGCGCCCATCGGTCCATCGACCACCCAACCGCGCTCGGAACAGTGGCTCAGCTGGGGTGAAGGCGAGTCGTCGCGTGCGCTCAGCATGTGCAACCAAAGACCAGCCCAGTCGAGCGGCACGTCCGAGACGGCATCTCTGGTGGCTGAGGGTGGGTTCTGTACGCTGGTGAACATCAAATCATCATCGCATCGGGAACCCGCCACAGCGCCCGAACCCCGAATAGCCCTCGACTTGACGACCCTCGCAGGCTACTTCCATTGCGGCGTGTAGTAAGGGTCATCAACGTCCGGCGCATCGGACCCACCCACTGGCAGCCAGGCCAGGCACAGTGCGATGCCGCCGCCCGTGAGCAGCAGCGGCAGCAGGGCCACCGGCGAGACCGCCGCTGCGCGCCACCCCCACAGCACCGTCACACCGCAGACCGTGGCCAGCATCAGGGCGAGCTGGGCCAGCAACAGTGAACCGCCCAGCGCTCCCCAGGCGGCCAGCCCCAGCGCGATGAGCGTCAGCAACACCGCAGCGATCAAGCCGTTGCGCCGCCCCATGGCCCGCGTGCCCGGCGCCTTGAGCGCGATGGCCAGCGCACTGAGCGACGTGCTGCCCAGCGCCACCCAGGGCAGCACTTGCACACGCGCTGTGGCTGGCCAATCGAACCCGGGCCAGATGACCATGGTCAGCGCCATACCGAGCGCCGCCCCCAGCGCCGCCCAGCGCAGGCCGAGCGTGCGCAGCAGCAGGCTGACCACCACGGCCAGCACAAAAGGCAGCACCAGGCTCTGAAAGGCGGGGTGGTTGACGAAAGACATGCCCGCATCATCCCACCGCCACCGGGCTTTGCGGAGCGGGAATACACTGCGGCTCGCTCGCTTGACGCTTGACCAATCCACCGCCCCGAGGAGGCCGCCGTGTACCTGCCGCCGCAGTTCGCCGCCAAAGACCCCGCGATCGCTCGCGAGCTCATTCGCGCGCACCCCTTCGCCAGCCTCATTTCCAACGATGACGATGGCTTTCCCTTCGCCACGCCGCTGCCACTGCACCTCATTGAAGAATCCGGTGGCCTGACGTTGCTCGGCCACGTGGCACGGCCCAACCCGCACGCCGGCTACCTGCGGCAGCGAGACACCGCCTTGGTGGTGTTTCAAGGTCCGCAGGCCTACATGACACCGCGTGTCTATCCCGACCTCACCCGCGTGCCGACCTGGAGTTACCTGGCTGTGCACGCGAAGGTGCGGGTCAGTTTCATCGAGTCGTTCGACGACAAGGACCGTTTGCTCAAGCACCTGATCCACGACCACGACCCGGCTTACGAAGCGCAGTGGCGCGCGCTGCCCGAGGACTACCAGCACAAGATGATGGGCGGCATCCATGCCTTCGAGCTGCGAGTGACCGATCTGCAGTGCAAGGTCAAGCTCAACCAGCACCGGCCCGAGGCCCACGCCGCCATGGTCGCGGCGTACGAAGCGGGCAACGAAAGCGAGCGGGCCCTGGCCAGCTGGATGCGCCGCCTGGGACTGACAGGGCAGGGTGCATGAGACGTCGCAGCTGGCTGCTGGCGGCGGTGCTGCTGCCAGCGACGCTGTGGGCCCAGGCCCCGTCGGCCGAGCAGCGCTGGAAAAAGGAACTTGACGCCTTCGCTGCTGCCGACCGCGTGCAGATGCCGCCGGCCGGTGGCGTGTTGTTCGTGGGCAGTTCGTCGATCCGCTTCTGGAACGGGCTGGAGACCGCTTTTACCGACCAGCCCGTGGTGATCCGGCGCGGTTTTGGTGGCTCGCGACTGTCTGAGAACGCTGATCTGGTGCATCGGCTGGTGCTGCCTTACCAACCGCGCCTGGTGGTCCTGTACGCGGGAGAAAACGACATCCACGAAGGTGCCAATCCTCCAGAGCTGCTGGCCCATTTCCAGCGGTTCGTGCGCCAGGTGCAAGGTGTCTTGCCGCGCACGCGCGTGGCTTTCATGTCCATCAAGCCGAGCCCTTCACGGCTCAACCACCTGGCGGCCATGCGCGAAGCCAACTTGCTGATCCAGACCCATGTGCTCCAGCACGACAACCTGGACTTCATCGATGTGCACACCGCGATGCTGGACAACGACGGGCTCCCCCGGCCCGAGCTGTTCGCGCGCGACCAACTGCACCTGAGCGCCGAGGGTTATGGCCTGTGGCGTCAGATCGTCTCAGCGCACTTGCGGCCCTGAACGCCACACAATCGTGGAACGCCGGCGACTGCGCTCGCGCGCTTCCAGGGCCATGGCCACGGCATAGAGGCCTGCGAACGCGCTGGCTACCAAGGCCAGGTCGGTGCTCCAGGGGCGCACCACCTGCGTGGAGCCGAAGAAAGCCAGCGTGAACAGGGCGATCACGATGTGGGCACAGAACACCGACAGCGAATGACGGCCCAGCAGTTCCAGCGGCTTGGGCCGCAGCAGTACCTGCTTCAACGAGGGGCCGAAGGTAACCAGCAGCACAAAGACGCTGAAGAAGTTCAGCACCCGCAGCGGGCCGAGCGTCCACTTGTCCAGCAGCATGGCGATGGCCGGCACACCGGGCATCGGGTCCTGACCCACCGTCTGGCGCCACAGCAGCATGCCCGCTGCGTACACGGCCGCAGGGATCACCACCCACAACGGGAAACGCGGCAGCGGCTTCTCTCGAGCACCAAGGCACAGTCCCACCACCCACAACGCCTGCCAGGCTGTCCAGTGAAAAGCGCCTGTGTCCTTGTAGGGAATGGGCAGGCCGGTGAGGGTCACGGCAAGCTCGTACAAATTCAGGCCCAGGCCCCACTGCTCGGCCAGCCAGAGCAGGCCACTGACCGTGAGCACACCCTGCCAGCCTGTGCGCAGACCGCGGCGCAGCAGCCAGGGGCTCAGCAGCATCAGGGCGATGTACAGCGGCAAAATGTCCAGCAGCGGCGGGTTGTACATCAGCAGGGCAGCGCCCACCACGGCGGCCTTCGGATCGATGAAGAAGAACTCGAGCAAGCCCGTGACGCCGCCCTGGCGGTTGTGCACGCCCAGCCACGCGATGACTGTGAAGGCAAGCAGCAACAAGGCCAGCTGGCAGAGGTAGAGCTTGAGCGCACGTTTATGGAACGCACTCTGCATGGACGCCAAACCGTCGCGCCGTGCACGCTGGCCATAGACTCGGCCGGCCATGCATGCCGACAGGAACACAAAACCTTCGGCCGCCGACACGAAACCGAACGGCTGGCCCGATGGCAACGAAAACATCGTCGGCATGTGGGTCAGTGTCATCAGCACGAGCATCAAACCCCGCAGGGCGTCGAGCTCCCAGCGGCGGTTTGAAGGGTGGAGGAGGGGCGTGGACATAGGGAAAACCAGAACAACTCTGCATCATGCCCGAGCAGCGCTGCGCCTGGCGCGCACGGCTTGCAGAAACCCCCAGGACAGGCCGAGCACCGCGGCCATCAGCGAGGCCAGCAGCACACCCAGGGGTTTGCCCGCCACGAGCGCCAGCAACACGCCCATGGTCCCAGTCTGTGCGGCGTGCTGGCACTGCCAATGTTGAGCGCGCCGATCGCGCGCGCGGCCATGTCCAGCGGCTGCTCGCACAGGCGACCAGGCAGCACCGGCGTCCTCAAGCCCAGCCACAGCACCGCGCCTGGCACCGCGTAGTCCCAGGCAGAGCTGCTGCCGATCCGCTGCAGCCCATTCCGCCTGGCCTCGCAGCGTCGTCGCATCGGTGTTCAGCGCCACATGAATCAACGCATGCACCACCACGTTGCCCAGCGCAGCCGCCAGGGGAAGGGTCGCAAGCTGCATGCTGGCGATTTCCCTCGTGAATTTCACGCCGGACCTCCATGCCCACCGCGAAAAACACTCCGCCATCAGCGCGTCGTTGAATGTGGAGAAAACGCTTGCGGGTGGAGAAGGCGCGCTCGGCCAACAGCTGGGCGCGAGGCAGGGTCTGCCGGTACGTGGGTCGGTTTATGGTCATGTTGGTTCCGCGTGGCGGCCCGACCAGCGCAAAAAAACTGTTTCACTGCAGCATGCAGCGCCAATACCAGCCGCTGTTTTACCCGGTGAGGTCTCGGGGCTCACCTACACTCGCCGAATGCCCTCTGCACCCGACCACGACGACGCCCATTTCATGCGCCTGGCGCTGGCCGAGGCCCTCGCGGCCGCGGAGAGCGGCGAGGTGCCGGTGGGCGCCGTGGTCGTGAAAGATGGACGCGTGATCGCCACCGGCCGAAACGCCCCGATCGGGGGTTTTGATCCCACGGCCCACGCCGAGATCGTGGCCCTGCGCAGCGCAGCGCAAGCACTGGGCAACTACCGGCTGGAGGGCTGTACGTTGTATGTGACGCTGGAGCCCTGCGCCATGTGCAGCGGCGCCATGCTTCACGCCCGGCTGGCCCGCGTGGTGTTCGGAGCGGCCGACCCCAAGACCGGCGCCGCGGGGTCGGTGATCAACCTGTTCGGACATGAGCAGCTCAACCACCAGACCGTGGTGCATGGCGCCGTGCTGGCCGACGAGGCGGGCGAACTGCTGCGCGGTTTCTTCAAGGAGCGACGTGTGAATCCACATCCCTTGCGCGAAGACGCGCTGCGCACGCCCGACGCCCGCTTTCAGGATCTGCCCGGTTATCCCTGGCAACCCAACTACCTCAGCGATCTGCCTGCGCTGAACGGCTGGCGCATGCACCACCTGGACGAGGGCTCTCGCGAAGCGCCCATCACCTGGCTCTGCCTGCACGGCAACCCGGCCTGGAGTTACCTCTACCGCAAGATGATCCCGGTGTTTCTGGCCGGTGGTGGCCGTGTGGTGGCGCCCGACCTGATCGGCTTTGGCCGCAGCGACAAACCCAAGAAGGACAGCGCACACAACTTCAGCTGGCACCGCCAGGTGCTGCTCGAATTCATCGAGCGGCTCGACCTGCGCAACGTGGTGCTGGTGGTGCAGGACTGGGGTGGTCTGCTCGGCCTCACGCTGCCCATGGCAGCGCCTGAGCGTTACCTGGGCCTGCTTGTGATGAACACCACCCTGGCCACCGGCGAGGAGCCGCTCTCGCCCGGCTTCCTGGCCTGGCGCACCATGTGCGCGGAAAATCCGGCGTTCGACGTGGCGCGCCTGTTTGCGCGCGGCAATCCACAGATGAGCGCTGACGAGTGCGCTGCCTACAACGCCCCATTCCCCGACAAAGGCCATCGAGCGGCCCTGCGTGCGTTTCCCGCCATGGTTCCGGAACACCCGGACGACGATGGCGCGGCCATCAGCCACGAGGCGCAGGCGTTCTGGTCCGGCGCGTGGACCGGTCAAAGCCTCATGGCCATCGGTCAACAAGACCCCGTGCTGGGCGAGCCCGTGATGCGGGCGCTGCACCGTTCGATCCGCCGCTGCCCCGAGCCGATGCTGCTGCCACAGGCCGGGCATTTTGTACAGGAACACGGCGAGGCCATTGCGCAAGCGGCCGTGAGTCATTTCAGCGCTGGCGCCCCTCGATAATTGTGGTCATTTGCCGCACCCAAACCCATGAGTCACATCTACATTTACTCCCCCTCCAGCGCGGTGCGCGACAAGGCCGCGTTTCGCCGAGGCGTGGGGCGGCTCAAGGCCTTGGGGCACGAGGTGGAAATCGACGAAGCGGCGCTCGCCAGCCACATGCGTTTTGCGGGCGACGACGACACCCGACTCGCGGCCATCGGGCGTGCCGCAGCCAGCGGCGCCGACGTTGCGCTCATTTCACGCGGTGGTTACGGACTCACCCGCATCCTGGGTGAGCTGCCTTTCAAGAAGCTCAGCAAAGCAATTGAAAGCGGCACGCAGTTCGTGGGCCTGAGTGACTTCACGGCGTTGCAAATGGCGTTGCTGGCCAAAACAGGTGCCTTCACCTGGGCGGGGCCAGCCCTGGGCGAAGACTTCGGCGCCGATGCTCCCGACGACATCATGGAGGCTTGTTTTGACGACCTGCTGGTTGGGCACGGGGAGGGCGCGGGCTGGCAACTGCCGGCTTCGGACCTGGTCTTCATGAAGCCCGCCAAAACGGACACACAACCATCGCTGCGGGTGCGCTCTGCCACGCTGTGGGGCGGCAACCTCAACGTGATCTGTGCGCTGGTCGGCACGCCCCACCTGCCCGCCATCACCGGCGGCATCCTGTTTCTGGAAGACACGAACGAACACCCCTACCGCATCGAGCGCCAACTCACCCAATTGCTCAACGCGGGCATCCTCGGGCGTCAAAAGGCGGTGCTGATGGGATCGTTCAACCGCTTCAAACTGGTACCCGGTTACGACCGGGGGTTCAAGTTGCAGACGGTGGTGGACTGGTTGCGCACGAAGACAAAAACGCCGGTGTTCACCGGCCTGCCGTTCGGACATGTGCCCACCAAGGTGTTGCTGCCGGTCGGGCAGAAGGTCGACCTGATGGTGGAAGGGCGTGACGCCCTGATTTACTGGGGCTGAAGCTGAGGCTCAGCGGGTGCGCAGGCGGGAAGAATCGATCAGGCTTTTGGGAACCAGTCCGGCGAACACAGGGGACAGGCTCTGGACCCGGTGCACCGCGAGCGCTTCCCCATGCAACTGGCTCAGCACGGCCACCATCTCGGCGCGCGCAAACCACAGCGCGTGTGGGTCGTGCAGGTACTTGAGACGCCGCACCAGTTGGGGATTGATCTGCGCACCGTCTTCGCCAAGCGCATCGAGCATGGCCTTTCGCACAGGCTCCAGCGCCTCACCGGGGTCTTGGTGAACCTCGGGACTGAGCAGTGCAGAAATGCTGTTTCGAAGACTTGGTTTGAACCAGCGCATGGTGTGTCCTCAACGACTTGTATGAATCCAGACTCAGGATACGTTCTCTTACCGGGTCAGCGCAATCCCGCACGTCGCCCCGATATTGAAAAACAACAAGCAAATCAAAGGTTTACGCTGAGTTTTTTATCCCCTGCATTAGGTGTGTAGTACCTTTGAATCCATTTTCCTGAACAATTGCACAAGGGATTAATACTGGATCAGCGGCGTGTTGGCAGTTGAGGCGCGCCTTGCAATGGGCTCGTTGGTACCGTGTTGACAGGTGACAAAGGGCGCTCGGGGGCGTGTGCTCTAATCCAGCCGATATTTATCTGCTATATGGCCGAACTGACAATTGCTTTTGTAGATTTGACCGGCAGCGTCTCGGTGTTCGAAACACTGGGTAACGACCGTGCCACGATGGTGGTGACCAAGCTCACCCAGTGGATCGGAGCCACGGGCATGGAGCACGGTGGCGTCGTGGTCAAGATGCTGGGGGACGGCGTTCTGCTGTCGTTCACGAGCAACCGCCTTGCAGTGGAAGCGATGGTTCAAATCCAGCAGGAGCACGCCAAACGGGTGGTCCAGTGGCCCAACCGCCTCAAGCTCATGATGCAGATCGGCATGGCCAGGGGCCAGGTGGTGGTTGTGGATGGCGACTGTTTCGGAGACGCCGTGAATCTGGCCTCGCGCCTGAGCGATCTGGCCGGTGGCGAACAAATCCTGGTGACAGAAAACGTGATTCGCGAACTGGGGCAGCGCACGCCTGTTCGCAACCGCAGCCTGGGACCTATCCGCATCAAGGGTCGTACCGAGCCTTGCGAGGTGTTCCGCATCGAATGGCAGCAGGAGATGCTCTCCGAATTCCTCACCTTGCCCGCCGATCTGCACTCGCTCACGCCACCGAAAGATGTGGGCCTGGGCGGCATCGAGCTGTCGTGGCTGGACAGCAGCCGCAGCTTTGGCCTGACCGAACTGCCGCTGAAAATCGGCCGGGTGCCCGAGGCCGACTTTGTGGTGAGTGACCCGCGCGTTTCCCGCATGCACACCCGCATCGACATGCGCTCGGGCAACTACGTGCTGGAAGACATCAGCAGCTACGGCACCTGGGTGCGGTTTGCGGGAGGCGACAACGTGATCGCGCTGCGCCGTCAGGAATGCATGTTGCACAGCGATGGTGAGATCGCGCTGGGAGCGCCATTCACCGATTTCAGTGCGCCCATGGTGAGCTTCAAGCTGGTCAATGGCAACATGGTGCTGGGGCGTGCGCCCCTGCGAAACTGACGGCCCTTCAAACGGGTGGCAGCACCCGGGGTGATGAAGTTTCTTCCACAACACGCAGGAGACACCATGCGCTGGGTCAAACGTTTCTGCAAATTGCTGGTGGTGATGCTCGTCGCGGCTGCGGTCGCCGCTGCCTTCTACGCACAACGAAGCCTGCCGAAAATGGACGGGCGACTGCAGCTGGAGGGTCTGTCTGGACCGGTCAAGGTTCACCGCGATGCCAGCGATGTGACGCACATCCTGGCCAGCCGGCCCGCCGACGCTTGGAAAGCCTTGGGCTATGTGCATGCGCAGGAGCGTGGGTGGCAACTGGAATTCAACCGCCGGGTGATGCGCGGCTCGCTCTCGGAGGTGATGGGTCCGGCCACACTGGAAACGGACAAGCTCATGCGCACGCTCGGCATCCGCCAGGCCGCCCAGCGGCAGTGGGATGGTCTGCCGCCCGACGCCCGCCTGGCGCTGCAGTCCTACAGTGATGGAATCAACGCATTCTTCGCCAACCGTTCTCAGGCGCTGTCACCCGAATTCATCTTGCTCAGCGTGGATCCGGAGCCGGAGGCGCGGGCAGGTCGCTACTGGGATCCGCTGGACAGCGTGGGCTGGTCGCTGATGATGGCGCTGGACCTGGGCGGGAACTGGGGCAACGAGTTCGCGCGCCTCACGGCCCTGCAGCGCATCGACACGCCGGCGCTTTGGGAGCTGTTTCCGCCGTATCCCGGTGAACGGCCAGCAGCCACCGCAGATCTGTCCGGCCTGTACCGCGGTCTCGGTGTGTACCGCGCAACGCCGGTCACCACATCCATCGCCACACCCGAACCTCAGACCCTGGCCGCGCTCATCGGCCGTGACATGGAGCGCTGGACCCACGAACTGGGCAACATCGAGGGCAAGGGCTCCAACAACTGGGTCGTCTCGGGCGCACGCAGCAAAACGGGCATGCCCTTGCTGGCCAACGATCCGCACCTGGGCCTGAGCGCGCCGGCCATCTGGTACTTCGCGCGCCTGCAGGCCCCCGATGCCGATGGCGTGAAAGGCATGGATGTGATCGGCGCCACACTGCCGGGTACCCCGTTTGTGGTGCTGGGGCGCACCGAGCAGGTGGCCTGGGGCTTCACCAACACCGGCCCCGATGTGCAGGACCTCTACATCGAGCAGATCAACCCGGCCAACCCGGCTCAGTACCGGGTGCCGGGCAGCACCGCAGAGCCGGTCTGGGCCGACTTCAAGCTGCGCATGGAAACCATCCGCGTGAAGAACCAGCCCGACGTGAGCCACATGGTACGCAGCACGCGCCACGGACCGGTTCTCAGCGACGCGCAGGCGCGCCACGGTGAGGTGATCGACACCAGCAAGTTTGTGCTGGCCTTGCGCTGGACCGCCCTGGACGCCGACAACCGAAACGTGGTGGCCACGCTCGAATCGAACCGCGCGCAGTCGGTGGCCGATCTGACCAAAGCGTTCGCCGAGTTTCACTCGCCGATGCAGAACGTGCTGATGGCTGACCGCAGTGGTGTCATCGCCTACAAGGCGGTGGGCAAGGTCCCGGTGCGGGCTGCAGACAACGACATCCGCGGTGTGGCACCGGCGCCGGGCTGGGAAACCCGATACGACTGGGTGGGCTGGTTGCCCTATGACGCCACGCCTCAGGACGCGGGCGAACGCGGTTGGATCGCCACCGCCAACCAGCGCATCCACGCAGCCGACTACCCCCACTTCATCACGCAGGACTGGGCACCGTCGTACCGCCAGCAGCGCATTGAAGCGCTGCTGGAGGCCACGCCGCAACACACGGTGGCGTCGTTCCAGAGCATGCACGGCGACCTGCAATCGGCCGCAACGGTGCGCCTGCTGCCATTTTTGCAGAAGACGTTGTCAAGCCATCCGCTGGCGTCAGCAGCGCAAGCGCAGCTCAAGGACTTCAAAGGCGAGATGCGCGCCGAGTTGGCCGCGCCACTGATCTACACCGCCTGGGTCGACGCGTTCACGCGCCAGGTGGTGGGCGAGCGCCTGGGCCAGGTGCGCTTTGAGGGCCTGTACGGGAAACGCCTGTTTCGCAATGCTGTTGAAGGCATTCTGGAGCGCAACGACACAGCGTGGTGTGGCGAGGCGGGCTGCGAGGCCGCCAGCACGAGGGCGCTGGATCGTGCGCTTGATCAGTTGCGCCAGAAGTACGGTGACGACGTGGCCGCCTGGCGCTGGGCCGAGGCACACCCTGCGATTTCCATCCACCGTCCGCTGAGCAACGTGAAGGCACTGGCGCCGTTCTTCGAAGTGCGCACGCCCACGGGGGGCGATCCATTCACGGTCAATGTGGGCCAGTACCACCTGGACAAGCTGGACGCGCCGTTTGCCAACCGGCACGCGGCCAGCCTGCGCGCCATCTACGACCTGGCCGACATGGACAACTCGCGATTCATTTACCAGACGGGGCAGAGCGGAAATGTGTTCTCTGGCCGCTACCGCGACATGAGCAAGACCTGGGGTGCGGTGGAGTACCGGGTGCTCACGATGAAGCCGGATAAATGGACTTCAACCCTGGAACTCGTGCCCTGACCGACTTACTTCAGGTTGCCTGAGAGGAACTGGGCCAGGCGCTCGCTTTTGGGTCGCGCCAACACTTCGGCCGGTACGCCCTGCTCTTCAATGCAGCCTTTGTGCAGGAAGATCAGGTGAGAGGACACCTCGCGCGCAAAGCCCATCTCGTGCGTGACCACCACCATGGTGCGACCCTCTTCGGCCAGCAGCTTCATCACGCGGAGTACTTCGCCCACCAGTTCGGGGTCGAGTGCGCTGGTGGGTTCGTCGAACAGCATCACGTCGGGCTCCACGGCCAACGCGCGCGCGATCGCCACGCGCTGCTGCTGGCCGCCACTCATGTGCGACGGATAGCGGTCTTCCACGCCCCGCAGTCCCACGCGCTCCAGGTAGCGGCGGGCGGTTTCCACTGCTTTGTCTTTCGGAATACCCAGCACGTTCACCGGCGCTTCGATGATGTTCTGCAGCACCGTCATGTGGGCCCAGAGGTTGAAGTGCTGGAAAACCATGGCCAGTTTGGTCCGCAGGCGCTGCAGCTGCGCCGCGTTGACCGCGCGCAATTCGCCGTGTTTGTCCGCCTTGAGCTGAAGCTCTTCGCCAGCCAGGACGATGCGCCCCGTGTTGGGATTCTCCAGAAGGTTGATGCAGCGCAGCAGCGTGCTCTTGCCCGAACCCGAACTGCCGATCAGGCTGATCACGTCGCCAGCACGTGCTTGCAGCGACACACCTTTGAGCACCTCATTGGATCCGAAGCGCTTGTGGATGTCGTGCACCTCCAGCAAGGGGCGCCCAGGCGTTCGGGTGGCGGTGGATTCAGCAGTCATGTTCGATGCCCGATGGAGATGAAAATTCACGCGCCCAGCAGATCGCCGGAGCGGAACGGTGTGGCGCCGGCGATCTTGCCAACCTCACCGCCTGAAACGATATAGCGTTCGCGCACGGTGGCATACAGCACGCCAGAGACCTCAGCGCGTATTTCATGCACGCTGGCCTGCCCGTCGGCCGTGGGGTCGATAACCTCGGCC
>JBBQSX010000094.1:0-14334 GCA_038213545.1 Burkholderiales bacterium
GGAAGGCTTCGACAGGCTCAGCCCGAACGGGTGGTGGTGCATTCAGAACGGAAGTTTCGCTTTTCCCCTACGACACCCCACAAGACATCTGGCTCGAACACCGCGAATCCACACGAGGCCGCGACCTCGACATCACCGGCCTGAGTTACGCCATGCTGGAAGAGCGAGGCCCGCAACAGTGGCCGATCAAGTCCGGCGAAACGCAGGGAAAAGAACGCCTCTACGAAGACGGCATTTTCCCCACCGCAGACGGCAAAGCCCGCTTTGCCGCCCTGCCCTTCGTCCCCCTGGCCGAGCCGCGCGAATCGCGTTACCCCTTCTCGCTCACCACCGGCCGCCTGCGCGACCAGTGGCACGGCATGACGCGCACCGGCACGCTGGGCCGGCTGTTCGGCCATGTGGCCGAGCCTTCTGTACAACTCAACCCGCAGGACATGGAGCGCCGAGGGCTGAAAGAAGGCGACCTGGTGCACGTGACCAGCAAGCGCGGCTCCATCGTGGTGCCGCTACAGGGCTCGGACGACATTGGCCTGTCGCAGGCCTTCATCGCCATGCACTGGGGGGCCGAGTACCTGAGCGGCGTGAGCAGCACGGGCGAGGTGCTCGCGGGCGTGAACGCGCTCACCACCTCGGCCTTTTGCCCAAGTTCCAAACAGCCCGAACTCAAACACGCGGCGGTGAAGGTGCTCAAGGCCGATCTGCCCTGGACGCTGCTGGCCATGGCGTGGCTGCCCGAGACCGGGGCGCTGAGCGCACGGCAAGGTTTGCGCGAACTCATGGTGAAGTTTCCGTTTGCGTCCTGTGTGCCGTTCGGTCGGGAACGCACCGGCGTGCTGTTCCGCGCCGCCGCACACGAGGCGCCGGAGCCGGCCCTGATCGAAAGCATCGAAACCCTGCTCGGCCTGAACTCCGCCGACGCCTTGCGATACGTCGACAAGCGCCTGGGCCAGCACCGCACCGCACGGCTGGTGCGCGTGGGAAGCGACACACAGCTCGACGGCTTCATGCTCGCCGGCGACACGCGCGCCGAAGCCTGGCTCAAGCCGCTGCTGCAAGACGAACTGCCCGCCGACGCCTACGGCCGCCGCCTGCTGATGCCGGGGGTCAAGCCGCCGGTGGCCATCGAGGCCAAGGGCCGCCAGGTCTGCACCTGCTTCAACGTGACCGACCTCGCCATCGCCGAGCGGCTGGCCACCTGCGAGGGCAGCGACGACGAGCGCCTGGCGGCGCTGCAGGCCAGCCTGCGCTGCGGCACCAACTGCGGATCGTGCGTGCCCGAGCTCAAGCGCCTGCTGCGCGCCACGCCGGCTTTGTTGCCCGCCTGAGTCCGGCTTTCGTCATATAACGCCGGGTCATCAAACTTCCCGGACAATCGCGCGCCATGGGGATCAGCCAATACATCAAGGAAATCGGTCGCGGAAAGGACGGCGCCCGCTCGCTCACGCGCGAGCAGGGCACCGACCTGCTGGGCCAGGTGCTCGACGGCTCGGTGACCGACCTGGAGGTGGGCGGCTTTTGTCTCGCCATGCGCATCAAGGGCGAAACGCCCGACGAGATGGCCGGCTTTCTGGACGCTGCCCACGCCCGCCTGCACCCACTGCCCGACAACGGCCTCACCACCGTGGTGCTGCCCAGCTACAACGGTGCTCGCAAGCTCCCTGTGCTTACCCCATTGCTGGCCTTGCTGCTGGCGCGCCAGGGTGTGCCGGTGCTCGTGCACGGCACAGCCACCGAAGACAAGCGCGTATTCGCCTCTGCCGTGTTTGCCGAACTCGGCGTGTTGCCAGCCACCCAGGTGCCCCTGCTTGCCGCAGGTGATACGGCCTTCGTGCCCACCGAGGCGCTGTGCCCCGGGCTCAAGCGCCTGCTCGACGTGCGCCGTGTGGTCGGCCTGCGCAACCCGGCGCACAGCCTGGTGAAACTCATGAACCCGTGCGCGGGCAAGGCCTTCATCGTGGGCAGCTACACCCACCCCGAGTACGCCAGCTCCATGGCCGCCACCTGGGCCCTCACGGGAGCGCACGCCATGCTGTTGCGCGGTACCGAAGGCGAACCGGTGGCCGACGCGCGTCGCACACCGCGCATGGAAATTTTTCGCAACAGTGATCGCACGGAAGTACAGCCGCAGCAAGACGGCCCGCTCTCGCAGTTGCCGTCGCTGCCGGCCGTTGACGCATCGAGCACCGGTGCCTACATCCGCGCCGTGTTGAACGGTTCGTTACCCATTCCCACGCCGATCGCACTGCAGGTGGAACACATCTTGCGAGCGCTTGAGCACCATGATTCCCCAGCCCATGCACACGCCCTCTGAGTTCCTGCCCGGTACCGTCTCGCTCGTGGGCGCTGGCCCGGGCGACCCGGAGTTGCTCACGCTCAAAGCCGTCAAGGCCATCAGCGCGGCCACCGTGTTGCTGGTCGACGATCTGGTGAGCGACGCGGTGCTGGCGCATGCAAAGCCGAGCGCGCGCATCGTGCATGTGGGCAAGCGCGGCGGCTGCAAGAGCACGCCACAGGCCTTCATTGAAAAGCTCATGGTCATGGCCGCGAGCGAGGGCGAGGTGGTGGTGCGTCTGAAGGGCGGCGACCCTTTCATTTTCGGACGCGGCGGCGAAGAGGTTGAAGCCCTGCGCGTTGCAGGCATTGAAGTGCAGGTGGTGAACGGCATCACCGCCGGCCTGGCCGGCCTCACGTCGCTCGGCGTCCCACTCACGCACCGCGAGCATGCCCACGGCGTGGTCTTTGTCACCGGCCACGCCAAACCAGGCGACAGCGGCACCGACTGGCCAGCCCTGGCCGCCACCGCGCGCGACGCCAAGCTCACGCTGGTCATCTACATGGGCGTGAGCGGGTCGCAACAGATCCAGGCCGAATTGCTCACCGGCCTGCCGGCCCACACGCCGGTGGCCGTGATCCAGCACGCCACGCTGCCCCAGCAACGGCACGCCGTCACCACGCTGGGGCAGCTGCGCGCCACCATCGAGCATGAAGGGCTGGGCAGCCCGGCGGTGATCGTGGTGGGCGATGTGGTGAGCGGCATCGCCGCTCTTCAGGCGCCTCTGCCGCTCGCCCGTACGGCCTGAGCCCGCGCGCCAGCGCCCCGCTACACTGCCGCAGCCGCGCCTTCGTCGGGGCGCACGGGAGCCCGCCGCATGCTCAAAAAACTCAACCAGTTCACCGAAGGCCACGGCGCGTTGCGCCCGGGCCGTGGTCTCGTCACCGGCGCCATCGCGCTGTCGCTGGCCATCCTGTGTTTCCTCGGCGTGATGGCCTTCCACTTTCCGCAGTACCTCACCACGCCGCAGCTGCGCCAGCAGTACGACGTGGGCCTCATGCGCCAGCTGCTGTTCGCGGGCATGGTGATCGCCGGCGGCCTGAGCCTGGTCAATGTGCTGTTCAACCGCGCGCGCTGGCTCTCCGCCTTTGCGTTTGCGCTGGTCACGCTCAGCGCGCTGCTGGGCGGGCACCAGGTGGAGGTGGACCCGAACTTCCCGGACCACACGCCCTACATCGGCATGGACTGGTTCATCCTCGATCTGCTGGGCTCGGCGCTGATCTTCATCTTCATCGAAAAGCTCTTCGCATTGCGCAAGGACCAGCCGGTATTCCGCCCCGAGTGGCAGACCGACTTTCACCACTTCATCGTCAACCACATGGTCATCGGCTTCATGCTGCTGGCCACCAACCTGTTGGTACACAACATCTTCGGCTGGGTGCCGGTGGACGGTGTGCGCGGCTGGATCGCGGCGCTGCCCTTCTGGGCCGCGCTGCCGCTGATCATTCTGGTGGCCGACCTCGCGCAGTACTGGACGCACCGCGCGTACCACGAGGTGCCCTTGCTGTGGCGCCTGCACGCGGTGCACCACAGCACCAAACACATGGACTGGATGGCCGGATCGCGCCAGCACATCCTGGAAACCATCATCACGCGCACGCTGGTGCTCGGACCCATTTACCTGCTGGGCTTTTCCAAGGAAGTGATCGATGCCTACATCATCGTGGTGGGCTTCCAGGCGGTGTTCAACCACGCCAATGTGAGCGTGCGACTCGGCCCGCTGCGCTACCTCATCGTCACACCCAACTTCCACCACTGGCACCACAGCCAGGACGTTGACGCGCTCGACAAGAACTACGCCGCGCACTACGCCTTCCTCGATCACCTGTTCGGCACCGCCGTCAACAGCAACAAGGTCTGGCCCGAGCACTATGGTGTGCTGGGCGACTACGTGCCCAAGGGCTTTCTGAAGCAGCTCGCGTTCCCCTTCACCTGGAAAGACTGAGCGCGCCGCCTACACTGCGCGGCATGCAACATTTCGACGCCATCGTCATCGGCGCTGGCGCCGCCGGCCTCTTCTGCGCCGGCATCGCAGGTCAACGCGGCCTGCGGGTGCTGGTGCTCGACCACAGTGAGAAGGTGGCCGAGAAGATCCGCATCTCCGGCGGTGGGCGCGCCAATTTCACCAACCGCGATCTCGACCCGCACGCCCCGCACAAGCACTTCATCAGCGCCAACCCGAACTTCTGCCGCTCCGCGCTTTCTCGCTACACGCCGGCCGATTTCATTGCGCTGCTGCAGCGGCACAACATCGCCTTCCACGAAAAGCACAAGGGCCAGCTGTTTTGTGACCGCTCGGCCGAAGACCTGATCCAGATGCTGCTGCGCGAGTGCGACGCGGGCGGCGTGCAGCGCTGGCAGCCGTGCGGCGTCAAGGGCGTTCGGGTGGACGGCGACGGCGTGTACGAGCTCGACACCGACAGCGGCCTGGTGCGCAGCCGCTCCGTGGTGGTCGCCACGGGCGGTCTCTCTATCCCCAAGATCGGCGCGACCGACTTCGGCTACCGCATCGCAAAACAGTTCGGTCTGCGCCTGGTCGAGCCGCGTGCGGGCCTGGTGCCCATGACGTTCGACGGTGACCATTGGTTGCCGTACGCCGGGCTCTCCGGCCTGGCGCTGCCGGTGCGCATCGAGACCGGCGACAAAAAGACACGCATGGCGTTCAACGAAGACCTTCTCTTCACCCACCGCGGCCTCTCGGGCCCGGCGGTGCTGCAGATCTCCAGCTACTGGCAGGAGGGCGCGCCCGTCCGCCTCAACCTGGCGCCCGACGCCGACCTGCCTTCCGCCCTGGCCCGCGCCAAGGCCACCTCCCGCAAGCTGATCGCCAACGAACTCGCCGGCCTGGTGCCCAGCCGCTTGGCCGACGCCTGGGTGCAGCAGGAAACCGACTGGCAGCGCCCAGTAAGCGAAGCCTCCGACAAGGCCCTGGCCCGGCTCGCGGAACGGCTGTCGCGCTGGGAAATCACCCCCACCGGCACCGAAGGCTACAAAAAGGCCGAGGTGACGCTGGGCGGCGTGGACACGCGCGACCTGTCGTCGCAAACGCTGGAATCGAAGCAGCCGGGCCTGTATTTCATCGGCGAGGTGGTGGACGTGACCGGCTGGCTGGGTGGCTACAACTTTCAGTGGGCCTGGGCGTCGGCCCACGCCTGCGCCCAAGCGCTGTAGCCAACGGCGATGAAGTGGCTATAATCCAAGGCTTTGCTGGCAAATACCCGTCTGCCAATACTAGTTAACGACGGGACATTTTGCGGATACGACGCTTGGGCCCGATCTTCCCGAACATCCTCTTTCCGCGCATTCTGGACATTCCTCGCCCATGACGACCATCCGTGTAAAAGACAACGAACCCTTTGACGTCGCCCTGCGCCGTTTCAAGCGCACCATCGAAAAGCTCGGTTTGCTGACCGACCTGCGCGCCCGTGAGTTTTACGAAAAGCCCACAGCCGAGCGCAAGCGCAAGAAGGCTGCCGCCGTCAAGCGCCACTACAAGCGTGTGCGTTCGATGCAGCTGCCCAAAAAGCTGTACTGAGTCTGTGCCGCCGGGTTCGCCCGGTTGCCCAAAAGCCCGCTGGAAGACGTTCAGGCGGGCTTTTTTGTTGTCTGAACGCCCCCGTTTCACCACCCCACAGGAGCCCCCATGAGCCTCAAGGAACAGATCACAGAAGACATGAAAGCCGCCATGCGCGCCAAGGACAGCGAGCGCCTGGGTACCATCCGCTTGCTCACCGCGGCCATGAAACAGAAGGAAGTGGACGACCGCGTGGAGCTCGACGACGCCATGGTGGTGGCCATCGTCGACAAGCTGATCAAGCAACGCAAGGACAGCATCGAAGCCTTCACCAAAGCCGAGCGCATGGACCTGGCCGACAAAGAGAGCGCCGAGTTGAAGGTGTTGCAGGCCTACCTGCCCGCGCGCCTGTCAGCCGATGAAGTGAGCGCCGAAGTCAAGGCCATCGTGGACGAACTCGGCGGAGAACTGGGCCGTGCAGTGGGCCCAGGCGACATGGGCAAGGTCATGGGCGCGGTGAAGACCCGCCTGGCCGGCAAGGCCGACATGGGCATGGTGTCTGCTGCGGTCAAGGCTGCGCTGGCAGGTTGAATACGGCCATTCGGCGACCGAATGGCCGTCGCGTGGCCGAGGTTCAAGGGCTCTATTGTGGGTAGGCGCGCGTGACCAGGATGGGGCTCTCGAACCCGCCCGAAGAGAGCGACACTGAACGGCCATCCGTGGTGATCAGCTGGGTAGCCTCCTGTCCTTGCCAAGAGGCCACCAGATTGGGGTTGGCTCGCACCTGGAAGTACGCTTTGTTCGTCGAGTCCAGCAACATCACATAAGCCGGGCTGCCCGCGAGTTCGGTGCGTGCGACGGCCACGTCACTGGCTTCGTTGAATTGCATGCCCGGCGGTGTTCCCACGTTGACCCAACCACCCCAGTTCCCGCTCGGGTCGCGAAGCACCTGCTTGACGAGGCCATCGGACGTGATGACCAGCAGGTTCGTGTAAAGGTCGTCGGAGGAGGCGATGGCAAGCGCCTGCGTGCTCAGCGTTTCCGCGCCGGGCACCTGCGCGAAGGCTGTCCAGTTGCCAGCCGGCCAACGCACCCGGTGAAACACACTGCCACCCACCAGGCCATTGGCAATCACCTGTGCGTTGCCCGCTGAACTGGCCGAGCTCCCGTTGATGGTGATGGAGACATCCCGTGCCTGGAAATTGGGAGATCCCGAGAAACCATCGAGCCGGCTGAACCCTGACCAGCTGCCGTTGGGGTACTGCATCGAGTGGGCCACTGTGTTGTCGCTGGCCAGGGTAATGACTACCTGGAAACTGCCGTCTTTGGCTCCTGCGATGGCGATCTTTTTCGCATTGATGCCGTCGGGATTACCCGACAGGCCGGGAATGACGTAGTAGGGACCCCAACTGGGCCCTCCACCAAAAGGATTGTTTTTCAACGCGCGTGCGTAAACGCGGCCATTCGGGCCCACAGCCACGGCTTGCGCCAGCACACCATAAGACGCGTTCGGGTTGGGCATGACGGCGATGGCGCATTGGTCCGCGTAAAAGTCCACGTCTCCGCCCAGCACCCCCCCGCCGCCTTGCGGTGTGGTGGCATGGCAGTTCTTCGGTACCCGACCCCAGTCCACGTTGATGGCAGCGGATGGCCAGGAACTGATGAACGGGAGCCCTGCTCGGGCGCGGGTCGAGAGCCTGAACTTTTGTGAGGTGTTTGCCCCGGCAATGAGCGTTCCATCCGGGGAAATGGCGTTCGCTGCAAAAACCACATTGTGGGGCGGCAGATGCTGAAAGCCGGAACCATCCGGGTTGATTTCTGCCAATTCATTAAAGTCGTTGTTTGGCTGAAAAACGATCTTTGCACCATCCGGTGCCCAAGTCGGCTTGTAACCAGTCCATATCCTGGGCGCAATCGGGTTGACGGTGTCGGCCACGTAAATTCGATTGGTCCCTTCGAAAGTAAAAGCGTTGGCCGATGGCGACCAATCCAGGAAGTTGAGTTGATCGGTCAACGTGCGAACCCGGGTTTTGCCCGTTCCGTCCGGATTCATGGTCCAGAGTTCGGCGACGCCATACCGGGTCGGGGCAACCGTGTAGGCCAGCTTGGATCCGTCGGGCAACCACACCACAGAAATCGAAGCGGGGGTTTCGGTGAGCTTGACAACGTTGGAACCGTCGATGTTCATGACGTAAACGTCGCTGAGCTCGCCGTAGTCTCCCCTCAAGAAGGCAACCTTCTTCCCGTTGGGCGAAACTTTGGGACGATGTCCAACGGCCAAAGTGGACGCCACGCCAGTGGAGGGCGACAACTTGGCGACGTTCACAGGCACCGTGTTCGTTTCGAATACGATGACGCCGTTCTCGCCTGGGTAGGTGGCATGGGCTTGCCCGATGAGCCCAACCAATCCCGCCGATGCGGCTAGCACCCGCGCGATGCGAAACAGCAAATCACAATGCCTGCCGACTTTTGCGCGGCCTGCGAACCACACGGAAGAACCTGCTGGTGACATAAAACCCCCTGAAGTTGCGAGGAGATTGACCGTATCGACGATGCCTCCGGGTCGCAATAACGTATCGGCAGTAGCACCGATGCTCAGGGCTGCGAGGCGGGTCCAGTCGCGCTGAGCTCAGCGCAGGATCAGCGCAGTTCCCGCCACGGCCAGGGCCGCGCCCGCCCAGGCGCCCAACGCGGGGCGTCGTCGGTAGACCAACCAGAGCGCGGGCAGGATGAGGATTGGCGTCACCGATGAGAGGATGGCCACCAGGCCGGCCTGGCCGTGTTTCATGGCCTCCAGAATCAAGGTCATGCCCAGGGCCATTGCCACGGCCGCGCTGCCGAATGTCAGGGCCGCATCCTGCATGCGGACACTGGCCTGGGCACGCGCACCAGCCCAGCCGCAAGCCAGCAGCGCCGCATGGGACAGCAATGCCGTGCTCATGCGCACCGCCGAGCTCGCCACAGCGTCGATGCCGGTGGTCATCAGCGGCTTGAGCATCAGTGTGGCCACCGACTGGCACAGCGCCGCCAGCAAGCCCAGCGCGACACCCATCGCCAGGCGACCACGGGTCTGCTCCCAGCCATGCTGCTCATCGCCGCGTCGGCCCCACACGATAGCCAGCATCACCCCACCGACCAGCAGGCCACTGCCCACCAACGACCAGCCCCAAAGGCTTTCGCCCAGCACCACCCACGCGATCAGTGCCGAGAACAGCGCGTGTGTGGCGAAGAGCACGCCAGAGCGGCGCGGCCCCAGCCGGTTCATGCAGGCGAACAGCGCGGTGTCGCCAATGAAGATGCCGATCACACCTGAGACCGCGAGCAGCCCGATGGCGGATGCATGCAGGCTGTGCCAGCCGCCAGAGGAGAGTGCAATACCCCAAAGGATGAGGCTGGCAAACAGCATGCGCCAGCGGCTGAAGGCAAACGCGCCCAAACGCCGGGCCGCAGGCGCCGAGAAGAGACTGGCAATCGCCCAACATCCCGCCGCGAGCAGGGCGAGAGCCTCAGGGCGCATGGTGAATCCAGGGCGAAGAGCAGCCAGCGACTGCGTCAACTGCCCGCGATCTTCATCCGGTTGACCAAAATGGAGCCGACGGTCTTCGCACCGAAGTTGTACGCATCCGCGCCCACAGCCTCGATGCCTTGAAACATGTCCTTCAGGTTGCCGGCGATGGTGATTTCGTGCACCGGGTAGGCGATCTCGCCGTTTTCCACCCAGTAGCCTGAGGCGCCGCGCGAGTAGTCGCCGGTCACGTAGTTCACGCCCTGGCCCATCAACTCGGTGACCATCAGTCCGCGCCCGAGCTTCTTGAGCATGGCGCGCAGATCGTCACCCGGCTGCGTGAGGCGGCTGGTGAGCGTGAGGTTGTGCGAACCGCCGGCGTTGCCGGTGGTGCGCATGCCCAGCTTGCGCGCCGAGTAGGTGGAGAGGAAATAGCCCTGCACCTTGCCGGCCGAAACCACCTTGCGTTTGGCGGTGCGCACGCCTTCATCGTCAAACGGCGAACTGCCCTTGCCGTTGCGCACGTGCGGGTCTTCCAGGATGTCGATGTGTTTGGCCAGCACGCGCTTGCCCAGGCTGTTGGGCAGGAAGGTGGTGTTGCGGTAGAGCGCACCACCGCTGGTGGCCTGCACATACGCACCCAGCAGGCCGGCGGCCATGGGCGACTCGAACAGCACCGGGCATTCGGTGGTGGCGATCTTGCGGCCGTTCAGGCGCGCGAGGGTCCGTTCGGCGGCGTAGCGGCCCACAGCCTGCGGCGAAGCCAGATCTTGCGGAGCGCGCTGCGAGCTGTACCAGTAGTCGCGCTGCATGTTCGCGCCCTTGCCCGCGATGGGCGCCACCGACAGGCTGTGGCGCGAGCTGGCGTAACCACCGCTGAAGATGCCGGCACCGGAGCGCGCACCCTCGCGCATGTGGGCGGTGAAAAAGTGCGACTGCTGGGCCGACACGCCCGCGCCTTCGCTGTTGTTGATCTTCTTGCTGGTGGCAAAGGCCGCGGCTTCGCATTCCAGCGCAATCCGCATGGCCTCTTCGGAGTTCAGCACCCAGGGATGGAACAGGTCGAGGTCGAGGTAGCTGTCGGCCACGTCGGCCACGTCGGGCAGGCCGGCCATGGGGTCTTCGGCAGTGAAGCGGGCAATGTCGTAGGCAGCTTGCACCGTCTGGCGCACGGCGGCGGCGGAAAAGTCGGAGGTGGACGCGTTGCCGCGCTTCTGGCCGAGGTACACCGTGACGCCGAGCGACTTGTCGCGGTTGCGCTCCACGTTTTCGAGCTCGCCCTTGCGCACGGAGACGCTCAGGCCGGCGCCTTCGGACACCTCGGCCGCAGCATCGGCCGCGCCGAGCTGTTTGGCATGTGACAGGGCGAGATCGACCAGCTCTTCAAACTGGCTGCGGGCGTACTGGAAACCGGGGAGCGGTGCGTTGGCCGAGCTTGAGGCGGTGGGCTGGGCCGGGGTGTGGGGGGCATTTTTCATATCGACGGCTATGATACTGGCCGCCCTACCCGGGCGCTGCATCGCGCGCAGATGCCCATGCTGCCCAGCGTGCAGCCCTCCCCCTTTCGAGTACCCACATGTCCCGCAAACCCACCAAAGGCTATTTCGTCCGCGGCCAGTTCGTCGCCCTGGGCAGCGAGCTGGACCTGGAACTCAAGCGCGAGCTCAAGGGTTCGGATGACATGAGCAAGACCGATCTCAAGAAGTACAGCGACCGCCTGCAGGAACTCGGTGAAAGTTTGCTCACGCTGCGCGCCGATCTGATGAAGCGGCTCGACCTGTCGGAGAAACTGGTGGACGCGGTCAACGACGCGAAGAAGATCACCAACTTTGAAGGCCGCCGCCGCCAGATGCAGTACATCGGCAAGCTCATGCGCGGCGTGAGCGAAGCCACGTTGGCCGAGGTGGAAGCCGTGCTCGACGAGCAGAACAAGGGTTCTGCCAAAGGCACCTTGTCATTGCATCTGGCCGAGCAGTGGCGCGACCAGCTCATTGCCAACGACGACGCGCTCACGCGCTGGCTGGAACAAGCGCCGGACACCGACGTGCAGCAACTGCGCGCGCTCATCCGCCAGGCCCGCAAGGACGCGCAAGCGAACGAGGCCCTGGAGCGAGCGGGCGAGGCGGTGCGCCACGGCAAGGCTTACCGCGAGATCTTCCAGCTGGTCAAGGCCGCGCTGAACGACGGCTCGAACGAACCCGATGCGCCTGCAGAAGAAGACCCGGCATGAACGAACAAACCCGCTCTCCTGAAGACCCGGTGCGCATCGGCATCGTGTCCATCAGCGACCGCGCCAGCACTGGCGTGTACGAAGACAAGGGCCTGCCCGCACTGCAGGAGTGGCTCACGCGCGCACTCAAGAACCCCATCACCTTCGAGCCACGCCTCATACCCGACGAGGTGGAACGCATCAGCGCCACGTTGATCGATCTGGTCGACTCCGGCTGCTCGCTGGTGCTCACCACCGGCGGCACCGGCCCCGCGCTGCGCGACGTGACGCCCGAGGCCACGCTGGCCGTGGCGCACAAGGAGATGCCGGGCTTCGGCGAGCAGATGCGCCAGATCAGCCTGACCTTCGTGCCCACCGCCATCCTCTCGCGCCAGGTCGCCGTGATCCGCGACCAGAGCCTGATCCTGAACCTGCCGGGCCAGCCCAAGGCGATTGCCGAAACGCTCGAAGGCTTGAAGAACGCCGACGGCACGCAGAAGGTCAACGGCATCTTTGCCGCTGTGCCCTACTGCATCGACCTGATCGGTGGGCCCTACCTGGAAACGAACGACGAGGTCTGCAAGGCCTTCCGCCCCAAATCCGCCGTGCGCCCAGCACGCTGAACCTGATCACGAGACACACATGAAGATCACCAAAGACACCATCGTCACCCTCACCTTCCGAGCCACCGATGCCCAGGGCAAGGTGCTCGAAGACGGCAAGGAGCCGCGCGCGTACCTGCACGGCGGCTACGGCAACACCTTGCCCGGCATCGAAAAGGCGCTGGAAGGCCAGGAGCCCGGCTTCGCCGCCACGCTGGTGCTGCCGCCCGAAGACGCGTTCGGCGTGCGCGACGAGAGCCTGGTGACCACCATGGCCAAGCGCGACTTTCCACCGGGCGTGAAGGTCGGCGGTCAACTCGAAGGCAGCGACGACAAAGGCCAGCAACACGTGTTCACCGTGATGAAGATCAAGGGCGACACGGTGCACCTCGACGGCAACCACCCCATGGCCGGGCAGACGCTGAAGTTCGCGGTGAAGGTGGTGGATGTGAAGGCGGCGAGTGCGGAAGAAATCTCACATGGCCACGCACATGGTGCGCATGGACACCATCACTGACCCCTGTTCGCCCTGAGCCTGTCGAAGGGCCCGATCATCCTGAGCTTGTCGAAGGGCCTGAGCCAGTCGTAGGGCTCTTGCGTAGCACCGCGTGAGGGCTTCGACAAGCTCAGCCCGAACGGACAGAGGCTCAGTCCGAACGGGTGAAGTTCACTTCCCGATGAGTTGATTGAGCTTGTCGGCTTCAAAGCACTCTTCGCGCGCCGCATCCTTCGGCACGCAGTCGCCATCACGCGCCTGCGCAAGCTTCTCGATCGCGCACCACAGCAGCGCAATCTGGTGCTCCTGGCTGGCGGTGGTGTCGATCAGGCCGCGCATGGCCTGCGACAGCGGATCGTCTTCTTGCGTGATGCCGTAGGCCTGAAACTTCGGATCGGTCACGTCGGCGCTCTCGCCGGTTTTGCTCGGGATGATGCGCGCCGGAATGCCCACAGCCGTGGCGCCCGCCGGAACCGGCTTGATCACCACCGCGTTGCTGCCGATCTTGGCGCCGTCACCCACCAGAAAACCACCCAGCACCTTGGCACCCGCACTCACCACCACGTCGCGTCCCAGCGTGGGGTGGCGCTTGGTGCCTTTGTAGAGCGAGGTGCCACCCAACGTCACGCCCTGGTAGATCGTGCAGCCGTCGCCGATCTCGGCGGTCTCGCCCACCACCACACCCATGGCGTGGTCGAAGAACACGCGCTCACCCACCTTGGCGCCAGGGTGGATCTCGATGCCTGTCAAAAAACGGGCGATGTGCGAGATGAAACGCCCCAGCCATTTGAAGCCATGTGTCCAGCACCAGTGGGCCGGGCGGTGCAGCCACACAGCGTGCAGGCCGGGGTAGCAGGTCACAACTTCAAACACACTGCGCGCAGCAGGATCGCGGTCGAGGACGCACTGGATGTCGGAGCGGAGGCGGGCAAGCATGGCGGCAGTCTAGCGCCTGGCCTTCTCGGCCACCTGCAGCATCGCCTTGGCAACACCTCGCAAGATGTGGATTTCTTCTTCGCTGGGTGCAGCGCGGTTGAAAAGCTGGTTCAACCGGGGCATGAGCTTCTTGGGCGCGGCAGGGTCGAGAAACTCCACCGCCACCAGCGCCTGCTCCAGGTGCGTCAGCATGCCGCCGATGGCCTGAGCGTCGGCCTGCTGGCGCGGTGGCGATGGGGGCAACGGCGCGAACCCACCGAGCGCCTGGCGCCAGTCATAGGCGATCAGTTGCACCGCAGCCGCGAGATTGAGCGAACCGAAATCGGGCGCGGTGGGGATGCTGAGCGCCGCGTGGCAGCGGTACACGTCTTCGTTGCGCATGCCGAAGCGCTCGGAACCAAACAGGAAGGCCACGCCCTCGGGTGGCTCGGGTGTGGCCAGCAGTGCGTGAAAGTGTTCGCGTGGCGCCAGCGTGGGCGGGCCGAAGTCGCGCGGCGTCATCGCGGTGGCGCACAGATGCGTCATGCCGTCGAGCGCTTCGTCCAGCGTGTCGACCACGCGGGTCTTCGCCAGCACGTCGTTGGCGCCACTGGCACGCTGGATGGTTTCTTCACGGCGCAGCACGTTGGCCCAGCGCGGCTGCACCAGCACGAGGTCGTCAAAACCCATCACTTTCATGGCGCGGGCCACGCCGCCCACATTGCCGGCGTGGCTGGTCTGGATCAATACAAAACGGGTGC
>JBBQSX010000095.1:0-14252 GCA_038213545.1 Burkholderiales bacterium
GAGGAGTAGCAGCAAGCGGAGTGTTATCGAAAGTACCACCGATAACGGTATTCGCGTCATGCAGTGAAACACCTTTAGTGCCGTTAGCGAACATGGCGTTGGCATACAGCGTGTTGACCGGACGGCCAGCGCGCAAGGTGCCAAAGCCACCGGTCAGGCCAACGAACATGCCGTTGTTGCCAAAGCCATCGGTCGTGGTCACTGTGCCGTTGTCTGCATTGAACGCGGTGGAGATCTGGAACACAGCCTTCAGGCCGCCGCCCAGGTCTTCAGCGCCGGACAGGGTCCAGTTGCTGGTGCCGTTGCGGTTGGGGGTCATCTGGGTGGAATCACCGGAGAAACGCTTCTCGATGCCCACGTCGATGGTACCCGACAGGGTCACGGTGGATTGTGCGAAGGAGGCGCTGGTGGCTGCCAAAGCGGCCAGAGCGATCAGGGTCTTTTTCATGGAAAGGTTCTCCAAGGGTTGAATAAGGACTGGTGGTCTCTGCCGCCGAGCCGACCTCCATCAGGAAGCTGAATGGATTGCATCAGAAAGTAATGGGGGGCGCCACGGTGAAAGCCGCATTTCTGCCCTGTGGCGGTGCTTCTGTTGCACCACTGCGACGCACTCGGTAGTTACCCGCAGTGCTTTTGTTCACGGATACTCTGTCGAGCAGCTTGCGATGTCCCTTCGCCTGGCTTTGTTGTTCAAGCAAACGCAAGCCCCCGCATCCACGACGAGGCAACATGCTCACTTGTTTTTTGATAGCAGAACCTTCATGACCAACGCCACCGACGCCTTGCTCAACGCGGCCGATTCGGCCTTGAGAACCCTGTTCGTCGCACCACGTGCCGCGCGCGAGTGCCCGACGCTTCCTGAGCGCGCGAGCGACCACGAGCTCAGCGATGCAGAGAAGCACCTCTCTGGTGCATTGATGCGTGTGAACCACGTGGGTGAGGTGTGTGCGCAGGCGCTCTACACGGCACAGGCGCTGAGCGCTTGCTGGCCCGGGCGCTCGGCCGCGCCCAACCTGGCGCTGGCAGCTCAGCTGGAGGCTGCGGGCAAGGAAGAAACCGACCACCTGGCCTGGACGCAGACCCGGCTGGACGAACTGGGTTCGCGTGCGTCGCTGCTGAATCCGCTCTGGTACGCGGGGGCCTTTGGCCTGGGGCTGATCGCCGGGCGAATGGGGCCAGCGGTGAGCCTGGGGTTTGTGGTGGAGACCGAGCGCCAGGTCGAGGCGCATCTCGCCGAGCACATGGAGCGTCTGCCGGCTGGCGACCATGGCTCGCGCGCCATCGTGGCGCAAATGAAGCAGGACGAGGCGCGGCATGCCCGCGAAGCGCAGGGCGCAGGGGCGGTAGAGCTGCCTGCGCCGGTGAAGGGGCTGATGAAGCTGGCGGCCAAGGTCATGACGACGGTGGCACACCGCATCTGAGGCGCTGGATCAGGCTTCCAGCACCTCGAAGCTGGTGGTGATGTCGGCCGTCTTGCCCATCATGATGCTGGCCGAGCAGTATTTGTCGTGGCTCATGGCGATGGCCCGCTCCACCGCGACCGTCGGAATGGCTTTGCCGCTCACCGTGAAGTGCATGTGGATCTTGGTGAAGACCTTCGGATCCACTTCTGCGCGCACCGTTCCCAGTTTCACGCTGCAGCCGCGCACATCGTGCCGGCCCCGCTTGAGGATGAGCACCACGTCGTACGCAGTGCAACCACCGGTACCCGCCAACACGGTTTCCATGGGACGCGGCGCCATGTTGGCACCGCCGTTTTCGGGCTTGGCGGCGTCGGGCGCACCGTCCATGGTGATCACATGACCACTGCCGGTTTCGGCCACAAAACCCATGTGGGAACGAGTGCCGGCCGCGCCGGTCCAGGTGACGGTGCATTCCATGGAAGTTGTCCAGTCGTGAAACAGTGAGCGGAGTTGGGGGCAGCGCCCTAGAAAACGTCAAAAAGCGACGGCAGATGTTGCGTTGCAACATGCCTTCGATATACTGGGGGCATTGTATGTAAGGTTGTCTCCTCTGCCCCCCGTGGGTGGATTCAAGCCCGGACCGGTTCTGCCAGTCCGGGCTTTTTTTCGCCCCGATATGATGCGGCTGGAGAACATTTGTATGACAAGCCGCGCCGCAAAACCCAAAACTCAAGCCCTGCCCTCCCCCGTGACCACCATGGGGCCAGCCGACTACCTCAAGAAAATCCTGACCGCCCGGGTGTACGACGTGGCGGTCGAATCGACGCTGGAGCCGGCGCGCAACTTGAGCGAGCGGCTACACAACACGGTGCTGCTCAAACGCGAAGACCAGCAACCGGTGTTCAGTTTCAAGCTGCGCGGCGCTTACAACAAGATGGCGCACCTCACGCCCGAGCAACTCAAGAAGGGCGTGATCTGCGCTTCGGCCGGCAACCACGCCCAAGGTGTGGCGCTGAGCGGGCGCAAGCTGGGAACGCGCGCAGTGATCGTCATGCCGACCACCACGCCGCAGGTCAAGATCGATGCGGTGCGCGGCTTTGGTGGCGAGGTGGTGTTGCACGGCGAGAGCTACACCGACGCCTACAACCAGGCGGTGTTGCTGCAGAAGAAGCAGGGGCTCACTTTTGTGCACCCCTTCGACGATCCGGACGTGATCGCGGGCCAGGGCACGATTGCGATGGAGATCCTGCGGCAGTTGCAAAGCCTGGGTTCCGACCATCTGGACGCCGTGTTCGTGGCCATTGGCGGCGGCGGCCTCATTTCCGGGGTGGCCAACTACATCAAGGCACTGCGCCCAGAGATCAAGGTGATCGGCGTGCAGATGAACGACTCGGACGCGATGATCCGGTCGGTGCGCGAGGGCGAACGCACCACGCTGGCCGACGTGGGCTTGTTCTCAGACGGCACGGCGGTCAAGCTGGTGGGCGAAGAAACCTTTCGCATCGCTCGCGGCCTGGTGGACGAATTCATCACGGTGGACACGGACGCGGTGTGTGCCGCCATCAAAGATGTGTTCGTGGACACACGCAGCATCGTGGAACCCGCGGGCGCGCTGTCGGTGGCGGCCATCAAGCAGTATGTGGCCACCCACAAGACGCGCGGCGAAACGTACGCGGCCATTCTGTGCGGCGCGAACATGAACTTCGACCGGCTGCGTTTCGTGGCCGAGCGCGCCGAGGTGGGTGAAGAACGGGAGGCGCTGTTTGCGGTGACCATTCCCGAAGAGCGCGGCAGCTTCCGGCGTTTCTGCGAACTCATTGGCGACCTGCCGGGCGGCCCGCGCAACGTGACGGAGTTCAATTACCGCATCCACGACGGCAGCAAGGCCCATGTGTTTGTAGGCCTCACCACGCAGGGCAAGGGCGAGTCGGCCAAGATCGCCAGAAACCTGATCAAGCACGGCTTCCAGACGCTGGACCTGACCCACGACGACCTCGCCAAGGAGCACATCCGCCACATGGTGGGCGGACACTCGCCGTTGGCGCACGACGAGCGCCTGCTGCGCTTCGTGTTCCCCGAGCGGCCGGGGGCTTTGCTGAAGTTTTTGAGCCTGATGCGACCGGGCTGGAACATCAGCCTGTTCCACTACCGCAACCAGGGGGCCGACTACGGGCGCATCCTCGTGGGCTTGCAGGTGCCGGCCAAAGACCACAAGGCGTTCGACAAGTTTCTGGACACCCTGGGCTATCCCTGCGTGGAAGAGACCAACAACCCGGTTTACCGCTTGTTTCTGCAGAGCTGAACCCGATTTGATCGCGCCATGGCCCAAGAACCCATCTTCTCCCCGTTGACCAAACGTTCTGCAGCGTTGCCGGCCGATCTCAAGTTGCCCACGATCTCGGGCACCGCCGACACCATGTTGGAGTTTGCCTTGCGTCAGCGCCTGCGCCCTGAGGGCATGCAGGAGCACGCGCTGGGTCGCATGGAAACACTGGTGCTGCAACTGGCCCGCGCGCAAAACGGCATGTCGATCGAATTCGATCTGCTGGCCTTCGACTCACCCCAGCTCGTGGTGTTTGCGGCCGATCACGGCATCGCCGACGAGGGCATGTCGCCGATGGCGTCGACCATGACCGAGCAGATGGTGATGCAGCTTCTGCGTGGCCAGGCGCCCGTGAACGCACTGGCCACCCTGCACGGCTTCGATCTCACCGTGGTGGACGCGGGCATGGCCAAGCCGATCGCGCCGCCAAGCGACACCAAACAGCACGGCGCGCTGTTGCTGCGCAAGATCGGTTACGGCACGCGCAATCTGCTGCTCGGGCCGGCCATGTCCACCGCGCAGGCGGTGTCTGCCGTGCACGCCGGTATGGACGTTGTGCGCCACCTTCCGGGTAACGTGATCGCGTTGGGTGATGTGGGCGTGGCCAACTCGGTGAGCGCAGCCATGCTGCTGTCGCGCCTGTGTGGCGTGCCGCTGGTGGATGCCTTCGGCCGGGACGACACCGAGACCGGCGAACTTGACGACACACAGCACGTCAAGCGGGTGGAAAAACTCTCGGCCGCTGCCAGCAAACACCGCCACGCCATCGGCCCGTTCGAAGCATTGGCAGCGCTGGGCGGTTTTGAGATTGCCATGATGACCGGCGCCATGCTGCAAGCGGCCAGCGATCGGCGCGTGGTGTTGTTAGATGGGTACGTGTCTGGGGCTGCCGCCTTGGTGGCGCGCAGTCTGTGCCCCGATGTGGTGGATTACCTTGTATTCACACACCGCGCGGCCGACGCCGGGCATCGCCTGCTGCTGATCCACATGCAGTCACAGCCGCTGCTGGACATGGGACTTCGCCTCGGCCAAGGCACGGGCGCGCTGCTGGCCTGGCCCATGCTACTGGCCGCGCAAAGTTTGCTGGAGCGCTAGCCTGCCGTCGCTTGGAGACAGGCATTCCAGCGGCTCGGCCGGCTCAGGACGGCGCTGCGGCGCTCTCCGGCAGGGTCAGCTCGACCGTGGCAGGTCCGTTCATCGAGGCCCCCAGGCGCGCTGAGCGCCGCGACACAGCCTGCAGCACAAGACCGCCTTCGAGCGAAGCCCCAACGCGGTAGGGTCTGGGCGGTTGGCCATTGACGGCAATCAGCGCCGCTCCGCCCGCGGCGCTGGCAGCCACCACCCCTTGCAACTGGTATTGGGTGCCGGTGGCTACCGGGGGAGCATTGGGTGCCGCAGCTGCCACCGGCTGTGCGCCCAGCACACGCGCCACGGCCAGCGAATCCACCTGGATGGACGAAGGAGCAGCCACCGCCAGTGGCGTGACCGGCGAACGGCCCACGGCCTGCAGCACCCAATATCCCGCGCTCAATCCCGCAGCCAGCCACAGAGCCCCTGCGACCAGCGCCGGACCTCGGCGGCTGGTGTTCTGCAACGCCGCCGGGCTTTCTATCAGAAAGCCGGAGTGACCGAATGCGGGTGCCTTTTTCATGCCCGGATTATGATCGACCGAGCCCTGCGCACAAGGTGGGGCCACAGGCCTGCATGCCCGCTTGCCAGGGCTCGCCATCTCACCAGTGTTCGGGAGTTCGCATTGACACACCACAACCTCCAGCAGCGCGACAGCGCGCCAAGCACAGCGTTGCCCTGGCGCACCCTGCAGCGCGGCTTCACGCTGATCGAGCTCATGGTGGTGCTGGTCATCATCGGTGTGCTGGCCGCGCTGATCGTGCCCAATGTGCTCGACCGCGCAGACGATGCCCGGGTGACTGCCGCCAAAACCGACGTCAACAACCTGATGCAGGCGCTCAAGCTTTACCGCCTGGACAACCAGCGCTACCCCACTGGCGAACAAGGCCTCAACGCGCTGGTGGCCAAGCCCACCACGGGGCCGGTTCCGCCCAACTGGCGCCCCTACCTCGACAAACTGCCCGCCGACCCCTGGAGCCGCCCTTACCAGTACCTCAACCCCGGCCTCAAGGGCGAGGTGGATGTGCTGTCGCTGGGCGCAGACGGCCAGCCCGGGGGCGAGAATCGCGACGCAGACGTGGGCAGTTGGCAGTGATGGTGCCCCCACGCTCCGCCGCTGCGCGGGCCGCCTGAAACTCTGCCATGCAGCGCACCCGCGGCTTCACCCTGATCGAACTGATGGTGGTGGTGGCCTTGGTGGCGCTCGCCACGGCCGGGGTCACGTTGTCCTTGCGCGATGACGGCTCCACACGGCTGGAACGGGAAGCCCTTCGCCTGTCGGCACTGATCGAATCGGCGCGCGCGCAATCGCGCACCAGCGGTCTGCCTGTGGTCTGGCGCAGCCTGCCGCAGGGTTTCGAGTTCGTCGGCCTGCCGCCACTTCGCAATGGCGCGCCCTCGCGTGACAGCCTGATCGGGCCGCGTCCCTGGCTCAGCCCCGACACCGTGGCCCAGGTGATCCAGCCCCCGGGTGCCTTGACACTGGTGCTTGGCCCCGAGCCGCTCATTGCCGCGCAACGCGTGGTGCTACAGCAGGGCGACAAGCGCCTGACCCTGGCCACCGACGGCATCTCGGCATTTGCCGTCGTGCCCGACACACCGTGAAGGCCTCGCGCGGCTTCACCCTGATCGAGGTGCTGGTGGCGCTTGCGGTGATCGCCATCACCCTGGCCGCCGGGCTGCAGGCCACCGGCGCACTCACGCGCGCCGCCGTGCGCCAGAGCGACCAGTGGCTGGCACAGATCTGCGCCGAAAACGAACTCACTCGCCTGCGGTTGCAGCGTCAGCTTCCGGGCACCGGAGACAGCGAAATGCCGTGCGAACAAGCCGGTCGGCTGTTGCGCGTGAGGCTGGCGGTGCTGCCCACGCCCAACCCCAACTTCCGGCGCGTGGACGCGGTGGTGGAGGGCGATGTGGATGGCAACACCTTGAGGCTGCTGTCGCTCTCAACGATCATTGGACGTTACTGATGTCCTGGTACCCCCTCGCTCCGCCGCTGCGCGGGTCGCCGCCCCCCGAGGGGGCTGTTTCACCTGGGGGCGGCCAGGCGGTGAAACGCCGCTCCCGAGGCTTCACCCTCATCGAGCTTCTGGTCGCCATTGCGGTGATGGCCATGCTGGCGCTGCTGAGCTGGCGCTCCATCGACGGCATGTCGCGCACGCAGACGATCACCCAGGAGCGTTCTGATGGCTTGCTGCGGTTGCAATCGGCAGTAGGCCAGTGGATCGCCGACCTCGACGCGGTGCTCGACACCGGCGAGGTCACACCGGTTGACTTCAATGGCCAGACGCTGCGACTCACGCGCCGCGACAGCGCCGAATCGGGCCTGGACAGCCGTGGCGTGCGGGTGGTGGCCTGGGCGCTGCTGCCTTCGGCAAGCGGCGGGCAGTGGACCCGTTGGCAGTCCGGCCCGCTGCTGCAGCGCGACGAACTCGCCCGCGCCTGGCAGCGCGCGGCCGACTGGGGCAGAGGCGCTGGATCGGCCCCGGCCAGCGCCAACAACCTGGGCGCCGACAGCGCACTGGCCATCATTGCCATCGACCAGTGGCAAATCTTCTACCACCGGGGTGAGACCTGGGGCAACCCGTTGTCTTCCGTCGGCACCGAAGGCGCCGAGCCCGGTGGCGCCCCCGCCAGCAGCATGCCCAACGGTGTGCGCCTGCAACTCACCCTCTCGGGCAGCCAGGGCCTCACCGGCACCCTGCTCAGAGACTGGGTGCGCCCGACCCTGGAGGCCGGCAGATGAAATGGCCCCCACGCTCCACTGCTGCGCGGCCCGGCGGCGAAACCTTGTTCAAACGCCACCACCAACGCGGCGCCGCCCTTTTGCTCGCCATGCTCACCGTCACGCTGGTGGCCACGTTGGCGTCGGCGGCCTTGTGGCAGCAGTGGCGCTCCACCGAGGTCGAGCAAGCCGAGCGCCAGCGGGTGCAAGCGGGCTGGATCCTGACCGGGGCGCTGGACTGGGCGCGCCTGATCCTTCGCGAAGACGCGCGCAGCAACCAGAACAGCGGCAACGCCGATCACCTGGGCGAGCCCTGGGCGCTGCCGCTGGAGGAGGCGCGCCTGTCGAGCTTCCTGGCCGCCGACAAGAGCAACAACGCCGACAACACCCTGGAGGCCTTTCTCTCCGGCGAGATGATCGACATGCAGTCGCGCCTGAACTTCAACAACCTGGTGCGCACCACCGGAGGGGGTGCCACGGCGAAGGCTGAAACATCGGAGTCTGATCTGCGCGCCTTCAGCAAACTGTTCGAACAACTCGGCCTGCCCCTCGCGGAACTCACCAACGCCGCAGCCGAACTGCGCAACACCACCCAGTTGGCCTTGACCGATCCCCTGCCCTCGCGCTCGACGTTGCAACCGCGCAAGCTGTCCCACCTGAGCTGGCTGGGCATCAGCCGCGCGAGTCTGGCAGCGCTGGAGCCCCACGTTGCCGTGTTGCCCGAGCGCTCCAGCCTCAACCTCAACACCGCCAGCCCGCAAGCGATCTTTGCCAGCCTGCCCGGCCTGGACATGGCCCAGGCCCGCCAGGTGGTGGCAGCGCGCGAACGCAATCCGTTCAAGAACCTCGGCGATGTGACCCAGGCCGTGCCGGCCACCGCCGGCAAGCTCAACGAGGATGCCCACGGCACCCGCAGCCGCTATTTCGAGGTGCGAGGCCGTCTGCGGCTGGAGAACGCCATCATCGAAGAGCGCTCCCTGGTCGTGCGCAACAACCTCGATGTGAGGGTGGTCTGGCGCGAGCGCTTTTCCCAACCCGGCTCGCGCCCTTGACGCGCAGCCCCAACATTGACCACCCTTTACCCCGCAACTTTTTGGCTACACGTCACGCAGGCTCTCTAGAATGAACCGATCAGTGGCCCTGGCCACACACCCCACCCCATTGTGCTGATCCTCACCCCTGCGGATTTCTCCGTCACCACCCCCACACCCGCCTCGGCTCTGTTCGATTGGGCTGCCTCGGGCAATGGTCAGCAGATCAACGACCTTGGCCAATGCGCCGCTTCGTTGCTGCCGCGCGATGATGAGGTGGTTCTGGTGCTGCCGCCGCGCAGCGTGTCGTGGCACCGCGTGGCGCTGCCCAAGGTGGCATCAACCCGCCTGCGCGCCGCGCTTGAAGGCGTGCTTGAAGACCGCCTGCTGGCCGACGTGAGCGAGCTGCATTTTGCGCTGGAGCCCCGCGGAAAATCGGGACAGACCGTGTGGGTTGCGGTGTGTGAGAAGACCTGGCTGCGCAGCTGGCTGCAGGTTCTGGAAGGTGCGGGCCGACCGGTCACGCGGATCGTGCCTGCCCTGTGGCCGCTGGTGCAGTCGGAGGCACCCGTGGCATCCGCAGGCGCTTCTCGCAGCTTTGAACTCGACATTCCCTCCACCATCCACTGGGCACACGGCGAGGGTGAGCAGGTCTGGCTGGGCAGTTCCAGCGTGCTGGGCGTCAGCTGTACTCCGTTGCTGGAAACCGCCAGCGGGGCCGGCGGCAGTGCGAGCGTGGCGGCGGTCACCGCGCTCATGCCGCCATCGCCCGATGCCTTGGGTGAGTCCGCCGAGTACGACATCTGGCTGGCCGACCCGAGCGTGGCCACGGTGGCAGAGCGCATCCTGGGCCAGCGCTTCGAGCTCGTGGCACAGCCCCAGTGGCTGCTGCGCTGCTCGCAGTCCGACTGGAACCTCGCGCAGTTCGACCTGAGCCTCTCGGCCGGCGCGCGTCGTGGCCAACGCTGGCGGCGCAGCCTGAGGCAATGGCGCAG
Source organism: Burkholderiales bacterium (assembly GCA_038213545.1). Taxonomy (GTDB): domain Bacteria; phylum Pseudomonadota; class Gammaproteobacteria; order Burkholderiales; family Burkholderiaceae_C; genus Hydrogenophaga. The sequence goes on from JBBQSX010000095.1 coordinate 9,606, forward strand.
TGCGCCAGCCTGGCGCGCCGCGAGGTGGGGACTGGCGGCACTGGTGGGCGTGCAACTGGTCGGGCTCAACGCCGCCGCGTGGCACGAGAGCAGCGCCCTGCGAACCAAGCAACAGGCGGTGCAACAAACCCTGCAGCAAACCTTTCCGCAGGTGACCCTGGTCCTTGACGCCCCGGTGCAGATGCAACGCGAGCTGGTTCGCCTGCAACAGGCTGCGGGCGCGCTTTCGCTCGGCGATCTCGAAACCCTGCTCGGCGCGATCGATCAGGCGTCCGGCGGCGAGAACCTGTCACCCGGCACGGTCACCTACGCGCCGGGCGAAGGCCGCTTTGCCGGCTGGCGTGCCACCGAAGATCAGGTGCGCGCCCTGCAACAAACCCTGGAGCGCGCCGGCTGGCGTGTGCGCTTCGACGGCAATGAAATGGCCATGAGCCCATCCGCACCCTGACCCCATGGCCACCCTTCAACGCTCCCCCTCTGCCGGCGCCTCTCTCGCCCGGGTCACCGCGCCGTTGTCGGCCGCGCTGGACCGGCTCTCGCCCCGCGAACGCCAGGCCGTGCTGATCGCTCTGTGGGTCGTGGGTCTGGTCCTGCTGTGGTGGCTGGCGGTGGGACCTGCCTTGGCCACGCTGCGCGAGGCGCCCGCGCGCCATGCCCGACTGGACGCCCAGCTCGGCCAGATGCAGCGCATGGCGGCCTCGGCCACCGCACTGCGCAGCGAATCCACCGCCCAGGCACCGGGCCGCGACCAGGTGCTGCGCGCGCTTGAGGCCGCCACCGCCTCGCTCGGGCCCACCGCCCAGCTCTCGGTGCTGGGTGACCGTGCCACCGCCACGCTGCGCGGCACACCGCCCGCCGCGCTGGCGCAATGGCTGGCGCAGGTGCGCATCAACGCCCGGCTGCTCCCGCTGGAATCCCAGCTCACACGCGATCCCGCCACCTCGGGCTGGAACGGCACGGTGGTGCTCTCCGGCCCCGGTCTGGCCGGAGGCGGCTGAACCATGAACGCACGCTGGCCCTCACGCCTGGCCTGGACGGGCGCCGTGCTCGGGCTGGTGGCGGCGCTGCTCGTGTTCGCCCCGGCACGCTGGCTGGCGAACACCATCAACTCGGCCACCGCCGACCAACTTCAACTCGTCAACGCGCGCGGCACGGTCTGGCGCGGGCAGGCCGACCTCATGTTCACCGGCGGCCAGGGCAGCCAGACCCGGACCACCCTGCCACAAGGCGTGCAATGGCGGCTCTCGCCGACGCTGGTCTCGGGCCTCCCCGCCATGTCGCTGCAACTGCAGGCGCCCTGCTGCACCACCCAGCCAGTGGCGCTGACCGCCCGACCCCTGCTGGGCGGCGCCGAAGTTCGCGTGGCGCCCTTCAACAGCCGCTGGCCCGCCGAGCTGCTGACCGGCCTGGGCACGCCCTGGAACACCTTGCGCATGGAAGGCCAGATCAGCCTGCAGACCGACGGCCTCACCCTGCGCTGGGACAGCGGCCGCGGCAGCCTGCAGGGCGTGCTTGCCGTGGAAGCGCAAGACATGGTCTCGCGCCTGTCCACGCTGCGCCCGCTGGGCAGCTACCGCATGGACCTGCGCGCCGAAGCCGACGGCAACACCACCACCCTGCAGCTCAAGACGCTCAGCGGGCGCCTGCAATTGCAAGGCCAAGGGCAGTGGGTGGGTGGGCGGCTTCGCTTCCAGGGGGTGGCCGAGGCGGCGCCCGACAGCGAGGCGGCCCTGAACAACCTGCTCAACATCATCGGACGCCGGCAAGGCCCGCGTTCGCTGCTGAACATCGGCTGACATTTCCCGTGTTTCAGCCCTCCACTTACCCTTACGATCGCGCCATGAAACCGAACCCCACCTGTGCAGCCCTCGCCCAGACCCCGCGCCCGGGCCGCAACAAGGCCGCGGCGGCGCTGGCGCTGGCCTTGGTGATGGTCCTGGGCCTGTGGACCGGTGCGCCCGTGCAGGCACAGAACCGCAACGCCGAGCCGGTCACGCTGAACTTCGTGGCGGCCGACATCGAGTCGGTGGCGCGCACCATGGCCACCATCACCGGGCGCAATGTGGTGGTTGATCCGCGCGTGAAGGGCACGGTCAACCTGGCCACCGAGCGCCCCGTGTCGCCCACCGCCGCGCTCAACCAGTTCGCTGCCGTGCTGCGGCTGCAGGGCTTTTCGATCGTCGATACCGGCGGTCTCTACAAGATCGTGCCCGAGGCCGACGCCAAGCTGCAGGGCAATGTGGTCAACGCGGGTTCGGTCAATGCGCTGCCCACCTCCAACCAGGTCGTCACTCAGATCTTTCGGCTCAACCACGAGTCGGCCAACAACCTCGTGCCGGTGCTGCGGCCCCTGATCGGGCCCAACAACACCATCAACGTGAACCCCGGCAACAACTCGCTGGTGATCACCGACTACGCCGACAACCTGCAACGCATCGGCCGCATCATCTCCGCGCTGGACGTGGCGGGCGCGACCGACGTGGAGATCATCCCTCTGCAGCACGCGGTGGCGGCCGACCTCGCCGCGCTGGTGGCGCGCCTGATCGACCCGGCCCTGGCCGCCGGTGGCGCCGGTCAGGCCGACCCCTCGTACAAGACCACGCTGGTGGCCGAGCCTCGCAGCAACAGCCTGGTGCTGCGCGCAGCCAACCCCGCGCGCCTGGCGCTGGTGCGCAACCTGGTGGCCCGACTCGACCAGCCTTCATCGGCCAACGTCAGCGGCAACATCCATGTGGTCTACCTCAAGAACGCCGACGCCGTGGCGCTGGCCTCCACCCTGCGCGCCGCGCTCGCGGGCGAGTCGGCTTCATCGGGCAGCACGGGGGGCGCCGGTGGTCTGGCGACTGCGGGCCGACCGATCACCGTGGCTGGCGCCAGCCCGGCCAGCGCTCCCGTGGCAGCGAGCGCGCAGCCATCCACCGGTGGGCAGATCCAGGCCGACCCGGCCACCAACTCGTTGATCATCACCGCGCCCGAGCCGCAATACCGGCAACTGCGTGCCGTGATCGACCAGCTCGATTCGCGCCGCGCACAGGTGTACGTGGAGAGCCTGATCGCCGAGGTCAATGCCGACAAGGCGGCCGAGTTCGGCATTCAGTGGCAGGGTGCGCTGGGCAAGTCGGGCAACACGCTCATCGGCCTGATGGGCACAAACTTCGGCACCGGCGGGCAGAACATCATCGACCTGGCCAGCGGCAACGCAACTCCCACACCCGGGCTCAACGTCGGTGTCGCCCGACAGACCAACGGCGTGTACGTGCTGGGGTTCTTGGCGCGATTCCTGCAGCAGAACGGCGAAGGCAACATCCTCTCGACGCCCAACCTGCTCACGCTGGACAACGAAGAAGCCAAGATCGTGATCGGCCAGAACGTCCCTTTCGTCACCGGCCAGTTCACCAACACCGGCAGCAACAACGGCTCGGTCAACCCGTTCCAGACCATCGAGCGCAAGGACGTCGGCCTGACGCTGCGCGTGAAGCCGCAGATCAGCGAAAACGGCACGATCAAGATGACCATCTTCCAGGAGGTCAGCAGCGTGCAGGGATCGTCGGTCAACTCCGCCTCGGGCCTGATCACCAACAAACGCTCCATCGAGTCCACTGTGCTGGTGGACGACGGTGCGATCGTGGTGCTCGGTGGTTTGCTGCAGGATGAATTTGCCGCGAACCAGGACAAGGTCCCCGGCCTGGGCGACGTGCCGCTGTTCGGCAACCTGTTCCGCAGTGAAACCCGCTCGCGCCGCAAGACCAACCTCATGGTCTTCCTGCGGCCGGTGGTGGTGCGCGATGCGCGCGCCACCAGCAGCCTGGCGCTGGACCGCTACGAACTCATGCGCTCGGTGCAACAGGATTCGCAACCCAAACCCAGCAGCGTGCTCGGCATCAACGAGGCGCCGGTCATGCCGGCGCCCCTCTCGCCCAGCACCATGACGCTCACGCCGCAAGCGCCTTCGCTGGCCAACCCGCAGTCGTCACCACCGCTGAACCCGCCCACGGCGCCGGCAGCGCCCGCGAAGTGAGGCCCAGGCCGTGAAGTACCCGCTGCCCTACGCCTTCGCGCGCGAACACCTCTGGCTGATCGAGGACGACGGCGCCACACAAACCCTGCTGGGCAGCAGCACGCCCGCCACCGACACCGCCGCCCAGACCCGGCGTCTCTCGGCCTTGTCGGAGATCCTGCGCTGCCATCCGGTGCAGGGCCTGCACTGGGAAGACGGTGACAGCCTCAAGCAACGCATCAGCGTGGCCTACTCGCAGGGCGAGTCGAGCGCTGCGGCCGTGGTGAGCGAGGTGCAGGGTGACGCCGACCTGAGCCGCATGATGCAGGAGCTGCCAGCGATTGAAGACCTGCTGGAAACGGCCGACGACGCGCCCATCATCCGCATGCTCAACGCGCTGCTCACGCAGGCCGCGCGCGACGGCGCCAGCGACATCCACATCGAGCCTTTCGAGCGCACTTCCAGCGTGCGCTTTCGGGTCGACGGCACACTGCGCGAGGTGGTGCAACCCAACCGCGCGCTGCACGCCGCACTCATCTCGCGCCTGAAGATCATGGCCGAGCTCGACATCTCCGAGAAACGCCTGCCGCAAGACGGCCGGATCTCGCTGCGCATCGGCACCCGCGCGGTGGACGTGCGCGTGTCCACGC
>JBBQSX010000096.1:0-14189 GCA_038213545.1 Burkholderiales bacterium
CCTCGGCACGGCGGATGCGGTCTACCAGAACCTGGACATCCTGCGCGCGCACAAACCTGAATACATCCTGGTGCTCGCGGGCGACCACATCTACAAGATGGACTACGCCACCCTGATCGCCGACCACGTGGCGCTGGGCAAGAAGTGCACCGTGGCCTGCATCGAGGTGCCGCTGGCCGAGGCCACGGCTTTCGGCGTGATGGACATCGACGCGGAGCGAAACATCGTGCGGTTCCTGGAAAAGCCCGCCCAGCCACCGCACATGCCGGGCAAGCCCGACACCGCGCTGGCCAGCATGGGCGTGTATGTGTTCAACACCGAGCACCTGTTTGAAGCGCTGAAACGCGACGCCGGGATCCCCGGCTCCAGCCGCGACTTCGGCAAGGACATCATCCCGGCCATGGTGGCCGCCGGCGATGCGGTGGCGCACCCATTCGGCATGTCGTGCGTGAAGAGCACGCCCGAAGCACCGGCCTACTGGCGCGACGTGGGCACGATCGATGCCTACTGGGCCGCCAACCTCGATCTCACCAACACCATTCCCGAGCTCGACATGTACGACCGCGACTGGCCGATCTGGACCTACCAGGAGCAGCTGCCACCGGCCAAGTTCGTGTTCGACGACGACGGCCGGCGGGGCAGCGCGGTTGACTCGCTGGTCTCGGGTGGCTGCATCATCTCGGGTGCGCTGGTGCGACGCTCGGTGCTGTTCTCCCGCGTGCGCGTGCACTCGTACGCGTCGGTGGAAGAGTCGGTGATCCTGCCCGAGGTCGACATCGGCAGCGGCTGCGAGCTGCACAAGGTGGTGGTCGACAACGGCTGTGTGATCCCGCCCGGCATGAAGATCGGTGTGGACGCGGCCGAAGACGAACGCCGCTTCTTCCGCACGCCGAGTGGCGTGGTGCTGGTGACCAAAGAAATGCTCGAAAAATTGCAATGACCCTCAAGGTTCTTTACGTCTGCTCCGAAGTATTTCCGCTGCTCAAGACCGGCGGGCTGGCCGATGTGAGCGCGGGTCTTCCGCCGGCGCTGCAATCCTTGGGTGCCGATGTGCGGCTGCTGTTGCCGGCGTTCCCGGGCGTGGTGGCGGGCGTCACGCCCGAAGGCCCCACGCTGCTGGTGCCGGCCGGGGGCAGCAGCGGCCTGCCCGTCGGGCTTGGTCCGCAGACCGCCAGCGCCCACGGCCCCACGCCCTGGCTGCGCGCCGGGCGCATCACCGACGGCGGCATGCCCGTGTGGCTGCTGCACGCACCGGGTCTGTACGAGCGCAGCGGCAACCCCTACCTGGACGAACTCGGCCAGCCCTGGCCCGACAGCGCCGAACAGTTCGCCTGGCTGGGCTGGGCCGCGGCCTTGCTGGGCACCGGCCTGGACAGCACATGGCTGCCCGATGTGGTGCACGGCCACGACTGGCACACCGGCCTGGCCTTCGCCTACCTGCGCGAACTCGCGCGCACCGCCGAACACCAGCCAGCCAGCGTGTTCACCGTGCACAACCTGGCCTACCAGGGCGTGTTCAATGCCGGCCTGCGCCCGCGCCTGGGCTTGCCCGACACGCTCTTTCATGTGCAGGGGCTGGAGTTCCACGGCCAGATCAGCTTCATGAAAGCCGGGTTGAAGTACAGCGACGCCATCACCACCGTGAGCCCGACCTACGCGCGCGAGATCACCGGGACTGAGCAGGGCTGCGGACTGGACGGCGTGCTGCGCCAGCGCCAGGCCCGCCTGCACGGCATCCTCAACGGCGTGGACGACGCGGTGTGGAACCCCTTGACCGACCCGCTGGTGCAACCCGGCTTTGATGCCGACCACCTGCAGGGCAAGGCCCAGGCCAAGGCCCGGCTGCAGCAGCACATGGGGTTGAAGTCCCGCCCCGATGCGCTGCTGTTCTCGGTGGTGAGCCGCCTCACCGAACAAAAGGGCCTGCACCTGCTGCCCGATGTGGTGGACGGGCTGGTGCAGCGCGGCGGGCAACTCGCGGTGCTGGGTTCGGGCGACACAAGCATCGAACAGGCCCTGCGCAACTGCGCGCAGCGCCACCCCGGCCAGGTGGCGCTGACTGTGGGCTACGACGAAGCGCTGGCGCACAGCGTCATCGCCGGGGCCGACGTTATCCTGCTGCCGTCCCGATTCGAGCCCTGCGGCCTGACCCAGCTCTACGGTCTGCGTTACGGCACCCTCCCGCTGGTGCGCGCGGTCGGCGGGCTGGCCGACACGGTGGCCGATTGCAGCCTGGAGAACATCGACGACGGCAGTGCGAGCGGTTTTGTCTTCCACGAACTGGACGTGGATGGCCTGCTCTCGGCCCTCAAGCGCGCCTTCGCGCTGCAGCGCCGCCCGAACGACTGGCGCACCGTGCAGCGCCATGCCATGGCGCTGCGCTTCGACTGGAAGCGCGCAGCGGGCGAGTACCTGCAGGTTTACCGATCGGTGGTGCAGGCCTGAACATCACGCCAGCACGCTTATTGCTTCCGCTTTTTTGCCCTCACCACAGAGCTCAACGCCATGTCAGACACCACGTCCCCCATCAGCCCTGTTCCGTTCGAATACGACCACCTCGACAACAGCGTGGACGCCTTGCGCAAGTCCATCGCCAACCGGTTGATCTACTCGGTGGGCCGCGATCCGCGATCGGCCACCCGGCGCGACTGGCTGTTTGCCCTGTTCCACGCCGTGCGCGACCGCATGATGCACCGCTGGCGCGAGACCCTCGCCACTGCGCAGGACCACGACGCCAAGCGCGTTTACTACCTGTCCATGGAATTCCTGACCGGTCGCGCGCTCACCAACGCGTTGCTCTCGGTGGGCATCCTCGACGACGCGCGCACGGCCTGCACCCAGCTCGGGGCGGACTTTGATTCCCTGATCGATCTGGAAACCGATGCAGGGCTGGGCAATGGCGGCCTGGGGCGCCTGGCCGCGTGTTTCCTCGACTCCATGGCCACCGTGGGCATCCCCGGCATGGGCTACGGCATCCGCTACGACTACGGCATGTTCGCGCAGCGCATCGTTGACGGGCGCCAGGTGGAAGAACCCGACTACTGGCTGGTCAATGGAAACCCGTGGGAATTCATGCGCCCGGAATTCAGCTACACGGTGCAGTTCGGCGGGCGCCTGGTGCAGGCCGACGGGCAGGTGCGCTGGGTGGACACCGACGACGTGATCGCCACCGCCTACGATTCCGGCGTGCCCGGCCACGAACTCAGCAGTGTCGCCACCATGCGCCTGTGGACCGCACGCGCCACCAGCGGCATCAACCTGGACGCCTTCAACAAGGGCGACTACATGCGTGCGGTGGAGGCCAAGAACGAGTCGGAGAACGTCTCGCGCGTGCTCTACCCCGACGACAGCACCGAACACGGCAAGGAACTGCGCCTGCGCCAGGAGTACTTCTTTGTCAGTGCCTCGTTGCAGGACATCGTGCGCCGCTTCAAGAAGCACCAGGGCGACTTCGCCCTCTTCGCGGACCGCGTGGCGATCCACCTCAACGACACCCACCCCGCGCTGGCCGTGCCCGAGCTCGTGCGCCTGCTGGTGGACGAACAAGGCCTGGAATGGGACGCCGCCTGGAGCATCTGCAAAAAGGTCTTCAGCTACACCAACCACACGCTGATGCAGGAGGCGCTGGAGACCTGGCCGGTGGAGCTGCTGGGCCGCCTGCTGCCGCGCCACCTTCGCATCATTTACGACCTGAACGCGATCTTTCTGGCCGAGGTGCACGAGCGTTTCCCTGGCGAGAACGACCTGCTGCGCCGCGTGTCGCTGATCGACGAACGCGGCCAGCGTCGCGTGCGCATGGCCTACCTCTCGGTGCTGGCCAGCCACAAGGTCAACGGTGTGTCGGCCCTGCACAGCCAGCTCATGGTGCAGACCATCTTTGCCGACTTCGCGCGTCTCTACCCCGAACGCTTCACCAACAAGACCAACGGCATCACGCCGCGGCGCTGGCTCTCGCAGGCCAACCGGCCGCTGGCGGGCCTGATCGATGCGCGCATCGGCACCACCTGGCGGCGCAACCTCGACGAGCTGGAGCAACTGCGCCCGCTGGCCACCGACCCCGAGTTCATCAGCGCTTTCCAGCATGCCAAGGCGCAGAACAAGCGCCGGCTGGCCGAGCGCATCGCCCTGGAGACCGGCGTGATCGTGAACCCTGCCAGCCTGTTCGATGTGCAGATCAAACGCATGCACGAATACAAGCGGCAGTTGCTCAATGTGTTGCACGTGGTCACGCGCTACCAGCAGATCGTGGCACACCCGAACGCCGACTGGGTACCACGCACGGTGATCTTTGCCGGCAAGGCGGCCTCGGCCTACTTCATGGCCAAGCTCGTCATCAAACTCATCAACGACGTGGCCCGTGTGGTGAACAACGACAAACGCGTGGGCGACAAGCTCAAGGTGGTGTTCATCCCCAACTACCGGGTGTCGCTGGCCGAAGTCATCATCCCCGCGGCCGACCTTTCAGAGCAGATTTCCACCGCCGGCACCGAGGCCTCGGGCACCGGCAACATGAAGTTCGCGCTCAACGGCGCGCTCACCATCGGCACCTGGGACGGCGCCAACATCGAGATCGCCGAACACGTGGGGCTTGAGCACATCTTCATCTTTGGCCACCGCACCGAACAGGTGGCCGCCCTGCGCGCCAGCGGCTACAACCCGCGCCGTTACTACGACCACAACTACGACCTCAAGACCGCCATCGACCGCATCGCCGAAGGCGCCTTCAGCCCCGAGGAGCCTGGGCGCTTCCTGGACATCACACGCACGCTGCTGGAGTCCGACTACTACCTGCTGCTGGCCGACTACACCGACTACCTGGCGACGCAGCACAAGGTGGACGCGCTTTACCGCAACCCGGCCGAGTGGACCCGTCACGCTGTTTTGAACGTGGCCGGCATGGGCGCCTTCTCGTCGGACCGCACCATCCGCGAGTACGCCAGCGAGATCTGGAACGTCAAGCCGCTGTTCCCCTGAGCGCTTGCGCTCGCGGGGCGCGTGCCAGAATCCGCCGCATGCGGCAGCCTTGGCGATTCTCTTGGTGGTGGGTGGTTGGCGGGGCAATAGTCGCCCTGGCCGGCGCGGCCGCGATCGCGCGCCAATCACTGGAACAGCAACGCGCACTCTTCGAGACCGACGCACGCATCGTGCACCGGCTGCTCAGCCAGCAGGTGGTGCAGCACGACGCGATACTGGCCACGCTGGCGCTGCTGCAGCCCGCACCCGACGCACCCGGCAGCAGCTCCCCCGAGCAGCGCCTGCCCGCGCTCTACCCGCGCATCCTCTCCGTGCAGCGCAGCGACAGCGCCACCCCATGGTCCGACACCGCACTGGCCGAGGCCGAACGCCTGTCTCGCATGAGCGGGCGCGCCGCACTCGCGCCGCTGGAGCTGCCCACTGGCCGCTACCGGCTGGTGCTCGCCTCCGAGCCCGCCAGCTACGCGCTCACCATCGACCTGCAGGCGCTGGTACCGTGGACGGAGTGGCCGATGGTGCCCGGGACGAGCACGGTGCGGGTCGAGCTGGTGCATGCGGGCCAGCGCCACCTCGTCCAGCCGGGTCGACTGCAGGTAGGTGCCAGCTCACGTTTTGAATTCCACAAGGTCGTGGCTGCCGAGAGCCAGCCTTTCGACGTGGTGGCCACGCAGACCGTGGGCTGGCGCCAGTGGCCCTGGGCCCTCATGCTGGCCTGGACGCTCGCGGTGGCGGCGCTGCTCGCGGCGGTGCGGCACCTGCAGCGCCAGCGCCTGGCGCGACGCAGGGCCGAAGAGCTGCTGCGTCTGGGCCAGGTGGCCAGGCTGAACACGCTGGGTGAACTCGCCGCCGGCATGGCGCACGAACTCAACCAGCCGCTCACCGCGGTGCTGGCCAACACCCAGGCCGCGCAGCGCCTTCTGGACGACGACCCGCCCGAGTTGGCCACGGCGCGGGGCGCCATGGCCCAGGCCGCCGCGCAGGCCCGGCGCGCCGCCGAGGTGGTGGGCCGGCTGCGCCGCGCGGTGGAGCGGCCCGACAGCAGTGGCAGCACACAGGCCGTCGATGCGGTGGACGCCGTGCGCCGGGCGCTGTACCTGCTGGAGCCCGAGTGCCAACGGCGCAGCGTGGTGCCCCTGCTGGAAGGCGAGCCGATGGTGGGCGTCATGGCCGACCCGGTCGCCCTCGACCAGATCGTGCACAACCTGATCTTCAACGCGCTGCAGGCGCTGGAACAAGTGCCCGCCGAGCAGCGCCGGCTCACCCTCACCTTGCGTACGGTGGATGGCCTGGGCGAACTCGCGGTGGCCGACAGCGGGCCGGGCATTGCGCCCGAGGTGCTGCCACGACTGTTCGAGCCGTTTTTCTCCACCCGCGAAGGCGGGCTGGGTCTGGGCTTGAGCCTGTGCGAAACACTGGCCAGCGGCATGGGTGGGTCGCTCTCGGCCGCCAACGCGGCCACCGGCGGCGCGCTGTTCCGGGTGCGGCTGCCCCTCGCGAGCAATGAGGCATGAGCTCCGACACGCTGTCACCCACCATCCACCTGATCGACGACGACCAGGCCGTGCGCGACAGCCTGGCCCTGCTGATAGGCACCGTGGGCCTGCGCGTGCAGCCGTGGGGCGATCCACAGACCTTCCTGAACACGTTCGACCGCGAGGCCATCGGAGCCATCGTGCTCGACGTGCGCATGCCCGGCATCAGTGGCCTGAGCGTGCTCGACACGCTGGTGGCGCAGGGCGTGGATCAGCCGGTGATCATGCTCACCGGCCACGGCACGGTGGACATGTGCCGCCGCGCCTTCAAGGCCGGCGCGGCCGAGTTTCTCGAAAAGCCGGTGAACGACGAAGCCCTGCTCGAAGCCCTGCAAAACGCAGTGCGCCTTCATGTGCGCTCGCGCCAGCGCCACCAGAGCGACCGCGCGGCCCGCGAGCGTTTTGCGCAGCTCTCCGAGCGCGAACGCGAGGTGCTGGGTCTGATCGTCGAGGGTCTGACCAACAAGGAGATTGGCCGTGCACTCGGCCTTTCGCCGCGCACGGTGGAAACGCACCGCGCCAACCTGTTTGCCAAGCTGCAGGCGCCGTCGCTGGCGCAGCTGATCCGGCACTACGCCGCGCTGGTGGATGCCGGCGACGCGGGCACTGCGTAGTTCTACGGAGCGCGGCGCGTAGCCGTCCGAATGGTGGTTCCGGGCTCGAATTTCTACAGTTCTCCCACGGTTGATCGAACCGTTTAACACCACCGGAGAACACCATGACTTTCGTTGCCAAAACTGCCCTGATCGCCCTGTCCCTCATCGCCACCGCCGCCAGCGCCCAGGCTGTGCGCACGGAGAAGAACATGTCGCTGGACCTGGCCAACCAGATCGCCGCGGCCACCGTAGCGTCGTGCAGCGCCAGCGGCTACAACGTGACCGTCGCTGTGGTGGACCGCGCCGGCTCCCTGCGCGCCTTGCAGCGCGCCGACAACGCCGGCCCGCACACGGTGGGTGCCGCGCAAGGCAAAGCCTACACGTCTGCCTCGGCGCGCAACACCACCGCCGCCATGCTGGAGAACGTGCAGAAGAACCCTGGCGCCGCAACACTGGTGGACATCCCGGGCTTCCTGGTGCTGGGCGGTGGTGTGCCGGTGAAGGTCGGCAACGAAGTCATCGGCGCGGTGGGCGTGGGCGGTGCGCCTGGTGGCCATCTGGACGAGCAGTGCGCGAACGCGGGCATTGCCAAGGTGGCCGAGTTGTTGAAATGAAGACGCTGCTGCTGGTTCTTGCACTGGCTCTCACCGGTGCAACCGCCCAGGCTCAGGTCGCCCCCAGCGCGGCCGAGGCGGCGGCCTACACCGGTCTGCACGCAGCGGCGCACAAAGGCGACACAGCCAAGATCGCGCGCCTGGTTGCCGGAGGCGCTGCGGTGAGCGCCACCGACGCGTACGGCCGCACACCTCTGCACGTGGCCTCGTTCGCACGGCAACGCGATGCGATTCGCGCACTGGTCAAGGCGGGAGCCGACATCAACCGCCTGGAGAACGACCGGTACGACGCGGTGACGATCGCCTCGGTGGCCGACGACGAAGAAACGCTGCGCGTGCTGCTGCAGCTCGGTGCCAGCGCAAAGCAGACCACCAGCCGCTACGACGGCACCGCACTCATTGCCGCGGCACACCTCGGCCACGACGGTGTCGTGCGCCAGCTGATTGCCGCGGGTGCGCCGCTGGACCATGTGAACAACCTGCACTGGACGGCGGCCATCGAAGCGGTGGTGCTGGGCGATGGTGGTCCGCGCCACCAGGCGACGCTCAAGGCCCTGATCGATGCGGGTGCGAACCTGCAGCTGGCCGATCGGCATGGTCAGACGCCGCTGGCGTTGGCACGGTCGCGTGGGTATTCGGCGATGGTTTTGATGTTGGAAAAGGCCGGGAGTCGATAACTTCAAAAGCAGGCTTCTTCGCCTGATGAACTGGCGCGGCCGACTCCGCGAATGTCCCCCGGGGCCTTTGGCCCCTCCTCCTTTATTTCGCTGCGTCGGCCACACCAGCTCATCAGGCAGCCCACATGGCAGCAGGCCACTGTTGGCACGCATGTATCTCGTCAGGTCGGAGCGGCGTTGCGCTCTGCGCAGCGAAATAAAGGGGGAGGCGGCACCAGCCGCCGGAGGACATTCGCGGAGCAGAGCGCAACGTCGCTTCGACCCCGCGAGGTCGATGAGGGAGGCGCAACGAATGAAGGAGGAGTCAGCTCAAAGAAACCCGAGCAAACTTCCGCTTCCCCACCTGCACCACAAACGTCCCCGCAGGCAATTTCAAACCCTTGTCGCTAATCACTGCCCCATCCACCCGCACACCACCACCCTCGATCAAGCGGTTGGCCTCGCTGGTGGAAGGCGCCAGGCCCGCCGACTTCAACAACGAACCAATCCCCACCGGCGCACCCGACAAGGACACCTCGGGGATCTCGTCCGGCACGCCGCCCTTGCTGCGGTTGATGAAGTCCTGCTCGGCCGCATCGGCTGCCGCCGCGCTGTGGAAACGCGCGGTGATTTCCTTGGCCAGAGCCACCTTGGCGTCTTTCGGATTCGCACCCTCGGCAATCGCTTGCTTCAAAGAGTCAATGTGTGCCAGCGAATAGAACGACAAGAGCGTGTACCAGCGCCACATCAACGTGTCGGAGATGCTCAGCACCTTCGCGAACATCGAGTTCGCCGGTTCGGTGATACCGATGTAGTTGTTCTTGCTTTTGGACATTTTGTCCACGCCGTCCAGGCCTTCGAGCAAGGGCATGGTCAGGATGCACTGCGGCTCCTGGCCGTACTCGGCCTGCAGGTGGCGGCCCATCAGCAGATTGAATTTCTGGTCGGTGCCGCCGAGCTCCAGGTCGCTCTTGAGCGCCACCGAGTCGTAGCCCTGCATCAGCGGGTACAGGAACTCGTGCACGCTGATCGGCGTGCCGGCCTTGAAACGGTCGTGAAAATCGTTGCGCTCCATCATGCGCGCCACCGTGTATTTGGCCGCCAGCTGGATCATGCCCATCGAACCCAGGGGCAAGCTCCATTCGCTGTTGTAGCGAATCTCGGTGCGCGCCGGGTCCAGCACCAGACTGGCCTGCTTGTAGTAAGTCTCGGCGTTGGCCTGGATCTGCTCGGTGGTGAGCGGCGGGCGCGTGTTGTTGCGCCCCGATGGGTCGCCAATGAGGCTGGTGAAGTCGCCGATGAGGAAGATCACCTGGTGCCCCAGGTCCTGCAACTGGCGCATCTTGTTGAGCACCACCGTGTGGCCGATGTGGATGTCGGGTGCCGTCGGGTCCAGCCCCAATTTGATGCGCAACGGCTGTCCACTCTTTTCCGACTGTGACAATTTTTTGATCCAGTCGGCCTCGGGGATCAATTCTTCACACCCTCTGAGTGTCACGCTCAAGGCATTTTTCACACCGTCTGTCAGTACGCCCTCAACGGAATGGATCGGGTGAGTACTTTGTGATGCTTGGGTGCTGGGATTCATAAGCGTTTTTTGAGGTGCGGGCTACAGGGTGGTCGATATACTTCGCGCCCAACGACGGATTTTAGTTGGCGCAGTTTTTGCGAACGACGGATCCGGTTCATCGCCCAAGCGCAACAGATGTGAACTTGTTCCACGTGGGCGCATCAGCCTGTGTGTCCCATCCAACAGACAGTTGGTCACATTTTCAGGAAACACCGATTTTGATCCGCCAACTGATTCATTCGCTGACCCGGGTCGCCGAAGCCACTCGCCAGAGCCTCGCAAGGCATCCTCGTCGCATCATGGGTGGCATCGGTGCTCTTCTGCTGGGCACGGGGGTCACCGCTTTTGGAATCGCACCACTTGCACCCGACGCTGCCGACCTTCCGGTCCGACAAGTTATCGAAAGCATCAATACACCCGCATTCGAAGCGCCCGGCGTGCTGGCGGCTTCTCCCACCAACTTCGTGCTGTTTCGCACCGATGTGACGCGCCGCGACGACACCGCCCAAAGCTTGCTGCAACGCCTGGGTGTGGTTGACACAGAAGCCCAAGGCTTCCTGCGCACCGACGCAACCGCCCGCCAATTGCTGGGCCGTGCTGGCCGGCTGGTGAACGTCGAGACCAACGACCGCCAGGAACTGCAGCGCCTGACCTCGCGATGGATCGCCAACGACGACCGTCGGTTCACCCGACTGGTCATCGAAAACGGCCCGGAAGGCTTCAAGTCGCGGCTGGAGACCGGCGAACTCGTCGCTTCGGCACGTCTGGCCAGCGGCGTGATCCGCAGCTCGCTCTTTGCCGCCACCGACGCGGCCAACATCCCGGACCCCGTGGCCGTGCAGCTGGCCGAAATGTTCTCCAGCGACATCGACTTCCGCCGGGACCTGCGCCAGGGAGACCGGTTCAGCGTGGTCTACGAAAGCCTGGAGGCCGACGGTGAGAGCATGCGCACCGGTCGCGTGCTCAGCGCCGAGTTCGTCAACAACGGTCGCAAACACGAAGGCGTGTGGTTCGAAGAACCCGGCCAGCGCGGCGCCTACTATGGCTTCAACGGCGAGAGCTCACGCAAGTTCTACCTGTCGTCACCGCTGGAGTTCTCGCGCGTGAGCAGTGGCTACGGCATGCGCTTCCATCCGATCTCCGGCACCCGCAAAGCCCACCTGGGTGTGGATTACGCTGCACCCACCGGCACGCCTGTACGCACCATTGCCGACGGCGTGGTTGAATTTGCCGGCGTGCAGCGTGGCTACGGCAATGTGATCATCGTCCGCCACCGCAGCAACCAGACCACCTTGTTTGCCCACCTCAGCCGCATTGGCGTGCGCCAAGGCCAGAAGGTCAGCCAGGGTGAGTGGATCGGCGCCGTCGGCTCCACCGGCGCATCTACCGGCCCGCACCTGCATTTCGAGTTCCGCGACAACGGCGTTCATCAAGACCCACTGGTCATCGCACGCCAGAGCGAATCGGTCCCGATCAACCCAGCCGCCCGCGCGCGCTTCGATGCCGTGGCCCAGTTTCAACGGGTCCAGCTCAACGCAGCCGCCAGCGTTCAGCAAGCCAGCGCCGAATAGGAATGCGCGCCGGCATGAAAAAAGGGGAGCTTCAAGCTCCCCTTTTTGCTGGTGCACAAGGCGCCTTCGTCAGACGCTGAAGCTGGAGCCGCAGCCGCAGGTGCTGTTGGCGTTCGGGTTCTTGATCACGAACTGTGCGCCTTCCAAGTCTTCCTTGTAGTCGATCTCGGCGCCCACGAGGTACTGGTAGCTCATGGCGTCAATCAACAGCGACACGCCATTTTTCGACATGGTGGTGTCGTCTTCGTTCACCACTTCGTCGAAGGTGAAACCATATTGGAAGCCGGAGCATCCGCCGCCCTGCACGAACACGCGCAGCTTCAGGTCGGGGTTGCCTTCTTCGGCTACCAGCTCTGCCACTTTGGCGGCAGCGCTGTCGGTGAACACCAGCGGGGCCGGCATGTCGGTCTGGATGTTTTCTGCCACTGCACTCATGGATGACCTCTTGGGATGTGTGGGCCTCGATCAGGTCCACGGGGAG
Source organism: Burkholderiales bacterium (assembly GCA_038213545.1). Classification (GTDB taxonomy): domain Bacteria; phylum Pseudomonadota; class Gammaproteobacteria; order Burkholderiales; family Burkholderiaceae_C; genus Hydrogenophaga. Next base: position 11,995 of record JBBQSX010000096.1, read on the forward strand.
AAGGCAGGACGCGCGCGGCGCCCGGAACATCGAAAGATACTAAATCAATTCGCTCGGGAATGTGCTCAGCCGTTGTTTGCCGCCAGTTTCAGTGTGGGTTTGTCATCCACATCGACCGCCATGGGCTTGAGTTGTCCGGTAATCGTCGCGCCCTGGTGCATCTCCAGCGCCTTGTACGACACATCGCCCTCGATGCGCGCCTTGGGCTGCAACTCCAGCAGTTCGAACGCCTGCACGGGCCCTTTGACGTGGCCGTTGATGATCACGTGGTCGGCGAGGATCTGGCCAGTGACGACCGCCACCTCGCTGATCACCAGGATGCTGGGCTGCTCGTCGCTGGCGCGTATGTCGCCCACCACTTCGCCGTCCACACGCAGGCCGTCATGGAACAGAACATTGCCTTCAATGCGGGTGCCTTGCGCGATCAGGCTTTTGATAGGCGGTTGTTTCTTTTTGCCAAACATGGGAATTCTCCAAACGACAAATCGCTGTTGTCACAGCTGGAATGTTTGTACCGACCGCACGGAGCCGCCTTGCAGCACCCGGGCCGTCACGTTTTTTACCATGGCCTGCGTCGGCACATCGACGATGCCTTCCATGCGCAGATAGCCTTTGATCAACACCGGCTGCGGCGAGGGTGAATGGGCCAACGACCACGGTTTGCCATCGAGCGTGCCCGAGAAAGTGATTTCGAGCACGCCCTTGAAGTCAGGCGCGTTCTTGGTGGCCTGCATCATCAGCGCCTGCCAGCGCCACTGGGTGTCGGACACCCGCTCGGCCTGCAGTCCGCGGATGCTCAGCGCGTCACCGCCCGAACCAGGAATCAGGCGTTCGAAAAACCCGAGGTCGGTCCGCAGCAGTTCGTTGTCGGCCTCCAGCTGGCGGATGCGCATGGCCAGCATTTCTTGCGCGCTTCGCTCGGTGGTGAGCAAGCTCTCCGAGGTGTTCGCCACCGACTGGGCCACCAGCAGGTCGGAGCGCAAGGTCTGCACTTCATTGCGCAGGCGCGTGAGTTCCTCCTTGGACTCGCGGTCCAGGCCAGCGATGTCCCGGCCAAACTCGAAGGCCCACATGGCGAGCGATCCCGAGAAGCCGAGCACGATCGCCCCCAACAACCAGCGAAACGGCCACGGCAACGCGCTTCGAACCGCCATGCGCGGGGCGCTGACGGTGAGTTTTCTGCGCAGGAGCCGAAACCGCATGCAAACCTTTCAAAGTGAAAGCAAAAGCAACTTGGGCCCAGAAAGCAAAAACCGCCCCAAGTTCGACTTGAAGGCGGCTTTTGCAGTTGAGGCCAGACAGATTAGCGTTTGCTGAACTGCTTGCGACGGCGCGCAGAGCGCAGACCGACCTTTTTCCGTTCGACTTCGCGGGCATCGCGCGTCACGAATCCGGCTTGCGACAGACCCGGCTTGAGCGTGGCGTCGTAGTCGATCAGTGCGCGGGTGATGCCGTGGCGCACAGCGCCGGCCTGGCCGGATTCACCGCCACCGTGCACGTTGACCATCACATCGAAAGTGTCGGCGTGGTTGGTCAGCAGCAGGGGTTGCTTGCAGATCATGATGGAGGTTTCACGGCCAAAGTAGGCCTGAATGTCCTTGCCATTGACCACGATCTGGCCAGAGCCTTTTTTCAGGAAAACACGGGCGACGCTGGATTTGCGACGGCCGGTTCCATTGTTCCATTCACCAATCATCTCAAGGCTCCTTTAGAGTTCCAGCACTTGCGGCTGTTGGGCGGTGTGCGGGTGCTCTGCACCACCGTACACCTTGAGTTTCTTGATCATGGCGTAACCGAGCGGGCCCTTGGGCAGCATGCCCTTGACAGCCTTTTCGAGTGCGCGGCCAGGGTGCTTGGCCTGCATGTCGCGGAAGTTGGTGCCGTAAATACCGCCGGGGTAACCCGAATGGCGGTAGTACACCTTGTCGAGGGCTTTGTTGCCCGTGACGCGGATCTTGGCTGCGTTGATGATGACGATGAAGTCACCGGTGTCGACGTGAGGCGTGTAAATGGCCTTGTGTTTGCCGCGCAAACGGAGAGCCACTTCACTGGCAACTCGTCCGAGGACCTTGTCGGTCGCGTCAATCACAAACCACTCGTGCGTCACGTCAGCGGGTTTTGCGCTGAACGTTTTGGTCATGAGTTTTCTCTTGAAGAGGTGGTTTGGCGGCTCTTTTCCACGGTCGGTCGTTCTC
>JBBQSX010000097.1:0-13939 GCA_038213545.1 Burkholderiales bacterium
AGGTGGTGCGGATGATGACCTGCGTGTCGGAGAGGTCGGGCAATGCGTCCAGCGGCGTGCGCTGCAGAGCCACGACACCCCAGGCGCTCAGCAGCGCGGTGGCCAGCAGCACCAGGAAGCGGTTGGCGATGCTCCAGCGGATCAGACCCGCGATCATTTGGCGGGCTCCGGCGCCACGCGCTGCAGGCTGGTGATGCGCGGAACCTCGCCCTCCTGCATCTCAAACTCGATCTGCAGACGGTCACCGGCTTCCAGGTTGCGTGGCTGCTGCGCGCGCGGCGGCAGTTTGAAGTCCATCTGCATCTGCGGCCATTTCAGCGCCGCAATGGGCGGGTGCGTGAGCGTGACCGTGTCGCCGCTGAGGGCATCGATCACCGCGTCGGTGGTGTAGCGCTGCTGGGTGGAGGTGGCGGTGGATGGGGGTGCAGGCTCCTGGTTGAGACGGACTTCGAGCCCGCGCAGGCTGGCTTCCGAATCGATCAGGAACTGGCCCGAGAGCACCACGCGCTGCCCCATCTGCAGCCCCGCGCTGATCTCGGTCTGCCCACCCACCTCCAGGCCCGCGGTCACCTCCACCGGGCGGAAGCGCCCACCTTCCTCAGCCACCATCACCACGCTGCGCCGCCCGGTGTGGATCACGGCGTCGCTCGGCACCAGCAGCGTGGCCGCGGCCTTGGGTCGGTCCAGACGCATGCTCACCAGCATGCCGGGCACCAGCCGCCCCTGCGGGTTGGCCAGCTCCACCCGGGCGCGGATGGTGCGTGTGACCGTGTCCACTTCGGGCAGCAGCGCCTGCACCTGGCCCTCGAAGGTCTGGCCCGGCGCGCCTGGGCTGGTGGTGCGCACGCGCGCACCCGGTTGCAGCAGCGCGGCCTGGCTCTCGGGCACAGCCCCCTCGGCCCACACAGTGCGGGTGCCCTGCAGGCGCATCAGCGTCATGCCCGGCATCACGGTGGCGCCTTCGCGCACCATGAGTTCGCTGACGATGCCGGCGATGGGCGCGGTGAGCGTGAACCGCGGCTGCACTAGGCCAGAGGCCACCACACGCTCGATGTGCGCGGGCGCCATGCCCGCCTGGCGCATGCGCTGGCGCGCGGCGTCCTTCAGGGTGTCGGCGCCGTCACCGCTCAGGCGGGCCAGCGCAAGGTATTCCTCCTGCGCGGCCACCCAGTCGGGCACGTACAGCTCGGCCAGCGGTACACCGGCCGCCACGCGGTCCAGCGCGGCTTTCACATGCAGTTTTTCCACGAAGCCCAGGGCGCGCGAACTCAGCTCGACACGCTCACGCTCGTTCCAGGCCACATTGCCCACCGCCGTCACCTCGGACACCAGCGAGCCCTCCAACACCGGTACGGTGCGCAAGCCCAGGTTCTGCTGGATGCGCGGGCTCACGGTGACGCTGCTGGCGTCGGCCGCACCGCTGCCTGCGTAGCGCGGCACCAGCATCATGTCCATGAAGGGCGATTTGGCGGGCGCCTCGAAGTTCTTCCCCGGCACCATCGGGTCGTGGTAGTTCAGGATGCGCCGGCCCGTGACCGGGTCCAGGTCGCCAGCCTTGAGCGATTCGCGGATGTGCCGGCGCGTGGCTTCTTCGCCCTGCGGGATGGTCCACAGCGACGGATCGTCGGTGGACGTTGTGCTGGTGCCTGCCGCAGGCTGTGCGGTGGTCTGCGCGGAGTGGCCCATGCCCTGCTGCATGCCCAGCCACCAGGCGCCACCGCCCACGGCAACGAGTGCGGCCGCAGCGGCCAGGGCGATGAAGGAGGTTGTCTTGTTCATGGCTTCACTCCAGCGGAGGTGTCGGGGAACAGGTATTCAAGCCGCGCCCAAAGGCCGGCGGTTTCGCGCTCCAGCATCAGCCGCTCCAGAGCGAGGCTCAGCGCATCGCGGCGCGCCTGCAGCACGGCGCCCAGGCTCTCTCTCCCGCCCCGGTAAGCAGCGAGCGCGACGTCCACACGCTGCGTGGCCAGCGGTTTGCGTTGGGCGTCCAGAAAGGCCAGGCGGTCCAGCCCGGCGCGCCAGTCTTGCTGCCAGCGCTGCACTTGCAGCACACGCTCGCGCGTCTGCTCTTCGCGCTCGGCTTCCAGCTCGTTCACTCGGGCGAGTCGCGCGGCGACTTCGCGCTGCTGCCGCAGCGGCTTGTCCCACTGCAACGGCACCGACACGCCGATCGACACCATGTTGGAAAACTGCGAGCCGCGCTGGCTGAACATGAGTTCGACGCTCCAGTCGGGCTGGAGGTCCTGGCGGGCCACGTCGGCCTCGGCCCGGGCCACGGCCTCCCGGGCCTGCAGGGCGGCCAGGTCGGGCCATCGTTGCATCGACGTGATGTCCAGCGCCGCGCGATCGATGGGTGGTGGACCGGCCAACGGCTGATCGGGCAGCCCACCGGTGAAGCGTGCCAGCGTCAACCTTGCATTGGTGCGCTCGGCCCGCACGCCGATCAGGCCCTGCTCCAGTTGCGCCAGTGCCTCGCGCGCACCCAGCGCATCGGCTGCGGAACCACGGCCACCACGCAGGCCTGCCTCGGTGGTCTGCACCAGCACGCGGGCCTCGTTGATCTGGTCCTCCAGAACCTGCATCCGCCGCTCCTGCAGGTGTCTCTCCAGCCAGGCCTGCGCCACCTCGGTCTGCAGAAGGGACACCCGCTGCGCTCGCTCGCTCAGCGCTGCGTCGGCCTCGCGCTCGAAGCGCTCGCCCCGCGCGCGTCGCTTCTCCGCGTTGGGCAGGGTCTGCATGAGTGCGATGGAACGCATGGTCATGAAATCGCGCGTGGTGCTGAAGCGATCTGGCCCGTCCACCGGCAGGTTGTCCAGCGACAGGCGCAGCACGGGGTCGGGTCGCTGAGCAGCGGCCACCGCCATCTCGCGCGCACCTTGCGCGGCGGCGGTTGATGCGTCGAGGCTGCGCGAGCGCGCCACGGCCGCTTGCACCGCAGCGCTCAGGCTCAGGGGTTCATCGGCGGCGGCGGGTGTCAGCACCGGCAGCAGGCCAGCGAAAGCCAGCACAGCGCGTGCAAGAAAAAGCGAAGGGCGTTCCATGTCTGAGCTCCGGAGCAGGCACGCCCGGGCGCAAGAACCCTGGCAGCGTGCGACAGCAGCGCCACCGGCGGGTGGGCTGCGCTGTGCGGGGAATCAGACGGGAGTGGGAGGGCGCCAGAGGCGCGAAGTCGCGCCCGCAGGAAGGCTGCGCCAGGCGGGCTCTTCTGGGTCCTGGCCGACCGCGGTCTGGGTCAGCAGGGTGGGGAACGCGGGCAGGCCGGCAGAAGGAGCGACGCAGCTCTGGACGCTCTTGCAAGCCTGACCGGTGCGCTCAAAGGTGGCGAGGTCGTTGCAGCAGTCCTCCATCGCCTCGGCCAGGGTCTCGGCCATGTCGCCGGCTTCATCCCCCATGGCCATCATCTCCTGCATCGGGCAAGGAGACACAGGCAGCTGCCGTGCCGCAAACCCCTGCAGGGGAAGCAGCAAACACAGAACGAGGACGAGCACGCGGCGCATGGCTGGAGTTTAGTCGCAGCAAACCCATCGGCAACCGCTTTCACCGACGCTGCCTGTGGCCATGGAAGTCAGGCGCTCTCCCCTGTGAGATTGTCTTCAACGGGCCGGCCTGCAGGGTCAAACCAGCCCGTGCCATTGGCGATCAACCAGGTCGCCAGCGCCCAGGCCGAACCGGCAGCCCAACCGGCCAGCACATCGCTGGGCCAATGCACACCCAGTGCCACACGGCTCACGCCCACCGCCAGCGCCACACCAACCGCCAGTGTCAGAAGGATGGCGCGCGCCGGCCACGGCGCAAGCCTGAGGGTCAGCAAGGCGGCGAGCGTGAGGTACACCATTGCCGCCCCAAACGCATGCCCACTGGGGAAGCTCGCGTTGGCGACGAAAACTTCATGGGGAACGAGGTCGGGACGCGCCCGTTCGAACCAGAACTTCAAAGCGGTGTTGAACGCAGCGCCGGCTGATGTGGATATCACGATGAACAAAGCCAGCCTTCGCTGCCGTACCGCAATGAGCACACCCGCAACACCGGCCACCAGAAGGCACAAGAACCACGGACTGCCCAGCGCCGTCACCTCGCGGGCCAGCTGAAGCGCTGGAGCGCCGCCCAGCAGAAGCTCCTTGTGACCGGACACGCGAAAGGCCAGAAGCCACCGCTGGTCTCGCAGCAGGGTCTCCCCCTCACGCATCTCGTCCGCCGTCCAGACAAACGCACCCGCAGCGAGCGACAGCAGCAGGACAAGCAGCAGGGCTGCTGGCTCAATGACATGCTGAAAACGCGGTACCCGCAACTTTGAAATCATGGTTCAGGTCCGGATCGGGGCCTCTTCGGCCCCACGCATCCACAGCCACAGCAACACTGCAGCGCCAAATGAGCATGCGGCTGAAAACCCGAAGGCCGCCAGCGGACCGAGCTCCTGGTACATCCAGCCAAACACAACGGACGCTGGCAGCAGGAACACGCCGGCCGTCATGTTGAACCAACCAAAGGCTGTTCCCCGCCTGTCCTCGGGTGCCAGATCGGCCACAAATGCCTTCTCCACACCCTCGGTGGCGGCCATGAACAGGCCATAGAAGCCGAACAATGCGTACAGGCCCCAGCCACTGACGCCGATCATCCCCATCGCGAGGTAGAACGTCCCGTAGGCGATGTAGCCTCCGAGCAAGATCCGCAGTCGGCCCACGCGATCCGACCAGGCCGACAAGGGGGTTGAGAACACCATGGCCACCGCAGAGACCGCCGCCCACAGCAGCGGTATGTGAGCCTGTGCAACACCCAGCTCCCTCGCGCGCAGGAGCAAAAACATGTTCGACGAATTCCCCAAGGTGAACAAGGCGACCACCACCAGATAGCGCCGAAGCAGGGGTGGAAGCTCACCGATGCGCCAGTCGAACGCCCGGGGCGACCTGGCCGGCAGCGCAGCAGGCTCCTTGAGCAGCAACGCCATCACAAGGCAAATCACGGCAGGAATGATCGACCACAGAAAAACCTCCCGCAGTGGAGTGCCTGCGGCCAGCAAAACAAACGCCAGCAGAGGCCCCACCACGGCGCCAGCGTTGTCCATGGCCCTGTGCAGGCCAAAGGCCAAGCCACGCTGCCTGGCGTCAACGCTGGCGACCAGAAGCGCATCTCGGGGCGATGACCTGAGGCCCTTGCCGACCCGGTCCGCGAACCGGATGGCCAACACCATCCCCCAGCTGCCCGCAAAAGCAATCAGCGGGCGACCGAAGCCCGCCAGGGCGTAGCCCGCAATCATCCAGGGCTTGCTCTTGCGGGTCCGGTCCACGATGACGCCGGAAAACAGCTTGAGCAGGCTCGCGGTCGCCTCGGCGATGCCTTCGATGATGCCGAGCACCCGGGGCCCGGCCATCAGCACCGAGGCCAGGTACAAGGGCACGAGCGGGTAGAGCATCTCGCTGGCGCTGTCGTTGACCAGGCTGATGAGGCCAATGAGCCACACGGTGCGGGGCAACCCGAGCAGGGATTTGAGCATGCAGCGTGTTTCGAATGGCTGAAAGGCTCACCATACACCTCGGGGGGGTGCGCCACCCACAGCGAGCGGCAAAGCATCGAATCCCCCTGTTCACTCAACAATTTATTGATCAACCTAATTTTTGATTGATTCTGTTTAATCATGCACGTCTGACGGTCACACTCCACTCCATTCACCGGCCTTCGTGGGCCGGCATCCCTGGTTTTCGGAGCTCCTCGTCATGACCCTCGCTTTCCCCACCTTCACCGCCGGCATGGTGCTGAGCATCTCGCTGATCATGGCCATTGGCCCGCAAAACGCGCACGTCTTGCGCATGGGCCTGCAGCGTCAGCACCTGTGGCTCACCGTGGCCGTGTGCGCGGTGGCCGACATTGCGCTGATTTCGCTCGGCGTGCTCGGCCTGGCCCAGCTCGGTGGCCTGTCGGACAAGCTCATGGGCGCCCTGGTGGGCGCCGGCGTGCTGTTCCTCTCGGTGTACGGCTGGCAGGCGTTCCAGCGGTTCCTGCACCCGCGCGCCATCGCCATCGCCATCGAAGGCGACACCGGCGTGGTGGCCGAGCCGGTCACGCGGCGCCAGGCGGTGTTCTCGGCGCTGGCCTTTTCGTGGCTGAACCCCCACGCCTGGCTCGATACCGCCGTGCTGATCGGCACAGCGTCGTTGGCCTATGGACACGGCAGCACGGTGTTCGGTCTGGGCGCGGCGGCCGGTTCGGTGGTGTGGTTTCTGGCGCTGGGCGTGGCGGCCTTCTGGCTGGGGCGCCGGCTCAATTCGCTGCACGTGTGGCGTGCGCTGGACGGCCTGGTTGCGCTCATGATGTGGGGCACGGCGCTCTGGCTGTTGAGCAGCCTGGCCTGAACTTTGGAGGCTCCCATGTCGCAGCGCAGCGCTGACGCGCCCGTCACCGTTTTCGGCCCCGACTTCCCGTTCGCCTTCGACGACTGGATTGCCCACCCGCAAGGCCTGGGCGAGCTGCCCGCCGAGCGGCTGGGGCAGGAGGTCGCCATCGTCGGTGCCGGCATGGCGGGCATGGTGGCGGCCTACGAGCTGATGAAGCTGGGGCTCAAGCCCGTGCTGTACGAGGCTTCGCGCATGGGCGGGCGGCTGCGCTCGCAGGCCTTCGAGGGCGGGCAAGGCGTGGTGGCCGAGCTGGGCGGCATGCGTTTCCCGGCCTCGGGCACGGCCTTCTTCCACTACGTGAACCGGCTGGGTTTGAAGACCCGCCCTTTTCCAAACCCGCTCACGCCCGCCGCCGGCTGCACGGTGGTGGACCTGGAAGGCCAGACGCACTGGGCACGCTCGCTGGCAGATTTGCCGCCGCTGTTCACCGAAGTGGCCGAGGCCTGGGCACAGGCGCTCGAAACCGGCGCGGGCTTCACCGGCCTGCAGCAGGCGCTGCGCGAGCGCGACACACCGCGCCTCAGGGCCTTGTGGGACCGGCTCGTGCCGCTGTGGGACGACCGTACTTTTTACGACTTTGTGGCCACGTCCGACGCCTTCGCGAAGTTGTCGTTCCACCACCGCGAGGTGTTCGGCCAGGTCGGCTTCGGCACCGGCGGCTGGGACTCCGACTTTCCCAACTCCATGCTGGAGATACTGCGCGTGGTGCTCACCGGCTGCGACGAGAACCAGCACCTCATCGAGGGTGGCGTTCAGCAGGTGCCGCTGGGTTTGTGGCAACACGCACCAGCTTCCGGCGAACTGCGCCACTGGCCCGCCGGCACCACGCTGGCCAGCCTGCACCGCGGCGCCCCGCGCGCCGGCGTCACGGCCATCACCCGCGCGGCAGGCAACCAGCTCGCGGTCACCGACACCTGGGGCAACACCAGCACCTACCCCGCCGTGCTCACCACCTGCCAGAGCTGGTTGCTGACCACGCAGATCGCGGTGGAGGAAACGCTGTTTTCGCAGAAACACTGGATGGCGCTGGACCGCACGCGCTACATGCAGTCGTCCAAGACCTTCGTGATGGTGGACCGCCCGTTCTGGAACGACCTGAAAGCGAACGGCTGGCCGCTGATGGGCATGACGCTCACCGACCGCCTCACGCGCGGCACCTACCTGTTCGACAACGGGCCCGACCAACCCGGCGTGATCTGCCTGAGTTATGCCTGGATGGGCGATGCGCTGAAGATGCTGCCGCACGGCACGAAGAAGCGCGTGCAGCTCGCGCTGTCGGCACTGGCCAAGATCTACCCCGACGTGGACATTGCCAGCCACATCATCGGCGACCCGATCAGCGTGTCGTGGGAAGCCGACCCGCATTTTCTCGGCGCCTTCAAGGGCGCGCTGCCCGGCCACTACCGCTACAACCACCGCATGTACAGCCACTTCATGCAGGACGGCTTCGCACCGGCCGAGCGCGGCATCTTCATCGCAGGCGACGACGTGTCGTTCACGCCTGCGTGGGTCGAGGGCGCGGTGCAGACCTCGCTGAATGCGGTGTGGGGCATCGTGAAGCATCTGGGTGGCCGCACGCACGCAGACAACCCCGGGCCAGGCGATGTGTTTGCTTCGCTGGGCCCGATGGCTCTGCCAGACTAGGGCCTGTTCTCAGTTTTGCCCAGACTCTCATGACAGCCGACACCCTGACCCTCGCTCTCTGGCAGACCCCCCACCCGACCGAACCCGCCAGCGCGCTGGAACGTCTGGAGACCGCAGCCGCGCAGGCCAGCGCAGCCGGCGCGCAGTGGCTGGTCACGCCCGAAATGTTCCTCAGTGGCTACCTCATCGAGCCCAAGTTGCTGGGTGCGCGCGCGCAAGATGCCACATCCAGCCTGGCGCTCGCGAGCATCGCCAGCCGGCACCGCATCGGCATCGTGGCCGGCTTTCCCGAGCGCAACGGCAGCGGCCTTCCTTTCAACGCCGCGATCGCTGTGGCGCCCAGTGGCGAGACGATGACCACTTACCGCAAGGCGCACCGTTACGGCCCCGCCGACCGACTGCGTTTCACACCGGGTGATCGTCTCCCCACGGTTTTCGAATGGAACGGCTGGCGCCTGGGCCTGCTGATCTGCTACGACATGGAGTTTCCTGAAATGGTGCGCGGCCTGGCGCTGGCCGGGGTCGACGCGGTGATCGTGCCCACCGCCAACATGGAACCGTTTGACGAAGTGCAGCGCGTGCTGCTGCCCGCGCGCGCGCTCGAAAACCGCCTGTACATGGCTTATGCCAACGCTTGCGGCCGTGAGGGAGACACCGTCTACAACGGGCTGAGCACGGTCTGTGGGCCGATGGGCGAGGTGCTTGTCCAGGCCGCGCGCGAGGAGACGCTGCTCACGGTGACGCTCACACGCACCGCGCTGGACGCTGCGCGTGCCAGCACCCAGCTGATCGACCGCCGGCCTGACCTGTACGGGCCCATCGTCGGCTGAATCAAATTTTCCAGAAGTCAGGCCGCGCGTACTCGTGCTTCAGAAAATCGATCCACAGGCGCACGCGCAGCGCCAGGTGCTTGCGCTGCGGGAACAGCGCAAAGATGCCGTTGGGTGGCGCCGCGAAGTCGTCGAGCACGCTCACCAGCCGCCCTTGCGCGATGTCGGCCTCCACCTCCCAGGTGCTGCGCCACGCAATGCCATAACCCGCCAGGCACCACTCGCGCAGCACCTGGCCGTCGGTGCAGTCCAGCGGGCCGCCGGGGCGCAGGTGCGTGATGGTGGTCTCGCCACCCTCACCCGGCACGGCAAACGCCCAGCCGCGGGTTTGTGAGGCATCACTGGACAGCGTGAGGCAGTCAAAGCGCACCAGATCGGCCGGCGTTTGTGGTTTGCCGTGGTGCTGCAGGTAGCGCGGCGTGGCCACGCACAGGCGGCGGTTCTCGGCCAGGCGCACGCTCACCAGCGAGGAGTCGGGAAGGTCGCCCACGCGCACTGCGCAGTCGTAGCCTTCGCCCGCCACGTCGACCACGCGGTCGCTCAGGTTGAGCGAGATCGTCACCTCGGGGTGCAGTTCGCGAAAGTGGGGCACGAGCGGCGCCACATGACGGCGGCCAAAGCCGGCCGGCGCGGTGATGCGCAGGTGCCCGCTGGCCTTCACACCGCCGGCGCTCACACTGGCCTCGGCGTTGGCCAGGTCGGTGAGCAGGCGGTTGCAGTCTTCCAGGAAGGCGCTGCCTTCGTGCGTCAAGGTGATGCGCCGCGTGGTGCGCACCATGAGCTTCACACCGAGGCGGGCTTCCAGTGCATCCAGGCGGCGGCCGATGATGGCCGGGGCCACACCCTCGGCTTTGGCGGCGGCGGTCAGGCTGCCGCGCGTGGCCACCGACGCGTAGGTTTCAAGTTGTTTGAGTTTGTCCACCGCGGCAGATTACCCCACGAACCGTGGCGGAACAATGCCGGATACGCCTGGATTGATGACTTCTCAAGCGGCTTTCGCCACCGTCTGGCTCAGACGCGCCGCGTCTTCGGCCGAGTAGCCGAGTTCGGCCAGCAGCTCGGCGCTGTGTTCGCCCAGCCGGGGAGGACTGTGGCGCACGCCCAGGCGTTCGCCATCGAGCGCGAGCGGCAGCAACACGGTTTGTGCCGTCTGGCCGGCGGTCTCACCGTCGGTGAGGGTGATGGGTGCGAGACCACCGGTGGCCAGCAGGTGCGGATCGTCCAGCAGCTCATGTGGCCTGGTGATGGGGGCGAACGGCAGGCCGTGGCGTTCGAACACCGCCGCCAGCGCCGCCTTGCTGTGCTGGGCGAGCCGCGCGCGCAGTTGCGGGATGAGCCACTCGCGCGAGCGCACGCGGCCGTTGTTGGTGTGCAGGCGCTCGTCGGCCTGGAAGTCGGCATAGGCCATGGCCTCGCAGAAGATCGCCCACTGCGTGTCGCTCACCACGGCCAGAAAGATCTGCTCCTCGTCCTTGACGCGGAACACGTCGTAAATGCCCCAGGGCGAGATGCGCTCGGGCATGGGTGCGGCGGGTTTGCCGGTCACCGCGAACTGCATCATGTGTTGCGCCACAAGAAAGATGTTGTTCTCGAACAGCGCGCTCTGCACCTCGCAGCCCTGCCCGGTGGTCTCGCGCGCGCTCAGTGCGGCCATGACGCCGATGGCACCGAACAGCCCGCCCATGATGTCGTTCACCGACGAGCCCGCGCGCAGCGGATCGCCGGGGCGCCCGGTCATGTAGGCCAGGCCGCCCATCATCTGCACCACCTCGTCGAGCGCGGTGCGGTGGTCGTACGGGCCGGGCAGAAAACCTTTGTGGCTCACGTGGATGAGGCGCGGGTTCAGCGTCTTCAGGCTCTGGTAGTCCAGCCCCAGCTTCTTCATGGTCTCGGGCTTGAAGTTTTCGCTCACCACGTCGGCGGTGGCGATCAGCTTGAGCACCGCCTCCTTGCCTTCGGGCGTTTGCAGGTCAAGCACCAGGCTCTTCTTGTTGCGGTTGAACAGCGGGTAGAAGCCTGCGCCCGAGCCGAGCAGGCGGCGCGTGTTGTCGCCCGTGGGCGGCTCCACCTTGATGACCTCGGCGCCCAGATCGGCCAGCACCATGCCGCAGGTGGGGCCCATGACCATGTGGGTGAATTCGACGACGCGCAGGCCTTCGTACGGGAGTTTTGTCATGTGCGGAGATGGTTAGAAGGCTTCGACAAGCTCAGCCCGAACGGAAAGGTTGGTTTGCCGATCGTCCTGAGCCTGTCGAAGGGCCTGAGCTTGTCGAAGGATTCAACGGGTCTTGGTGTATCAACCATCCTTTGGGCAAACCGGCTTCGGGCGTCATGCCGTAGACCGGTTCGCCCGGCAGGCCGGCCTTGAGGGGTTCGCGTGCGGCGATGAGTTTTTCGATGTCGATGCCGGTGCGCACGCCCATGGCCTCGAACATGAAGACCAGGTCTTCGGTGACCACGTTGCCCGAGGCGCCGGGCGCATACGGGCAGCCGCCCAGGCCACCGAGCGAGGCGTCAAACGTGCGCACGCCCACGTCATAAGCGGCGAGGCAGTTGGCCAGGCCCAGACCGCGTGTGTTGTGCAGGTGGGCGGCGCCCGCGCGCTCGCCCAGCTCGGCACGCAGCCGCGTGAACAGACGGCGCACCTGCGCCGGGTTGGCCATGCCCGTGGTGTCCGACAGGCCCACCTCGTCCGCACCCGCCTCCACACAGGCCACCGCGAGGCGGATCACATCGTCTTCAGCCACCGGACCCTGCAGCGTGCAGCCGAACGCTGTGGACAGGCCCACCTCCATGGCCACGCCAGGCACCGTATCGCGCCGCAGCGCGTGCACGGCGCGAAGTTCGTCCAGCATCTGCGCCGGTGTCTTGCGCACGTTGGCCAGCGAATGCGCCTCGCTCACCGACACCGGCAGGGTGATCTTGAGCACGCCCGCAGCGAGCGCGGCCTCGGCACCGCGCAGGTTGGGCACCAAGGCCATGACCGTCAAACCCGGGTACTGCAAAGCGTGCTGCACCAGCGCGGGCGCGTCCGCCATCTGCGGCAGCAGCCTGGGCGGCACAAAGGAGCCGACCTCGATCTCGCGCAGGCCGGCGGCCACGAGCGCGTCGATCCAGCGCAGCTTGTGGGCCGTGGGCATGGTCGCCTTGACGGACTGCAGCCCGTCGCGCGGGCCGACTTCGCTGATGAGGACTTCGGGGGTGTTGGGCATGTGACAGCGGGACAAACCGGACGACTTCGCGCGGGCCTTGCATTCTGTCAGCCTGCTCGAACACACGCACCAGCTGCTGCGGCGGGGCCAACGGAAGCGGTCTTTGGCGTCTCTCCTGCCGCCACGGTCCTTGCTGAAGCGCCTTTCAGGCTGGTTCGACGGATCGGCCACCAGGAATTACCTGCATCCAAGTCACAAATAGTCCGCAAAAAACCCGACAAATCGGCGTGCAGGTGTGCAATACAGTGCACGGATGCAAAAACCCCGCGCAGTCCTGTTCGACGCCTACGGCACGCTCTTCGATGTGTACAGCGTGGGCCTGCTCGCCGAGCAGCTGTTTCCCGGGCAGGGCGCGCGGCTGGCCACGCTGTGGCGTGACAAGCAGATTGAATACACGCGGCTGGTGACCACCAGCGACCACGGCGCGCACTACCGCCCGTTCTGGACGCTCACGCAAAACGCGCTGGCTTACGCCATCAAAACCACCGTGCCCGAGGCGCGCAGCGACTGGACCGCCTTTGAGGAACGCGCCGCGCGGCTCATGAACCAGTACCGCCACCTCTCCGCCTTCCCGGAAAACCGCGCCGTGCTGCAGGCGCTGCGCGAGCGTGGCGTGGCCACCGGCATCTTGAGCAATGGCGACGCCGACATGCTGGGCATCGCGGTGCGCAGCGCGGGGCTCGAGGGCTTGCTCGATCACGTGATCAGCGTCGACCCGATCCGCAAGTACAAGACGCACCCCGAGGCCTACGCACTGGGCGAGCAAGCCACCGGCCTGGCCTGCGGACAGATCGTGTTTGTGAGCAGCAACGCCTGGGACGCACTGGCCGCCACGTGGTACGGCTACCGCACCCTGTGGGTGAACCGGCAAAATCTTCCGTTTGAAGAACTCGGCACCCAACCCCACCGCATCGGCAGCCAGCTGAGCGATGTGCTCGCCTTTTTTGACTGATTTCCTTTTTCCACAGAGTCCACCATGACACAACGCACCCAGATCCACGGCTTGCAAGTCGCCACCGTTCTCGCCGACTTCATCAACCAGCAAGTGCTGCCCGGCACCGGCGTCGCGCCCGACGCGTTCTGGAAAGGCTTCGATGCGATCGTGCACGACCTCGCGCCCAAGAACGCCGCGCTGCTGGCCGAGCGCGACCGCCTGCAGCTGGAACTGGACGCCTGGCACACGGCGCACCCCGGCCCGATCAACGACATGCCGGCCTACCGCAAGTTCCTCGAAGGGATCGGCTACCTCGTGCCGGTACCGGCTGAAGTGCGGGCCACCGCCACGAACGTCGACGACGAGCTGGCGCTGCAGGCCGGCCCGCAGCTGGTGGTGCCCGTGCTCAACGCCCGGTACGCGCTGAACGCGGCCAACGCCCGGTGGGGGTCGCTTTACGACGCGCTCTACGGCACCGACGTGATTCCGGAGACCGAGGGTTTCGAGAAAACCCGGGGCTACAACCCCGCGCGCGGCGCCAAGGTCATTGCCTACGCCCGCAAGGTGCTGGACCAGGCGGTGCCGCTGGCAGGCGCGTCGCACACGGACGCGGCTCTCTACGCTGTCGTCGGTGGCCAGCTGCAGGTGACTTTGAAGAACGGCCAGACCACCGCTCTGGCCGATCCGGCCCAGTTGGTGGGCTACCAGGGCCAGGCCGCAGCACCGTCGTCGGTGCTGCTGCGCCACAACGGCAATCACCTCGACATCCGCATCGACCGCAACACGCCGATCGGCAAGGACGATGCGGCCGGCATCAGCGACGTGGTGCTGGAATCGGCGCTGTCGACCATCATGGATCTGGAAGACTCGGTCGCCGTGGTGGACGCGGACGACAAGGTGGCGGCCTACAGCAACTGGCTGGGCATCCTG
>JBBQSX010000098.1:0-13890 GCA_038213545.1 Burkholderiales bacterium
CCGGGAGGATGGGTGCGCGGCGCAGCGAAATAAAGGGGGAGGGGCCGCAGGCCCCGGAGGACCTTCGCGGAGCCGCGCACCCATCCTCCCGGGACCCACAAACCCAACAGGCCAGAAATCCCCGAACCCAGATCAAACCCAAGGCGCAGGCTTGGGAATCTCACAAACCGGTTCGACATCCACGGTCTTGAAATCCGCCGGCGACACGATCTCCAGGTACTCCATGTCCGGGGAATAGTCGAACAGGTAATGCCGAATCCCCGGCCGCTGGTGCACGCAGTCCCCGGCCTCCACCAGCGTCACCTGGTCCTCGTACATGAACCTGGCCCAGCCCTTGATCATGATCACGATCTGGAAGTCCGCCTCGTGTCGGTGCCAGCCCGTGCCCTCCTCGGGCGGCAGGTTGGCCTTCACCAGGTGCGCAATCACCTTGCCGTGGGTCGCTGCTGCGATGCCGAGGTCGCGGTAGAGAAAAAAATCCCGCAGGCCACCCGAGACCCAGGGGTTGTCGGTGCCTTTGACGTGCGAGAACAAGGTGCTGGTGCGGTCGAGCATGGAACGCTCCTTTCTGGGGCTGCACAGCAACGATTTGCTGCACTGCAGCGCAAAGCATGAAATGTTCCTGTTGACCTCTGACCCGCGCGGCCGGTTTTCCGGAACACAACACGCACCAGACTGGCCCGCCGGTGCACCAGCGAGCCTCAGGGATAATCCAGCGCATGAGCGGCAACACCTTCGGCACCCTGTTTTGCGTCACCAACTTCGGTGAATCCCACGGCCCGGCCATTGGCTGCGTGATCGACGGCTGCCCGCCGGGCATGGAGCTCAGCGAGGCCGACATCCAGGTCGAGCTGGATCGCCGCCGCCCCGGCACCAGCAAATTCGTCACCCAACGCAACGAACCCGACGCAGTGGAGATCCTGAGCGGCGTGTACGAAGGCAAGACCACCGGCACACCCATTGCCTTGCTGATCCGCAACACCGACCAGCGCAGCAAGGATTACGGCAACATCGCCCAGACCTTCCGCCCCGGCCACGCCGATTACACCTACTGGCAGAAATACGGCATCCGCGACCCGCGCGGTGGCGGTCGCAGCTCGGCCCGCCTGACCGCGCCCACCGTGGCTGCCGGCGCGGTGGCCAAAAAATGGCTCAAGGAAAAATTCGGCACCACCTTCATGGGCTGCATGACGCAGGTGGGCGATGTGGTCATTCCGTTCGAGAGCTGGGAGCATGTGCCGAACAACCCGTTCTTCGCGCCCGTGGCCGACGTGTCCGCGATCGAGGACTACATGACCGCGCTGCGCAAGAGCGGCGACTCGTGTGGCGCGCGCATCCGTGTGACTGCGCAGTGCATGCCCGTGGGCCTGGGCCAGCCGCTGTACGACCGGTTGGACGCCGACATCGCCTACGCCATGCTCGGCCTGAACGCCGTGAAGGGCGTGGAAATCGGCGCCGGGTTTGCCAGTGTTTCCGACAAGGGCAGCACCCACGGCGACAGCCTCACGCCCGAGGGTTTTGCGGCCAACAAGGCCGGCGGTGTGCTGGGCGGCATCAGCACCGGGCAAGACCTGGAGGTGTCGATCGCCATCAAGCCCACCAGCTCCATCCTGATCCCGCGCGAGACGATCGACGTGGCGGGTGCGCCCACCGAGATCATCACCAAAGGCCGCCACGACCCCTGCGTTGGCATCCGCGCCACGCCGATTGCCGAAGCGCTGTTGGCCCTGGTGGTGATGGACCACGCGCTGCGCCACCGCGCGCAATGCGGCGACGTGCAACTGCCCACACCCGACATCGCGGCCAAGGCGCGCGGTTGACCCACAGCTCGTGTGAGCCGAACCATCCTCCGTTCGGGCTGAGCTTGTCGAAGCCCTTCAACCCGATCGTCCTGAGCCTGTCGAAGGGCAAGCTCAACGCGAACGGAAGTTTTTCCGAGTGTCCTGAGCATCTCGAAGGGGAGACTCAGGGCGAGCGGAGATTTCTGTGAGCCAGAAAAAGAAGCTGTTTCCGTTCGCCATGCTCAGCGCGAGCTACTTCGCGCACATCGGCTTTTTCAACCCCTACCTCCCGCTCTGGCTCAAGGAGCTCGGGTTCAGCCTGCTGGCCATCAGCGTGCTGACCTCGGTGCAGTCGGCTTCGCGCCTGTTCGCGCCCTACCTCTGGGGCTCGCTGAGCGACCGCACCGGCGAGCGCGTGCGGCTCTTGCGTTTTGGCGCCACCGTGGCGCTGCTGCTCTCGCTGGGCCTGTGGTTCGAGCTCGGTGGGGTGGGCCTCTTCGTGGTGTTGCTGCTGATGTTCACCCACACGAGCGGCATGATGCCCATGAGCGAGGCCGCGCTGGCCCACCTGGTGAGCCACGGCGGCGCTTTTGATGCGAAGCGTTATGGCCGCATCCGCCTGTGGGGCTCGCTCGGTTTTCTGGTGACGGTCGTGGCTGCTGGTTTCTGGTTTGAGCGCTTCGGCCTGGTGCACTTTCCCGCGTGGACACTGGCCACTCTCGCCGCCGTGACGCTCAGCGTGTGGCTGCTGCCCGACTTTCGCGAACCCGCACACGCGGACGAAGTGCAGCCCAGCGTGTGGCCAGTGCTGCGTCAGCCCCAGGTACGCTGGTTTTTTGCTGCCGTGTTCTTTCATGTGCTCGCGCACATCTTCATCTACGTCTTCTTCTCGCTGTATCTCGACGCTCTGGGCTACAGCAAGACGGTGATCGGCTTGCTGTGGGCGCTGTCGGTGGTGATCGAGATCGGCTGGTTCTTCACCCAGGGCCGCTGGTTGCCGCTGCTCTCGCTCTCGGCCTGGCTGGTGCTGGCCGCTGCGCTGATGGCATTGCGCATGGGCCTGACCGCTGGCTTCCCGCTGGCGTGGCCTGTGCTGCTGGTGGCCCAGGCCTTGCACGCCATCACCTTTGCCGCGCACCACACGGTGTGCATCGCCATGCTGTCGCACCATTTCCCGGGGCGCTTGCGTGGGCGCGGGCAGGCGCTCTACACCGTGGTGGGTTATGGCCTGCCGGGTGTGGTGGGTGGCGTGGCTGGTGGATTTCTCAGTTCGGCCTTCGGGCTGGCCAGTGTGTTCTGGCTCTCGTCGGCCTGTGCAGCGGTCGCTTGCGTGTGCGCGGTCAGGGCGTGGGCGTTGCAGCGAACCAGCGCCTGAGCGGGTTGAAGCCGGTCACCAGCGCGGTGGCCAGCAACACCAGCGCGCCGCCGGCAAAGATGCCGGGCGACACGGCCTCGCCCAGAAACAGGTGGCCCCAGGTCACGCCGAACACCGGGATGAGGAAGGCTGGGCTCATGGCCGCAACCGGCGTTACATGGCGAATGATGCGCAGGTGCGCCCAGTAAGCCAGGCCCGAGGTGACCACGCCCATGACGAACAGTGCACCCAGCGCCGCTGGTGTGAACTTCGCGTCTGGCCAGGCCCACACCGCCCCCGGGAACACCAGAAACATCGCCGCGAGGTGGATGCCGGCGGCAATGGCCAGCGGCTGCATGCGCGTGGTGGCGCGTTTCATGAGCGGGGTGGAGCAGCCGTAACACGCGGCGGCGAGAACGCAGGCCAGGGCTGCGGCGATGGTGCCCGCGTCCGGCTGCACCGGGCCCAGCCGCACGATGAGGCCCACGCCGATGAAGCCGCACAGGCAACCCAGCAGCTTGCGCGCGGTGAGCGTGTCTTCCTTGAACCAGGCAGAGGCCAGCGTGCCGAACAGCACCGCCGTGGTGTTGAGCAGGGCGCTGTAGCCCGCTGGCAGGCGCAGCGCGGCCCAGGCGTAGAGCAGAAAGGGTGCAGCCACCGACAGCGTGCCCAGCAGCAGGAGCTCGCGCCAGTGCTCCCAGGGCCAGCGCTGTTTCATGCCCCGCATGATGAAAGCGAGCGTGAGACCGGCGAGCGCCACGCGGCAGCCCGCCAGCACCAGCGGCCCGATCACGGGGCTGGCGATGCGGATGAACAGGAAGGACGCGCCCCAGAGCGCGGACAGGCCCACGAGCTGGGCGAAGTGGCGGGTTTTCACCGATCGATTGTGCGGTGCGGTCAGGCCCACACCGGCACCCTCGCTGTCGCGGGCAGGACTCGCTGTGGGGTCAGTCGGCCTGGGCTTTGCGGGCCAGGCCTTCGATGGCCAGCCGATACCCGTCGGTGCCGAAGCCCACCACGATGCCGGCCGCAGCAGGGGACAGGTACGAGTGGTGGCGGAAAGCTTCCCGCGCATGCACGTTGGAGATGTGGACCTCGATCACCGGCAGCGGCTTGACGCCGCTGATGGCATCGAACAAGGCCACCGAGGTGTGGGTGAAGGCCCCGGCGTTGAACACCACACCGGCCAGTTCGCCGGCCTTGAAGCGGCGGCCCGCGTCCTGGATCTTGTCGATCAGTGTGCCTTCGTGGTTGCTCTGGAAACAGTCAACGGCAAACCCAAGGCGCTGGCCGTTGGCCACGCATTCGGCCTCCACGTCGGCCAGGGTGGTGGCACCGTAGACCTCGGGCTCGCGCGTGCCGAGCAGGTTGAGGTTGGGGCCGTTGAGGATGAGGAGGGTCTTCATGGCGTTGTCGTGTGTAGAGGTGTCGTGCGCCAGCTTAAACCAGTGGCACTGTGAGCTGATGAATCACGGGGCGGGTGTCTGGCCGCACGCCGCACCACCAGGCAAACGCTTCGGCCGCCTGCTCGACCAGCATGCCCACGCCATCGGCCACGCGGCCCACGCCGGCGGCCTGGGCTTGCTTCAGGAAGGGCGTGAGGCCCTTGCCGTAGACCATCTCGTAAGCGATGGCGCCTGGTGCAAAGACGCCGGCAGGCAGCGGCAGCGCCTCCTGCGTGAGGCCGGTGGAGGTGGCGTTGATCACAACGTCGAAGGCCTGTCCCGCGAGTGCCTCGTAGCCCCCGGACTGCAGGGTGGCGTGGTCAGCGAAATCGCGCTGGAGTGCATGCGCCTTGTCGGCGGTGCGGTTGGCCACCGCCAGAAGGGCGGGCCCTTGGGCTGCGATGGGCAACAGCGCGCCGCGCGTGGCGCCGCCCGCGCCCAGCAGCAGCACCCGTTTGCCGGCGAGTGTGCAGGCCAGGTTGCGCTGCAGGTCGTTGACCAGGCCCACGCCGTCGAAGTTGTCGGCCAGGATGCGGTCGCCTTCGAACTTCAGGCAGTTGGCCGCACCGGCCAGCCGCGCGCGCTCGCTCGGTTCGGTGGCAATCTCGAAGGCCTGCAGCTTGAACGGCAGCGTGACGTTGACGCCACGACCCCCTTGAGCGCGAAACGCCAGCACGGTCTCGTTGAACCTGTCCAGCGGGGTCTCGATGGCGGTGTAGCCGATGTCCTGGCCGGTGGCCTGCGCAAACAGGCCATGGATCAGGGGCGACTTGCTGTGGCCAATGGGGTTGCCGAGAACGGCGTAGCGGTCGGTCATGGAGTTGCGGTGGTGTGGAGTGCGCCGAGGGGTGTGCGGCGATTGTGGCGCAAGCCCCTGCCGCGTTTGCGGTCAAGGCCTGCGGCCTACCATCGCGCACATGACAACATCCCTCAAGATCGATTTTGTGTCCGACGTGTCCTGCCCCTGGTGCGCCGTTGGGTTGGGCGCGCTGGAAGAAGCGCTGGGCAAGCTGCAGGGCGAGGTGTCGGCCGAGCTGCACTTCCAGCCGTTTGAACTCAACCCGAAAATGGGTGCTGAAGGCCAGGACATTGGCGAGCACCTGACGCAGAAGTACGGCTCCACGGCCGCGCAGCAGGCGCAGATCCGCGAGACCATTCGCGCGCGTGGCGCCGAGGTCGGCTTTGTCTTCAACCCGGAGGGCCGGGGCCGCATCTGGAACACGTTTGACGCGCACCGCCTGCTGCACTGGGCTGGGCACGAAGGCGCGCCGGGTCAACAACACGCGCTGAAGAAGGCGTTGCTGGCGGCCTGCCACACGCGCTCGGAGGCCATGGGCGACCATGCGGTGTTGCTGGCTTGTGTGCGCGAGGTGGGCTTGGACGAGGCCCGTGCGCAAGCCCTTCTTGCGAGCGACGAGTTTGCGCAGGCGGTGCGTGAGCGAGAGGGTTTCTACACCAGCGTGGGCATCCACTCGGTGCCGGCGGTGATCGTCAACGACCGGCATCTCATTTCTGGTGGGCAGCCGGCGGCGGTGTTTGAGCAGGCGCTGCGGCAGATAGCCTCGGAAATGGCTTGATCGGAGGTCGGTGGTTTCCGTTCGCGTTGAGCTTGTCGAAACGCCCTCGCTTTGTTGGCGGGGACTTCGACAGGCCCAGTCCGAACGGATGTGCTCTATGCCACCGAATTCAGCGCCCTGGCAATGCGGTTTCTGCCCACGGTGGGTTTGGGCACCTTGCCGGGCAAATGGCTGAACCAGGCGCGCACGTCTTCGTCCAGCCCGATACCGTGCATGTAGTTGTAGATGGCCTTGCGCAGGCCGATGCCCAGGGCGTCGTGGTCCACCCCGCTGGGGTCGATGAAGCCGATGTCGTTCTTGGCAAAGCTCACCGGGGGCAACGGGATCAGTTCGATGCCGTAGGCGGCCGGGTCCAGGCCCACGGGTGAGTGCACGGTGCACGAAAAGCGGTGGAAGAAGCCGCTCTGGATGCAGCCGTTCTCGAACAGCTGGCGCACGTATTCCAGCGCGTCCACCGTGTCCTGCACCGTCTGCGTGGGAAAGCCGTACATGAGGTAAGCGTGCACCAGGATGCCGGCGTCGGAGAAGCCCTTGGTCACGCGCGCAACCTGCTCCACCGTCACGCCTTTTTTCATCAGCGTGAGCAGGCGGTCGGAAGCCACTTCGAGTCCGCCGCTCATGGCGATGCAGCCGCTGTCGGCGAGCAGCTGGCACAGCTCGGGCGTGAAGGTTTTTTCAAACCGGATGTTGCCCCACCAAGAGATGGGCAACTGGCGGCTGATGAGTTCGTCGGCCAGGGCCTTCAAAGCCTTGGGCGGTGCGGCTTCGTCGACGAAGTGAAAGCCGGTCTGGCCGGGTTCGTTCACGATCGTCTCGATGCGGTCGGCCAGCGTGGCGGCTGAGGCCGTCTCGTAGCGGCTGATGTAGTCCAGGCTCACGTCGCAGAAGCTGCATTTTTTCCAGTAGCAGCCGTGGGCCACGGTGAGCTTGTTCCAGCGCCCGTCGCTCCAGAGCCGGTGCATGGGGTTGAGCATGTCGAGCAGGCTGAGATACCGGTCCAGCGGCAGCCCGTCCCAGGTGGGGGTGCCGACCTCTTCAAACGGCACCTCGGGCTCGACGAAGTTGATGTAGCGTACGGTGTCTTCTTCGCGCACGAAGGTGCGCACCAAGCGCTGTTTCGAGCGTTTGCGCTGCAAATAGTCCATGAGCGCCAGCAGCGGGCGTTCACCCGAATCGAGCGTCACGAAATCCACAAAGTCGAACACGCGCGGCTCGGCCAGCTCGCGCAACTCGGTGTTCACAAAGCCGCCACCCAGCGCAATGGTGATGTGCGGGTTCTGCGCCTTGATGGTCTGCGCGATGCGCAGGGCGGCGTAGAGCGCGCCGGGGAAGGGCACCGAGAGCAGCACCAGGTCGGGCTTGTGCTGCGACAGGGTGGCCAGCGTGAGCGTGTGCAGGATCTCGTCGACCAGCGTGAAGGGCGCGGCGAGTGCGGCGGCCATGGGCTCGAAGGTGGGCTGGCTGCTGGCGAGCGACTCGGCGTAGCGCACAAACGCGAAGCGTTCATCGACCGCGTCGCGCAACACGTCGGCCAGGTCGTTGAGGTAGAGCGTCGCGATGTGACGCGCCTTGTCCTGCACGCCCAGTGCACCAAAGGCCCAAGCCAGCGGGTCGCCGCCTTCTTCGCTCAGCGCGGCGTCCACGTACACCTCCAGCGCGGCAAAGCGCGGGCCTTCGGGCAGCAGTTCGCGCGCGGCAATGCGGTGGGCCAGGGTCGAGTCGCGCCCTTGCAGGAAGGCGATCACCAGGCCGATGGTGGCGCGGTAGCGGGGGAACTGGTCCAGGAAGGCGTGCACGCTGGCCGTGCGTTCGGCTTCGGCTTGCGCCAGCGCGTGGCTGCGAACAGATTCCAGCCCCGCTGGAGAGAACAGCTTGAGCACCAGCGCCAGCGCCAGGTCGGCCTGCACCGCGTCGACTCCGCGCGAGCGCAGGAAGCCGGTGATGTAGGCGGTGGAGGGGTAGGGCGTGTTGAGCTGCGTCATCGGTGGGATGAGGCTCAGCACGCGCAGGGCTGGGGTGGTCATGGTGTCGCTTTTCGGGGTCCTTGATTGTGAGGCTTGGGGTCTTCCCTGCTGGGTGGCGGGGTTGGTGCTTTGAGGTTTCGCTCGGCAACCTCGCGTCAGGCCGGTGGCGGCGCCCGCCTGCTCCGGCCCTGCTCGCGGGGGTCTGCCCGGGTTCGTCTGCACCCTTTTGTCAACGCCTTGGCTGGTACTCGGCTTCTGTGGCAACCGCGAATGGGGGCCTGCGCAGGCGGGCACCGCCACCGTCCTGCGAGGAAGCGCTGGAGCACCACCGTGTGCGCGCCACCATTGCACTGGGGCGGGTGGTTTGGGTCAGGCGGACGCTGGCCTCATTCGCGGTTGCCACAGCGGCCGAGCGCCCTATCGCTGTTGACAAAGCGGTGCAGGCAAACCTGGGCAGACACCCGCGAGCAGCCAGCGTCCGAATGGCCCGGACCACCCGACCTCACTCACCAAGCATGCGTGAAATCGAAAAATCAGGCAGCGTAATCAGACAAGGGAACGCAACTGCAGAACAGGTTCCGGTCCCCATACACGTTGTCCACCCGCCCAACCGGCGGCCAGTACTTGGCATGCGCCCGCGTCGAGGTGCTCGCAGCACCCACGTCGCGCGGGTAGGGGTGTGACCACTCGGCCGTCATCAGGCTCGCAGCCGTGTGCGGCGCATTCTTCAGCGGGTTGTCGTCTTGCGGCCAGGTGCCGGTTTCCACCAGGCGGATCTCTTCGCGGATCGCGATCATCGCGTCGATGAAACGGTCCAGCTCCTGCAGCGTTTCGCTCTCGGTGGGTTCCACCATCAGTGTGTTGGCCACCGGAAACGACAGCGTGGGCGCGTGGAAACCGTGGTCCATCAGACGCTTGGCCACGTCCTCTGCCATCACGCCGCTGGTGTCCTTGAAGTGGCGCAGGTCCAGGATGCACTCGTGTGCCACCAGTCCGTTGGCGCTGGCGTAGAGCGTGGGGTAGTGCGGCGCAAGCCGCTTGCTGATGTAGTTGGCCGCGAGGATGGCGGTTTCTGTCGCGTGCTTCAGACCGTCGGCGCCCATCATGCGGATGTACATCCAGCTGATCGGCAACACAGCGGCATTGCCCAGCGGAGCCGCCGAGATCGCGCCCACGCCGTTCACCGGCAGACCGCCCGTGGCATGCCCGGGCAGGAAGGGCACCAGGTCTTCGACCACGCACACCGGTCCCACGCCTGGGCCGCCACCGCCGTGCGGGATGCAGAAGGTTTTGTGCAGGTTGAGGTGGCTCACATCACCACCGAACTCGCCGGGCGCGGCCACACCGACCAGCGCGTTCATGTTGGCGCCGTCCACGTACACACGCCCGCCGTGCCGGTGCACCAGCGCACAGAGTTCCTTGACCGTGGTCTCGAACACGCCGTGCGTGCTGGGGTAGGTGATCATCACCGACGCCAGGTTGGCGCTGTGCTGCTCGCACTTCGCTTGCAGGTCGGCCATGTCCACGTTGCCGTTCTCGTCGCACTTGGTCACCACCACCGTCATGCCGACCATCTGAGCGCTGGCCGGGTTGGTACCGTGCGCGCTGCTGGGGATCAGGCAGATGTTGCGGTGGCTCTCGCCGCGCGAGGCGTGGTAAGCCTGAATCACCAGCAGACCGGCGTATTCGCCCTGCGAGCCGGCGTTGGGCTGCAGGCTGATGCCGGCGTAACCTGTGGCCTGGCAGAGCCAGGCGCGCAGCTGTTCGTCGAGCTTTTTGTAGCCGAGCAACTGGCTGGCGGGTGCAAACGGGTGCACGTTGGCAAAGCCCGGCCAGGTGATGGGGATCATCTCGCTGGTGGCGTTGAGCTTCATGGTGCATGAGCCGAGCGGGATCATGCTGCGGTCCAGCGCCAGATCCTTGTCGGACAGCGCGCGGATGTAGCGCAACATGCCGGTTTCCGAGTGGTGGCTGTGAAACACCGGGTGGGTGAGGTAGGCGCTGGTGCGGCGCAGCTCGGTGGGGATGCGCGGCTCGATGCCTTTCTCGAACGTCGCAAAGCCGGGCAGGCTCTGGCCTTGCAGCGCGAACACCCCCCACAGCTTCTCGATGTCCTCGCGCGTCGTGGTCTCGTCCAGCGTGATGCCCACGTACTCGCCCCAACTCAGGCGCAGGTTCATGCCGGCGTCTACCGCGCGCTTGAGCAGCGTGGCAGCGCGGTCACCGGCCTTGAATGTGAGCGTGTCGAAGGCGGTCTCGCTGGTGGGTGTCCAGCCGAGTTGTTCCAGACCCTGCGCGAGCACCGCCGTGTAGGCCGCCACGCGCTGCGCGATGCGCTTCAAGCCCGCCGGACCGTGGTACACGGCGTACATGCTGGCCACCACCGCCGGCAGCACCTGCGCGGTGCAGATGTTGGACGTGGCCTTCTCGCGGCGGATGTGCTGCTCGCGCGTCTGCAGCGCGAGGCGGTAGGTGGGGTTGCCGTGCGCGTCCACGCTCACGCCCACCAGGCGGCCGGGCAGCGAGCGTTTGAATTCGTCGCGGCAGGCCATGAAGGCGGCGTGCGGACCGCCCGCGCCCATGGGCATGCCGAAGCGCTGCGTGGTGCCGACCACGATGTCGGCGCCCCACTCGCCGGGCGGCGTGATGAGGGTGAGTGCGAGCAAATCCGCGGCAGCGATGAAGGCTGCGCCTTTGGACTGCACGGTCTTCACGTTGGCAGCGAGGTCGTCGATGCGGCCGCTGGTGCTGGGGTACTGCGCGAGCACGGCGAAGTAGTCGTCTCCGGCCAGCGCGGCTTCCCACTCGGCGGCTGAGTTGACGAGCTTCACCGTGAAGCCGAGCGGCTTCGCGCGCGTCTGCACCACCTCGATGGTCTGCGGGTGGCAATCGCCCGCCACCACGAAGGTGTGGCCCTTGCTCTTCACCGAGCGCTTGGCCAGCGTCATGGCCTCGGCGGCGGCGGTGGCCTCATCCAGCACGGAGGCGTTGGCGATCGCCATGCCGGTGAGGTCGCACACCATGGTCTGAAAGTTGATCAGCGCCTCCATGCGGCCCTGCGAGATCTCGGCCTGGTAAGGCGTGTAGGCGGTGTACCAGGCGGGGTTCTCCAGCACGTTGCGCAGGATCACGCCGGGCGTGTGGGTGCCGTTGTAGCCCTGTCCGATGAAGCTCTTGAGCAACTGGTTCTGCTCGGCAATCGCTTTGAGTTCGGCCAGCGCGGCGGCTTCGGTGATGGCCGGCGGCAGCTGCATGCCCTGGCTGCGCGCGATGCTGCGCGGCACGATGCCGTCGATCAGCGCGCGGCGCGAGGCCTCGCCGATCACGGAGAGCATCAGCGCTTCGTCGGCTTCACCGATGCCGATGTGGCGGGCCACGAACTCGGACGGGTTCTCGAGTTCATCCAGGGGTTTGACAGATTGCATCAGCATGGAGGGTGCTCCCAATCCGTTCGCCCTGAGCCTGTCGAAGGGCAGCGAACGAAACGATGTGCGAGGGCTTCGACAGGCTCAGCCCGAACGGGTGATTTCAGGCGCTGGCGGAAAAAGCGTTGTAGGCGGTCTCGTCGAGCAAGGCATCGACTTGCGCGGGGTCGGACAGCTTGACCTTGAAGAACCAGCCGCTCTTGAGCGGGTCGCTGTTGGCCAGTGACGGGTCGGAGCGCAGGGCTTCGTTGACCTCGGTCACTTCACCGCTCACCGGCATGTACACGTCGGCCGCGGCCTTGACGGACTCGACCACGCCGGCCACGTCTTTCTGCGCAAAGCTCTTGCCCACCTCGGGCAGATCGACGAACACCACATCGCCCAGCGCATCCTGCGCGTGCACGGTGATGCCGACGGTGGCGGTGTCGCCGTCAACGCTGATCCATTCGTGGTCTTCGGTGTACTTGGTGGTCATGGTTTCTCCAGTTTGAGTTGAATCGATTTCCGTTCGCCCTGAGCCTGTCCTTCGACAAGCTCAGGATGATCGGCAAGAGGGCTTCGACATGCTCAGCCCGAACGTAGGTCAACCGCGGAAGTAGCGGTTGGGCACAAAAGGCATGGCGCTCACTTCCATGGGCACCGGCTTGCCACGCACGATGGCGTGCAGGCGCGTGCCCACGGCGGCGTGCGCCGGGTTCACATAGCCCATGGCCACGGGTTTGTCGGCGCTGGGACCGAGCAGTCCGCTGGTGACTTCGCCGATGGTCTCGCCGCTGGGGGTCTGCAGTTCGGTGTGATCGCGCACGGGAACACGCTCCAGTGCAATCAGGCCCACGCGCTTGCGCGTCAGCGGTTCGGTGCCGTCGAGCTGCGCGAGCACACGCGCTGCGCCCGGGAAACCACCGGCGCGTGCGCCACCGGTGCGTCGCACCTTCTGCATCGCCCAGTTGAGCGCGGCTTCCACCGGCGTGGTGGAGGTGTCGATGTCGTTGCCGTAAAGGCAGAGACCGGCTTCCAGGCGCAGCGAGTTGCGTGCGCCCAACCCCACCGGTTTGACCTCGGGCTCGGCCAGCAGGGCGCGGGCAAAGGCTTCGGCGCTGTCTGCCGGCACCGAGATCTCGAAGCCGTCTTCGCCGGTGTAGCCGCTGCGGGTGATGAACAGCTCAGCGCCTTGCCAGGTGAATGCGCCGCCGGTCATGAACACAAGTTTGTCGACGCCCGGCACGAGGCGATGCAGGGCGGTCACAGCCTGCGGACCCTGGAGCGCGAGCAGGCCGCGGTCGAACTGCGGTTCGACGCTGCAGCGGTTCCCGATGCGCTCGGCGATGTGGGCGAGGTCGCCGTGTTTGCAGGCGCCGTTGACGATGACGAACAGATCGTCGCCCCGGTTGACGAACATCAGGTCGTCGATGATGCCGCCCGCGTCATTGAGCAGCAGGCCGTAGCGCTGTTTTCCCACAGCCAGATCGATCACGTCCACCGGCATCAACGACTCGAAGGCTGCGGCGGCATCCGCGCCCACCAGCCGCAGCTGGCCCATGTGGGAAACGTCGAACAGGCCGGCTGCCGCGCGGGTGTGGTGGTGTTCAGCCATCAGGCCGGCTGGGTACTGCACCGGCATGCTGTAGCCAGCAAACGGCACCATGCGTGCGCCGAGTTCGGTGTGCAGGGCGTGCAGCGGGGTCTTCAGGAGATCGGTGTCGGACACGGCGGGCTCACAGGCAAAAAGGGCAGGCCCCAAGGGGCGAAACACGGTTCATCCGTGCGCTGCCCCACTGTCCGCTTTACCTGAGAGATTCACGCGGGCGATGCCGCGTTTGCTCCTTCGGTGGATCGCCTCGGTGAGCGACCTCTCTCCAGGGGGGTACACCGGCCCTGCGGCCCGTGTTTGTCAGTCCTTTTGCCTGAGCGTTCAGGGCCACATGGGTGACCTCCTGCGCCTTCGGCGGCCACCCCGGGGGTGGCGCTCTCCTGACAGGTGGATTCTAGTTCACAGGTCTTGCCGTCAGGCCAGTTCGGATCACATACCCGCGTAGTTCGGTCCACCGCCGCCCTCGGGCGTGACCCACACGATGTTCTGCGTCGGGTCCTTGATGTCGCAGGTCTTGCAGTGCACACAGTTCTGCGCGTTGATCTGCAGGCGGTCGGTGTTGTCGTCGTTCTTCACGAACTCGTACACCCCGGCCGGGCAGTAGCGGCTCTCGGGCCCGGCGTACTTCGCCAGGTTGATCTGCACCGGCACGCTGTTGTTTTTGAGCGTGAGGTGGGCCGGCTGGTTCTCTTCGTGGTTGGTGTTGCTCACGAACACGCTGGAGAGTTTGTCGAAGGTGATCTTGCCGTCGGG
>JBBQSX010000099.1:0-13735 GCA_038213545.1 Burkholderiales bacterium
CCTCTGCGGCGACGTGAGCAGCTTGTGCAGGCGGCTCTCGCTGTCGGCGAGCTCGTCTAGCGCGGCGAGCTGCTTTGGCTCGAGGGGCAGCAAGGCGAGCTGGCGCGCGGTCTGCCGGAATTCCTGGCGCACGCGGCTGTAGTCCTCGAGCAGGGCGTTGTCTTCGAGGATCAGGTGCTGGCGCACGACGCGCTCGAGCGTGGAGGCCTGCTCGAAGAGCTGCCGGCTCGCGCGCCCGGCCTGCGCGGCTTCCTGCACCGCCTGCTGTCCCTGCGCCTGCAGGCGTTCCAGCGAGAAGATGAGCTCCGCGAGCGCATAGACCAGCGGCAGGCTCACCAGGAGGAAGCCCAGCAGGATGAATTTGAGGAACGAACGGGGGTAATACACGAGTGTGGCCGCTATAATCCGCGGCAATTATGACACCGGGGACGCCACGGCGAATGCAGTCCGACCAAAATTCACGCCCGGGCGAGCGCCCTGCCGCGGCCGTGCCGCTCGCGCTGGTCGCGGCGGTGGCGGCGAACGGCATCATCGGCGACGCCAATCGCCTTCCCTGGCGCCTGCCGGAGGACCTGCGGCACTTTCGCGCGCTCACCACCGGCCACGCGGTGATCATGGGACGCAAGACCTGGGAGTCGCTGCCAGCGAGGTTTCGGCCGCTGCCCGGCCGGCTCAACATCGTGGTCACGCGGGACGCACAGTGGCAGGCCGATGGCGCAGCGCGCGCCGGCTCGCTGGAAGATGCCGTGGCTCTGTGCCCGCCCAACGCCGACGCCTGGGTGATCGGCGGCGCGCAGATCTACGCTGCCGCACTCGATCTGGCCAGCACAGCGGTGGTCACCGAGATCGCACAGGACTTTGAGGGCGATGCCTTCGCCCCCGTGTTCGGCCCTGGATGGCGCGAGATCGCGCGCGAAAACCACACAGCGGCCAACGGCCTGCCGTTCGCCTTCGTTACCTACGCACAGAAAAGTTGAAACCATGCAAATCGCCACTTGGAACATCAACTCCCTCACGGTGCGCCTGCCCCAGGTATTGGACTGGCTGGCCGCGAACCCTGTGGACGCCATTGGCTTGCAAGAGCTCAAGCTGGTGGACGAGAAGTTTCCCTTCGATGCATTCAAGGAAATCGGGTACCACGCCGCCGCCTTCGGCCAGAAGACCTACAACGGTGTGGCCATCCTGAGCCGCGCACCGCTGCGCGATGTGGTGCGCAACATCCCTGGCCACAGCGACGAACAGGCCCGCGTGATCGCCGCGACGATGGACACGCCCGAGGGTCCGCTGCGCCTGGTGAACTGCTACTTCGTCAACGGGCAGGAGCCGGGCAGCGAAAAGTTTGTCTACAAGCTGCAATGGCTGGCCGCGCTGCACCGCTGGATCGCCGAGGAGATGCAGGCCCACCCGCAGCTGGTGCTGGTGGGCGACTTCAACGTGGCGCCCGAAGACCGCGACTCCCACGACCCGGTGGGCCTGAAGGACACCATCCACCACACGGTGGAGGAGCGCGCGCATTTCCAGGCGCTGCTGGCCCTGGGTCTGACCGACGCGTACCGCCAGTTCGAGCAACCCGAGAAGAGCTATTCGTGGTGGGACTACCGCATGCTGGGTTTTCAGAAAAACCGCGGCCTGCGAATTGACCACATTCTCGTGAGTGAGGCGCTGCGCAATGGCGTTAAAGCCTGCACCATCGACCGCGCACCCCGCAAGAACCCACAGCCCAGCGACCACGCGCCGGTGGTGGTCACTCTAGGTTGAGCTCCTGGATCTTGCGGGTGATGGTGTTGCGGCCAATGCCCAGCTTGTGCGCCGCCTCGATACGACGCCCACGCGTGTTGACCAACGCGGTCTGAATCAGCTTGGTCTCGAACCGGCGGGAGAGCACGTCCCACACATCGGTGCGACCTTCTTCAAGCAGGGCCAGCGCCTCAGCCTGCAAACCGAGCTCCCAGCCCGGCATCGATGAAGGCACTCCGGCCTCATGCCGGGACTGTGCGTCGGCCACATCGAAACTGGGCAGGCCGACGTGCAACGCCTCAGAGACTGTCGCAGGCTCCGCAGCTGCCACTGCGGCAGGCATGACCATCGCATCTGGCAACGCTGTCAGCGCCGCCACCGACGTACCCGCCATGGCCAGCACTTCGGGCGGCAGGTCCTTCAGCTCGATCACCTGAGCGGGCGCCATCACGGTGAGCCAGTGGCACACGTTTTCCAGCTGGCGCACGTTGCCCGGGAAATCAAATGTGCCGAGCAGGCGAATGGCCGGCTCTGAAATGCGCTTGGGCTCCACGCCCAACTGCTTGGCGCTTTGCTGCAGGAAAAAACGCGTGAGCATGGGCACGTCTTCGCGGCGCTCGCGCAGCGCCGGCAAACGCAGGCGTATCACGTTGAGGCGGTGGAACAAGTCTTCGCGGAACACGCCTTCCTTCACGCGCTGCTCAAGATTCTGGTGGGTCGCGGCGATCACGCGCACGTTGGCCCGCACCGCGCTGTGGCCACCCACACGGTAGAAGTGCCCGTCGGACAACACGCGCAGCAAGCGCGTCTGCAGGTCGAACGGCATGTCGCCGATTTCGTCCAGAAACAGCGTGCCGCCATCGGCCTGCTCGAAGCGGCCGCGGCGCATGGTCTGCGCGCCGGTGAAGGCACCACGCTCATGGCCGAACAGCTCGGACTCCAGCAAATCTTTGGGAATGGCCGCTGTATTGATGGCCACAAACGGTCCGGCTGCGCGCGGTGAATGTTTGTGCAGCGCACGCGCCACCAACTCCTTGCCCGAGCCCGATTCGCCCGTGATGAGCACCGTGACCTGGCTCTGGCTCAGCCGCCCGATGGCGCGAAACACATCCTGCATGGCCGGCGCCTGTCCGAGCATTTCGGGCGCCGCGGTCATGCGTTCTTCGGCCACCTCTTCGCGCTGGCTTTCTTCCACCGCTCGGCGAATCAGCTCCACCGCCTTGGGCAGATCGAAGGGCTTGGGCAGGTATTCGAAAGCACCGCCCTGAAACGCAGACACCGCGCTGTCGAGATCGGAGAAGGCGGTCATGATGATCACCGGCAGGCCGGGCAGCATTTCCTTGACCTTCTCCAGCAGCTCAAGGCCTGAACCACCAGGCATGCGGATGTCGCTCACCAGGATCTGAGGGCCTTCGCTCTCGGGCGTGTCGGCCAGCGCCTTGAGCACGTCCTGTGGATTGGTGAAGCTGCGTGTGGGCAGGTTCTCGCGCAGCAGCGCTTTCTCAAGCACGAAGCGGATCGATTGATCGTCGTCCACTATCCAGATCGGCTTCATGTATGTGTCGTCCCTTCTTGTGGCTCAGCGCTCGGCAGTGGTTTGTCGGTTCTAGGGCAGGGGGATCAACAGCTTGAAGTCTGTGCATCCCGGCACGCTCTCACACTCGATCAATCCGTGGTGCTGCTGGACAAAGGTTTGCGCCAGCGTGAGTCCCAGGCCGGAGCCGCCATCGCGCCCCGACACAAGCGGGAAAAAGATGCGGTCCTTGATCGAGTCTGGAACGCCAGGCCCGTTGTCGATGACATGCAATTCCAATGCCAGCCGGTAACGCTGTTTGCCAAACGTCACCTGCCGACCCACGCGGGTCTTGAAAACGATCTGTCCGTCACCCGCTGCAATGCGGTCGGCCAGCGCCTGTGCCGCGTTGTGCGCGATGTTGAGCACCGCCTGAATGAGTTGCTCACGATCGCCACGGAATTCGGGAATGGAGGCGTCGTAGTCGCGCACCACGCGCAACCCCTTGGGAAACTCGGCCAGGATCAGCGAACGCACACGCTCGCACACCTCGTGGATGTTCACGTCGCCCACCACGTGCGGGCGGCGGTGCGGCGCGAGCAACCGGTCTACCAGCGACTGCAGCCGGTCGGCCTCGTGAATGATGACCTGTGTGTATTCAATGAGCTCGCGCGAATCGAGCTCCATCTGCAGGAGTTGCGCCGCACCCCGGATACCGCCCAGCGGGTTCTTGATCTCGTGCGCGAGGTTTCTGATGAGCTCCTTGTTGGCCTGAGCCTGGTCAATCAGGCGCTCCTCGCGATCCTGACGGGCTTGTTGCTCCAGCGGCAACAGCTCCACCACCACCTCACCCTTGCTCTCGGTTTGCGCCACCACCACATGAACCGGCAAGGCTTCGTGGTTCACCCGCTTGAGCCAGGCGTCGTAGCGCAGCGCAGCAAACTCGTTGCCGCGCGCGCCGCCGAGTGCACTTTCCAGCAAGGCAGGCTCGGTGAAGCAGTCCTGAAAGAGGGTGTTGGCGATGCTGCGCCGTGACGTGCCCAGCGCATCTTCGAGCGCTGCGTTGGCGTACAGCACATGCCCGTCGGCATCGACCACCGCCACCAGGGTGGCCAGCATGTCCAGTGACTGGAAACGCCCCGCTGTTGCGGCGGGGCGTTTCACGCCGTCAGCACCGAGCGATTGCGGCGGTGCCCGGCGCTTGTCGGGAGAAGAAGTCGGTGTCTTTTTCAAGCCGCTCATCTTGCGGCATTGCCCGACGACGCGGGCAAACGGCCGAGCTCGCGCTGCAGGCCAGCCACATCGCTCTCGGCGCGTGCCACCGCGGCCTTGAGTTCGGCCACGCGGTCCAGGTAACGCTGGTAGTTGCGCGACTCGATGCCCTGCTTCTCGGGCTCGCCGTTGGCGTATTCCTTGCGCGCCTCGGCCAGCCGCCCTTCGGCCTTGCGCAGCTCGGTTTCCAGAATGGCCTTGGCGTCGCTGTCTCGGGCGCGCTGGGCTGAAGGATCTACGCGGTCACTGCCGCTGCGTGGGGCTGCGGCGGCTGAACTGCGTGCAGCGGGGGTGGGCTTGGTGCCCTCGACGATGGTGATGTTGCCGCCTTCCATGGGCGTGCAGTTGCGGCTCTTGGCCACCTGGGCGTTGTTGGTGTACTCATTGCCGCATCGGTAGATGCGCTCCTGGGCCTGCGTGGGCAGGGTGCACAAAAGCACGGCGGCTGCGACGAGGCGTGGTACGAGAGAGAAATGCAGAGGGGACATGGGCACAAGGTCTCCGTTGGGTCCAGACGGCAAAGACTGCGCCGTTCATCGCGAATCAGTATGACGGAAAACCCTTTGAAAAGTGCCGCCGCCGGCCCCGTTCACAGGGCCAGATGTCGCTCCAAAACAAAAAGGGACGGCTCACGCCGTCCCTCATCTGCTGAGAGGCCCGGTCAGACCGGGACGTTCATCAGAGGCTGTAGTACATGTCGAACTCGACCGGGTGCGGCGCCATGCGGAAGCGCGTCACTTCGGCCATCTTGAGTTCGATGTAGGCGTCGAGCATCGAGTCGGTGAACACTCCGCCCTTGGTCAGGAAGCTGCGGCCCTTGTCGAGATACTCCAGCGCCTGGTCGAGGCTGTGGCACACGGTAGGCACCAGCTTGTCCTCTTCGGGTGGCAGGTGGTACAGATCTTTGGTAGCGGCTTCGCCAGGATGGATCTTGTTTTCCACGCCGTCCAGACCAGCCATCATCAAGGCCGAGAAGGCCAGGTAGGGGTTGGCAGAAGGATCGGGGAAACGCGCTTCGATGCGGCGACCTTTGGGGTTCGCCACGTATGGAATGCGAATCGAGGCCGAGCGGTTGCGGGCCGAGTAGGCCAGTTTCACAGGGGCTTCGAAGCCAGGCACCAGGCGCTTGTACGAGTTCGTGCCGGGGTTGGTGATGGCGTTCAGGGCACGGGCGTGCTTGATGATGCCGCCCACGTAGTACAGAGCGAATTCGCTCAGGCCGGCGTAGCCGTCGCCAGCGAACAGGTTCTTGCCGTCTTTCCAGATCGACTGGTGCACGTGCATGCCGGAGCCGTTGTCGCCGGCGTAGGGCTTGGGCATGAAGGTCGCGGTCTTGCCATAGGCGTTGGCCACGTTCCACACCACGTATTTCAGTACCTGGGTCCAGTCGGCGCGCTCCACGAGCGTGCTGAACTTGGTACCGATTTCGTTCTGGCCTGCGCCCGCCACTTCGTGGTGGAACACTTCAACAGGAATGCCCAGCGATTCGAGGATCAAGGACATTTCGGCGCGCATGTCTTGCGTGCTGTCGACCGGGGGCACGGGGAAGTAGCCGCCCTTGACGGTGGGACGGTGGCCGCGGTTGCCGCCTTCGAGCTTGGCACCGCTATTCCAGGGGGCTTCGTATTCCTCGATCTCGCACATCACGCGGCCGGGTTCGTTGCTCCAGCGCACGCCGTCGAAGATGAAGAACTCAGGCTCTGGTCCGAAGTAAGCGGTGTCGCCCAGGCCGGAGGCCTTGAGGTAAGCCTCGGCGCGCTTGGCGATCGAGCGTGGATCGCGGTCGTAGGCCTTGCCGTCACCCGGCTCGATCACGTCGCACTGCAGGAACAGCGTGGTTTCTTCGAAAAACGGGTCGATGTTGGCGGTGTTGGAGTCGGGCATGAGTTGCATGTCCGAGGCTTCAATGCCTTTCCAGCCGGCCACCGACGAGCCGTCAAACGCGTGACCCGAGGTGAACTTGTCTTCGTCGAAGTGGGACACAGGCACGGTGACGTGCTGTTCTTTGCCCCGGGTGTCGGTGAAACGGAAGTCAACGAACTTGACGTCGTTGTCCTTCACCATCTGCATCACGTCTGCGACGGTCTTGGCCATCAAATACTCCTGTAGCTGGGTGTGTGGAAATTGAAAATCGACTTGGGAATGAAGCAGTATCTGTGCCAAACACCGCCCAGGCTCACCTGAACGGGGCAGCTGTCTTCAAACGCCCGCGGATTATGGCGCAGGCCATGCTCCACAAAGGTTCGCAGAGTCGCTGTAACCGGTGGTTTTCAGTCACCAAAGCCACACTGAGGCCGACAGACGGAGACATCGCACAACGATGGTGCGGCTTGCGACCGCGCACCAATCTTGGGCTCATCAACCACGCACCATCTCAGGGCCCAGCTGAGCGCCACTGTGGTGCAACCCCTCCAGCAGACTCGCGAAGGCCTCGGCAACCACGCTTGCGCTGCCCTTGACGCCCAGCTCGATGTGGCGTCCGTACTCCGGGTGGTCAACGCTGGGCAGACTGAACACCTTGACCTCGTGGTCGCGCTCCACTTGCTCCATCAAGGGAGTCAGTGCGGCTTCCATGGCGCCCATCACGATCACGGACCGCTCCAGCCAACTGCCCTTTCGATGCAAGTGGGCGCAGGCATGGTCCAGCACCCATTCGATCATCGGCCACGCCATTACCGGGAAACCCGGCACGAAGTACACCTGACCACCGCCACTGCCAGCGCAGCTGAAGCCGGGGATCTTGTTGTACGGGTTCTCGATGATGGTCGCACCCACGGGGAAAACGCCCATGTTGTAGCGGTGCACGTTGTCTGGACGCTGAGGGTCAAACTCCAGACCCTGCTCGGCCGCCACATCGCGCATGCGTGACTCGATCAACAGCTTGGCTTGCGGATGCAATGCGAGCTCAACCCCCAGCGCGGCGGCTGCGCACTGGCGGGTGTGGTCATCGGGCGTGGCTCCGATACCGCCGCATGAAAAGACGATGCCAGGCTGTGCAAAAGCGTCGCGCAAATTGGCCGTGATGCTCTGGCGGTCATCCCCTACAAAACGAGCCCATGACAGGGACATGCCCCGCATACCCAGCAGTTCGATGACTTTGGGCAAGTGTTTGTCTGAACGTTTGCCTGAGAGGATTTCATCACCAATGATGATCAGGCCGATGGCTGGCGTCATGGGGTGCTCTCCGATCCGTTGAGTCGCTTGGCATCTTCCAACGCAGAGCCTGGGCGTACACGCTGTGGGTCGGGATCGAGCACCTCCAGCGGCACGACCGAGCGCAACCGCTGCAATGCGGCCAAGGCGTAGTGGGCAAACCAGAGCGAGGCGAAGGCAAACACCAGCGTGTAGATCCAGATCGCCAGCGGCACGAGCAAGGGCGCCATGGCGATGAACATCGCACCTGAAGCCCACAACAGGCTCGGCGCTGCGCCAAGGTAACCACTGAGCACGCCCATGAGCAGCAGGCTGCCGCGGTGTTCTTTCAGGATGGCTTTGCGCTCGTCAGCGCTGGCGTGGGTGGCCAGCGCATCAAATGCAAAAACGCGGTAGGTCAGCCAGCCCCAGATCAGGGGCGGAAGGATCAACACCAGGGGCGGCACCAGCCACAGCGGCATGGAGATCACCAGCGCCACGATGGCCAGCAGCGTGGAGCCCAGAGACCAGAACACGCTGACCACCAGAGAGCCACCGTGTTTGCGCTCCAGTCCGGCAAAACGGCGCTGGCCAACCAGATCCACCATGGCGGGCGTCATGAACATTGCCACCAGCAACAAACACAGCAAAACGATCACCGGCGTGGCCAGCACCAAGACGAGCAGTGGCGCGAGCACGCTCCGCAAACCGCCCAGGCCGATGTGGTCCATCCAGGCCAGCAAGGTTTCCACCAGCTCGAACGAAGCCAGCCATGCGCCCACCGAAGCCAACGCACCTTCCCAGAAAAAATACCCCAGGCCGAAGGACAGCACGACCACCAGGACCAGTGGGAGGAAAGACAGCGCGATCACCCGGGGGTGGACGCAGTACGCCACGGCGCGCCAGAAAGAATCGAACAACAAAGCCATCACACGAGAATACAGCCAATCCCCGACCCTCATTGGTCAGCCGCCCTCTCTGCCGCTAGCATCGGGCAGATGAACCGCATTGACATTTCAGGGGTGGGCATCGAGGTGGCTTACCTGCCCGGACCCAGCGATCGTGCGCCCTTGGTATTTCTGCACGAGGGGTTGGGCAGCGTCTCGATGTGGCGCCAACGTGGAAGGCTATGGCCAGCCGAACTCTGCTCAGCCACCGGCCGAGCTGGCTGGATGTATTCGCGGCGTGGATACGGGCAGTCTGATCCTGTAGAGGATGTAAGAGGCCCTTCAAGGCGCGTCGGTCTATGGCATAGCGGGCGCCACGAGCCCGACTACATGCACCTGGAAGCGCACGAGGTGCTTCCCCGGTTGCTTGAGAAACTGGGCATCTCAAGACCAGTGCTGGTGGGTCATTCCGACGGCGCTACGATCGCTCTGCTCCACGCCTGCCGATACCCGGTGACTGCCTGCATCGCCATGGCGCCCCATGTCTTTGTAGAAGCCGTGGCGGTGGCTGCCATCGAGCAAGCAAGGCAATCCTTCGAATCGGAACCAGACGCCGCCGAGGGACTGAGAAAGCGCCTCGCGCGCCACCACCGGGAGGTCGACAACGCCTTCTGGCAGTGGAACGACGTATGGCTCAGCAAACCCTTTCAGGGCTTCGACATACGCACGGAGCTCCGCTCCATCTCCTCGCCATTGCTGTTGGTCCAGGGTGTCGATGACGAATATGGCTCACTGGAACAGCTCGCCGCCATCCGCCGCGAGGTTCCCAAGGCCGGCTGTATTGAAATGAAGTCCTGTGGGCACAGCCCCCATCGCGATCAGCCAGATCAACTTCTGGTCGACGTTGGCATGTTTTTGAGCGGGCTCGCCTGAGTTGTCAACCTGCTGTGCTTGCAGCATGTACAAACATCCAGTCCTCCTGCACAGTTCCCCCCGATGGGGCTTGCTGAATACGTGACACTGCCACATGATCGTGTCGGGCAATGAATGTCTCCGGGGACGAAAGCCAGATGGCATTTGCTTGAGTTCTCGGACTGTCCAGACAGGTTGCATCGGTTGAACTGCATCGCAGGCAACTCATTGTGGTGGCAGTAGGTGTGGTCCAAGCGACCCATCAAACGGGGAACAAACCCCAAGAAATTCACACCTTCTTCGTGTATCGAGGCCGAACTTCCCCCCGGGCTCGTGCGAACTATCTACACTTTGATACACATTGACCGATTACCCCCGATGCTCATGACCGACTGGACCAACCCATGGCTGCTTGCAGTACTGGTACCCGCTTTGCTGGTGCTGGGCGCATGGCTGCACCACGCATGGGCAGAGCGGCAAGCCCGGGAGAGGCGTCGCATTCCCAAACACTGGCCCTTGAGTACCCGGGCCTTGGCCAACAGCGAAGAAGCCCGTGTCTGGCATTGGCTGGCTCGGGCCTTTTACGACCACCACGTAATGATCAAGCTGCCGGTAACACGCTTCACCCTGCCCAGAGACCGAGAGCAAGGCACGGAGTGGTACAAGTTGCTGGGTAGCGTCTATTGCACCTTCACCGTGTGTCGCTCTGACGGCCGTGTGCTCGGCTGTCTGGATGTTCCAGGGTCGGCAGGCCTGCCCCGCAGCACGCGTGCCCTCAAACACTCCTTGCTGACCCAGTGCGGCCTTCCCTACTGGGTGGTGCGCTCCAACAGTCTGCCGACAGTGGCCGAAATTCGCGCCGAGTTTCTGGGCGAATCGGCGCTGAACCAATCCATGCGCGAACGCGAAATGGAGGAGCGCGCCATCATTGCCGCGCAGGCCAATTTGCGTACCGTTCTCACCCGCCAGCGGAGCACCCGCGCCAGCGACTTCGCACCTCTCTCCA
This sequence comes from Burkholderiales bacterium, assembly GCA_038213545.1. GTDB lineage: Bacteria > Pseudomonadota > Gammaproteobacteria > Burkholderiales > Burkholderiaceae_C > Hydrogenophaga. Next base: position 10,460 of record JBBQSX010000099.1, read on the forward strand.
CCTGGCCCAACAGCACAACTGGCGAGCCACGCAGCGATTTCAATTCCCAGTGGCAAGAGAACTCGTTCCTGATGCCGCTCGACAGCCGCAAGGGCGACCTGCTCTGACTGCTCCCATGCGTCGCTCTCAGACTGGTGCTTCCGGTGCTTTCCGGGTCAACGAAGTCACTTCCTGCGGCGTCAACCAGCGCCATTGACCGGGCGCCAGATCGGAAGTCAGCGAAATCGCTCCCACCGACGACCGGTGAAGACCTTCCACACGATTGCCGATAGCAGCCACCATGCGTTTGACTTGGTGGTACTTGCCTTCGGTCAACGTCAGCTTCAGGTGCAGATCCCCTTCCGCCAAACATGCCTGCGCCTTAACCGGCTTCGGATCGTCGTCCAGCACCACGCCCTCCAGAAGCTGGTTCACCTGCTTCTCATCCAGCGGGTGCTTGACGAGCACTTCGTACACTTTGGGAACGTGATGGCGTGGCGACGTCATGCGATGAATGAACTTGCCGTCATCCGACATCAACAAAAGGCCTGTTGTGTCCTGGTCAAGACGGCCGACCGCCTGCACCCCGGCAGCTGCACCACCACCTCGCGTTCGCAGGGGACCAGGCAGCAAGGTGTATACGCTCGGGTAGGTGCTGGGCTTTTGCGAACACTCATATCCTGCCGGCTTGTGGACCATGAGGTAAGCCCGTTCATGGTAAGACCAGGTTTCCCCTTGGACCTGGAAAACCAGGCGATCCTCCTCAAAGCTGGTTCTGGGATCGAGGCAAGTCTCCAGCGTATCGCCTGCGGCCACGCGGACCAATCCCTGCTGGATGAGCCCGCAACATATTCGGCGCGTGCCAAAACCCTGAGAAAAAAGAATGTCCTGCAACTGCATCATCGTGCATGGATTGTCGCCGCGCGCCGTGCGAGCACCACCCTGTTCAACAACAAAACTCTACTTCTCAAGCCATGCGCATCCAGTTGCCGCCACTGAAGGCACCCAGACATTGAAGGGAGAACTGTGTGCTCCAAGCAATCGCGAGATTGAGCACTGCGCGCAAGTCGTTGATGATCAGTTCCGGCATCGTGGCACGCCCGGGATGCGTCTCGGTTGACTTTCGGCTCAGCGCCTTCTGAGTCCTGAGACTGCAGCTGCTGCGCAAACAACAGCTCCGGAACAAAGTGCAACAGCCAGGACACGTGACCCAAGACCGAAATTGACAGACAAAAAAAGCTGCCCAGACATTCGTCCGGGCAGCTTGTTGGCAGTTGGATGGGGCTGGGGTCTACTGAATGATCGCCTTGAAGCCCTGTAAAACCAACAATCTGAGGAACAGGGAGGCAATATGTTCCCCCATTTGTTCCCCCGTTTGAATGTCGCTACCCTTGAAACCCGACAGCGCTCACTGACAGCAAATTACGCTGCCGTCGTCCAAGAGGCTGTGCCACGCGCTTGTAAGGTTGGCAGAGATTTCCTCTTGAGTCTCCGGAAAGTTGCGGATCTCCATCGACCCAAGCACGGGCTCTATCGCGCCTCGCTGGGCAGCCTCCTCCACCGTCATCTTCCACCTTGACTGGTACGGCTTGGCCTTGGGCGTCCAGGCGGGCGTTGGCATGAGCCAGGCAAAGACTTCGACTGGTTTCATCGCTTAAGAATAGAACTACTTCACGGTAGGGCGGTGGTTACCACAAACGTGGTTCAAGGCCTTCAATTTGATTGTTACAGTTCCTCGGCTTCTGTAAGCATTAATAACAAACAGGGATGACATGAGCGCAAGCCTATCCGGCTACCTGAACATCATCAGGCTCGTCGCCGCAGTGCTGGTTTACTTCTATCACGCCGGCCATTTCTCGGGCCTTCGGTTCCCCGTGCTCAGCGAGCTAGGCCAAGAAGCGGTGGTTGTGTTCTTCGTGCTCTCTGGCTTCGTCATTACCTACTCAACAATGGCTAAGCCGACCACCGCGCGCAGCTTCGCCCTGGATCGCTTGGCAAGGCTCTGGTCGGTGATGCTGCCCGCCCTTGCCCTCACGGTGGTTGCTGACCTGCTGGGACAGTCCCTCGCGCTGGAGGTCTACGGCGCGCTCCAACCCTATGACTTGTTCAAATGGGTGGCAAGCATTGGAATCAACACCGCGTTCTTGAGTCAACTCTGGTTTGTCAGCATCTGGCCCGGCTCGAATGGCCCCTTCTGGTCGATCAGCTACGAGTTCTGGTTCTACGTGATCTTCGGCATCGCCATGTTTGCACGTGGAAAGTCTCGACTCCTGCTGCTCGGCGCGGCCGTCGCCATAGCGGGGCCTGCAATCTTGGCGGCCTTCCCGGTCTGGGTGCTTGGTGTAGCGCTGTTCCTGCACCTGCGCAGCCATCGAGGAGCGTCGCGGCATGTTGCGTGGTGCCTCTGGCTGCTGACGTGGATCGCTGCTGGCGTTGCCATGTGGGCGGATGTTGGCGCCAGCCTGTCGGCAGCTTTCCCAACCGAATGGGCATTCGCAAAATGGGGGGTCAATTTCTGGCCGATGAGCTATTCGCTCGGGCTCCTGGTCACACTGAACATCTACGCCTTCAGCGGGATGAACGCCTTCAGCGACTTCTTGTCTCGCCATAGCCGGCGCATTCGCATTGCCGCGGATACCAGCTTCGGCCTGTACCTGTTCCACTACCCACTGCTGTACGTGACGAAAGCAGTGTTGACCGCGTCGGCGGTGGGCGAATCTGCGCTCAGTTGGGGCGTGTTGTCGGTGCCGCTGGTTGTCAGCATCGCACTGGCCCACTCGTGCGAACGACTTAAGCCACTGCTGAGGGGAGTGCTTGCGCGCATTGCAATGCGCCCGTCACCCGCTCTTCAAGCTGGGTGACAGCATGTTCTGCTCAAGTCTAAGTTGACCCGTTGGCCCGCCCTCGCGTGTTGCGGGCCATGCTGTCTCTGGGGAAGCGACGGTTTGAGGCCAGTGCTACCCCAGCCAAAGCCGCCATCAGCAGAGCCAAAGTGCCAGGCTCGGGCACTACGCCTGAGAACCGCCAGTTGCCGGTTACGTTAATAACTTGGTTCAATGCGTCAGAGTTGTATGAGCCCGACCATTCAGTGCCCTCGGCCACGGTGCTCATCTTGAGTTGAGACTGATATGTGAGAACGTCGTGACCTGCCCCCCACCAGCCGTACCAAGCTGAAGTTAGTGAAGTCCGTCAACCACCAGGAGAATGACGGACATGAAGAAGAGCAGATTCACCGAGGAACAAATCATCGGCTTCCTCAAGCAGGCCGAGGCCGGCATGCCGATCAAGGAGTTGTGC
>JBBQSX010000100.1:0-13665 GCA_038213545.1 Burkholderiales bacterium
ATGGTCGTCTCGGTGTACACCGTGCTCACCACCTATTCACGGGGCGTGTACCTCGCGGTGCTGATCTCGTTGGTGTTCATGGCGGTGAGCGCCTGGCGACTGCAACTGGCGCCCGCGGCGGGAGCGGCCTGGGGCCGGCGCTCCATGGGGAGCATGCTGCTGGTGTTGGGGTTGGAGGGTTTGCTGGTGTTCGGTGGCGGCTCGTTCATGGCCGATCGCTTGTCGCGTTCCGACGTGGATCTGGTCGGACGCGTGGCGCACTGGCAGTCGGGCTTGGGCTTGCTCAAGTCGCCTGGGGATTGGGCGCACGGCTTGGGCGTGGGGCGTTTCTCGGCGAACTACAGCCGCGAAGTGCAGGGCGGTGCCTACCCGGGCCGCGCCGGATGGCAACGCTCTCCTGCAGGCGTGCCCCAGGTGGTGTTGTCCGGTCCGGGATCCAGTGGGCAGCGCGAAGGCTACTTCGCACTCACTCAGCGTGTTGCTGTGGGTACGGAAGGCGGCTATCGCGTTCGGCTGCGCGTCCACAGCGAGCAAGCTGCAGATCTGTTGGTGAGCGTGTGTGAGCGGCACCTGCTCTACGAGTTTCGGTGCCAGTGGCGGTGGATGGCGGTGCCGCAGGCATCCAAAGCGGACGGGGATTTCACGGAGCTGGTGCTCGCCGGAGACGCTTTTGGCGACCGAACCCCGCGAGAGCAATTGCGCGAGGGCGTGCTTTCCATTTCGCTGGCGAACGTCGGGTCCTCGGCGCGGCTGGAGAGTCTGGAGCTGTTTGATGCCAGCGGCCTGCAACGCTTGAAAAACACCGGATTCAGCGCCGGGCTGCAGCACTGGTTCCCGATGGCCCAGGGCTATTTCGAGCCATGGCACATCGACAACCTGTACCTGGATGTGCTGATTGAACGTGGTCTTTTGGGTCTGTCTGTTCTTGCGTTTTGGGTGGTCTGGGCGGGCACATCGTTGCTGAGGGGGCTGCGATACGGCGATTCACTGGCCTGGGTGTTGTCTGGTTCCGTGCTCGGCATGCTGAGTCTGGGTTCCGTGATCAGTGTCACGGAAGTGCCGCGCATGGCGCTGATACTGGCGCTTTTGATGTGGTCAAGTGGCACGATTCGTGGACAAATAGAGGATGTTTCACGGTGTAACCAGTTGTAGTCATTTGGATTACGCTGTAAGGTACCCGGTGGTGTCAAAAGCAGCGCGACACCATGAATCGAAAATACACATGGACGCCCCGTTTTGATCAAGATATTTAACCACTATTTCCACCGTCGAACGGTGCTCCAGGTCATGCTGGACATGGGTTTGGTGGTGGGTGCGTTGATCGTGGCCATGTTCGTTCAATCCAACGCCAGCGTGCTCAACGCCTCGGTGGTCACCGAAGGAGTGAGCCGTGGCGTGCTCATGGCGCTGGGCATGTTGGCGGTGAATTCCGCCCTCGGCTTCTACGAGCGCACCCGCAGCAAGACCACCGGCCAGATGCGGGCACGTGCGGTGTTGTCTTTTGTACTGTCGGGCGTCATCGCGGTGGGCGTGTTGTGGTTCCTGCCCCTGGAGCCTTCTTACGATGCCAAGTGGGTCGCCCTGATCGTGTTGGGCACCACCGGTTTCATGCTGACCCACCGGGTTTTGGTGGGAGAGATGCTGCCCAAGTCGCTGACCCGGCGCAAGGTGCTGGTCTATGGCACCGGGGAACGCGCCCAGATGGTGGGCAAGTCGCTGACCCACGCCAGCGCCAACGTGGAACTGGTGGGCTACTACGCGAGCCCGAACGAAACCGATCACAGGGTGACGTCTTGGGCCACGCTGGCGCCTGGCGAGCGCCTCAACGACCTGGTCACGCGCAACGGCGTGGACGAAATCGTGGTGGCACTGACCGAGCGGCGCGGCGGCAGCATGCCCATGCGCGAACTGCTTGATTGCAAGCTCCAAGGCGTGCGCGTGTCCGACATCGCCACCTACTTTGAACAAAATCTGGGCCAGATCCGGCTGGAGTCGGCCTCCGCGGGCTGGCTGATCTTTGGCGAGGGTTTCAACCAGGGCTTTGTGCGCAGCTCGGTCAAACGCTTGTTCGACATCGCCGGGGCCCTGGTGCTGATCCTGCTCTCGCTGCCCATCATGCTGCTCACCGCACTGGCCATCAAACTGGAGAGCCCGGGACCCGTCCTGTACCGACAGGAGCGTGTGGGTTTGGGCAGCAAGACTTTCAACGTGGTGAAGTTCCGCAGCATGCGCACCGACGCCGAGAAAGACGGCGTGCCGCGCTGGGCCACCGCCGCAGACAGCCGGGTCACCCGCATCGGCCGGGTGATCCGCAAACTGCGCATCGACGAGCTGCCGCAGTTGTTCGGCGTGCTCAAGGGCGACATGAGCCTCGTGGGACCGCGACCGGAGCGGCCCTACTTTGTGGACCAACTCACACAGGACATCCCCTTCTACGCAGTGCGTCACAGTGTAAAGCCGGGCGTGACGGGTTGGGCCCAGGTGAGCTACCAGTACGGCGCGTCGCGCGAAGACACGGTCGAGAAGCTGCAATACGACCTGTACTACGTGAAGAACCACTCGCTCTTCCTGGATCTGGTGATCCTTTTCGAGACCATCGGCGTGGTGCTGACGGGCAAAGGTGCCCAGTAAAGCTCCCGGGCTCGCGACGGCGGGGTAACCGGCATGATCGGCTTCGACAACTCCCTGATGGCCTGGGGCTTCGCTGCCGCGGCCCTGGCCTATGCGCTGCTGGCCTTGCTGGTGGCCCGCCAAGGTTATTTCAAGCGGCCCATGAACCGACCCGGTGTGGCCATTCTGCTGGCCGCCCTGTTCACCACCACCTGGGCAGGCTTGAGCCTTGTGGCGATCGCAGCGCCTGTCTGGTGGGTTTGGGCCGCGGTGGCCGATGTATGCCGATACGCCGCCTGGTTCGCGTTCATCGTGTTCCTCTTCCGGGCCAGCGCCGATCAAGGGCGAGCGCTGGATGCCGCGCCCTGGATGGCCCCAATCGCGCTGGCGCTGCCACTGTTGAGCCTGCTCAGTCTGGCGTTTTCAGCGATCTGGTTCCAGCCTGCGGTCGGTGCCCCGGTGGGCCTCTTCCTCACCATGATGCTGCTGTCGGTGTTCGGGCTGGTGCTGGTGGAGCAACTGTTTCGCAACCTCCCCGAAGACGCGCTGTGGAGCGCCAAACCGATCTGCCTGGGTCTGGCGGGGATCTTTCTGTTCGACCTGTACCTGTACTCGCAAGCGGTGCTGTTCAACGGGATCGATCAGGATGCCTGGAGCATCCGGGGCATCGTGCACGCGGCTCTCATGCCGCTGCTGCTGCTGTCCACCACACGCCACCGCAACTGGATTGCCAAGATCCGCGTCTCGCGCAAGGTGGTCTTCCATTCGGCCACCCTGCTCATGGCGGGTGGCTACTTGCTGTTCATTGCCGGCGTGGGTTATTACGTGCGCTACTTCGGCAGCGACTGGGGCCGTGCCTTGCAGCTCGCGCTGGTGTTTCTTGCACTGGTGTTGCTCATCGCTCTGGCGTTGTCGCGCTCTTTCCGGGCTCGCCTGCGGGTGATGTTGGGCAAACACTTCTTCAACTACCGATACGACTACCGCGAAGAGTGGCTGAAGTTCACCCAGACACTCTCCACTCAGGGCGCGCCGGGCGAAACAGGGCTGAATGTGATCCGTGGCCTGGCCGACATGCTGGAGAGCCCAGCCGGTTCACTGTGGCTGCGCCGGCCCGACGAAAAGCTCTACCGCCAGGTGGCGCGCTGGAACCTGCCGCAAATCTCTCAGACCGAGCCGGTGGACTCGGCCTTGCTGGGCTTCATGAACCGCACCGGCTGGGTGGTCAACCTCGAGGAATACCGCCTCACCCCCGATCGGTACGAGAACCTCACCTTGCCTGGCTGGCTGCAGGCGCAAACGCAGGCGTGGCTGCTGGTGCCGTTGTGGCTGGGCAACGAACTGCTGGGCTTTGTGGTGCTGGGCAGCCCGCGCACCCGCATGGACGTGAATTGGGAGGTGACCGATCTGCTCAAGACAGCAGGACGGCAAGCCGCGAGTTTTCTGGCGCAGATGCAGTCCACCGAAGCCTTGCTGGAGGCGCGCAAGTTCGAAGCCTTCAGCCGCATGTCGGCCTTTGTGGTGCACGACCTCAAGAACATCGTGACCCAGCTGTCGCTGATGGTGAAGAACGCCAAGCGCCTGAGCCACAACCCCGAGTTCCAGGCCGACATGCTGATGACGGTGGAGAACTCCCTGGAGCGCATGCGCCAGCTGATGCTGCAACTGCGCGAAGGGGCTGCCCCCAGTGGAGCGGCTGTGGGTGTCGACCTCGGCAAGATTGCGCAAGCGCTCGCACAGAGCGTGTCGCGCCGCGGTCGCGAGCTGGAAGTCGACCTCCAGCCGCGGGTGGCGACCCGGGGTCACGAGGATCGCCTTGAGCGTGTCATGGGTCACTTGGTGAACAACGCGCTGGATGCCACCGAATCGCCTCAACGGGTGTGGCTCAAGATCGACCGTTTCGGCAGCCATGCGCGCGTGGAAGTCGGGGACAATGGCGCGGGAATGTCCGAGAGCTTCGTGCAGGAGCGGCTGTTCAAGCCGTTCCAGACCACCAAGGAAGCCGGTATGGGCATCGGCGCGTACGAGAGTTTTCAATACGTTCAGGAGCTGGGCGGCAAGGTAAGCGTTGACAGCAAGGAGGGCGAGGGGACCGTGGTCACGCTCCTGCTTCCGCTGATCGATTCGTTTCATGAATCCGACTGGCATCAATTGGGAGAGGCATGAGCGCAGACAAAGGCCCGCAACTGCTGATCGTTGAAGACGATCTCGCGTTGCAGAAACAAATCAAATGGTCGCTCGACCAGTTCGCCTCCGCGACCGCGGACGACCGCGAGAGCGCACTCACACAGCTGCGCCGCCACGCTCCGGCCGTCGTCACGATGGACCTGGGTTTGCCGCCCGACGCGGATGGGACCGAAGAGGGTTTCCGCCTGCTGGAACAGATCGTTGGTTCGGCGCCGGACACCAAGGTGATCGTGCTCACCGGCCAGAACGGGCAGGCCAACGCGCTCAAGGCCATCGCCATGGGCGCCTACGATTTTCTGGCCAAGCCCTTCGAGCCCGAAATGCTCAACCTCACGGTGGAGCGGGCGTTTCGCCTGCACGAGCTGCAAACCGAAAACGCGCGGCTGCAATCCATGCGCCAGCCTGACACGCTGGCCGGCCTGATCACACGCGACCCCGACGTGCTGCGCGTGTGCCGCACCATCGAAAAAGTGGCCAACACCGGTGCCACCGTGATGTTGCTGGGCGAGAGCGGCACCGGCAAGGAGGTGCTGGCCCGCGGGTTGCACCAGTCGTCCAACCGCAGGGCAGGGCGCTTCGTGGCCATCAACTGTGCGGCCATTCCCGAGAATCTGCTGGAGAGTGAGCTCTTCGGCTATGAAAAGGGTTCGTTCACAGGCGCCGCGAAGACCACGCTGGGCAAGATCGAAACCGCCAACGGCGGCACGCTCATGCTCGACGAGATCGGTGACCTGCCCATGCCGCTGCAGGCCAAACTGTTGCGGTTTTTGCAGGAGCGCGTGATCGAGCGGGTGGGCGGCCGCCAGGAGATCCCTGTGGATGTGCGCATCGTTTGCGCCACCCATCAGGACTTGAAGCAGCTCACCACCGAAGGGCGCTTCCGCGAAGATCTTTACTACCGGCTGGCGGAGATCGTGGTCAACATTCCGCCGCTGCGCTCGCGCGTGGGAGACGCGGCCTTGCTGGCACACGCCTTCACCAAACGCTTCGCGCAGGAACAAAACCGGCGCAATCTGTCTCTGTCCGAGGATGCTCTTCGGGCCATCGAAGCGCACAGCTGGCCCGGCAACATCCGTGAGCTTGAAAACTGCATCAAACGCGCCACGATCATGGCCGACGGTAGCCAGGTCACCGCGGACGACCTGGGGCTGGCGGCCCTGGCGGGCGAGCTGCATGACGCGTCGCTGGACCTTCGCACCGTGCGTGACGAGGCTGAAAAGAAAGCTGTGATCGCCGCACTGGCCCGCTCCAACGGGAACGTGCTCAAAGCAGCCGAGTTGCTGGGCGTGAGCCGGCCCACCCTTTACGACCTGATGCACCGCCTCGGTTTGAAATGACACCCCGCTTGATCAAGAGGAGCACTCCATGAAAAACACAACTATTTCATTGCGCATCGCGCCGGTGGCTTTGTCCATCGCCATGCTGCTGTCGGCCTGTGGCAACAGCGATCCGCAGAAGATGGTGGAGTCCGCGCGTGAGTACCTGGACAAGAAGGACAGCGCCGCAGCGATCATCCAGCTCAAGAATGCCCTGCAGGAAAAGCCGGATTTGGCAGAAGCGCGGTTCCTGCTGGGCAAGGCACTGCTTGCCAACGGCGACCCGGTGGGCAGCCAGACCGAGCTGCAGAAAGCGCTGGATCTGGGCTTTGCGGCCGATGAAGTCACTCCCCTGCTGGCGCGCAGCCGACTGGCGCAGGGCCAGTTTGCCGGGGTGTCCAAAGATTACGGCGCGGTGCAACTAGGCAGCGCCGAGTCCAACGCAACCCTCAAGACCTTGGTAGCCGTGGCCTGGCGCCAGCAGGGCAACCAGGACGCCTTCCAGAAAAGTTTGCAGGAAGCCCTTGCAGCCAAGCCCGACCATGAACCGGCGCTGATCGAACAGGCCCGCATGAAGGCAGCGCAGCGCGACTTTGACGGTGCATTGAGCGTGCTGGCGACCTTGCTCGCAAAGTCGCCCAAGAACGAAGATGCCCTCAAACTGCGCGGCGACATCCTGCTGTACGGCAAGAATGAACCCGATCAGGCGCTGGCCGCTTACCGCGAATCGGCGGCGGCCCGGCCCAAGTTCCAGGAGGGCCAGGGCGGTGTGGTCCGCGTGTTGCTGAGCCAGGGCAAGGTCGACGAGGCAGCCAAGGAAATCGAGACCCTCAAGACCTTTGCAGCCGGATATCCACAAACGCTCACCCTGCAGGCCCAGCTGGCGCTGCAGAAAAACGAGTTGCCCGCCGCACGTGAGCACGCGCAGCAATTGCTCAAGCTCACTCCGAGCAACCCCACCGCGCTGGAACTCGCAGGTTCGATTGAGTACCAGCTGAATTCCATGGTCCAAGCTGAAGCCTTGCTGACGCGCGCGGTGCAGGCGGCGCCACAGCTGCGCGTGGCGCGCCGGGTTCTGGTGTTGACCTACCTGCGCACCGGTCAAGTGGACCGCGCCATTGCCGCGCTGCCCTCCGACATAGCCACCAACGACTCCGACCCGGCGCTCCTGTCGGTGGCCGGACAAGCGCACATGGTCAAGGGTGACGTTGAACTGGCGCAGCAGTTCTTCACCCGCGCCTCCAAACTCGATCCCACCGACCCCACGAAACGAACCACGCTGGCCCTGAGCCAGATGACGACGGGCAACGCCGAGTCGGCGCTGGGCGAGCTGCAGGACATCGCCTCGTCCGATGCCGGTGTGGTGGCCGACATGGCGCTGATTAACGCCCACATGCGCCGCCGCGATGTGGACAAGGCCCTGGTGGCTATCGACGGGTTGCAAAAGAAGCGGGCCAACGATCCGCTGCCCCACCAGTTGCGCGGCCGCGCACTGCTGCTGCGCAACGACCGTCCAGCGGCCCGCAATTCGTTCGAGCAAGCCCTCAAGATCGATCCCGCCTATTTCGCCGCTACCGCAGCACTGGCTGCGCTGGACATCGTGGACCGCAAGCCGCAAGACGCCCAGCAGCGGATGGAGGCGGTGCTCAAGACCAACCCCGCCAATGCCCAGGCCCTGATGGCGCTGGCCGAAATCAAGGCGGGTTCGGGTGCGGGCAAGCAGGAGGTCATCGACCTGATCCAGAAGGCGATCGACGCAGCACCGACCGACAAGACTCCCCGGCTGATGTTGGTCGAGTACCACCTGCGCCAGAATGACGCCAAGGCCGCCCTGATCACTGCCCAAAGCGCCGCCGTGGCCCTGCCCGACGTGCCCGAGCTCGTGGACGCACTGGGTCGCGCCCAGGCCGCCAATGGCGATAACAACCAGGCCATGAGCAGCTTCAATAAGCTGGTGAGCTTGATGCCGCAGTCGCCCCTGCCTTACTTGCGCATGGCCACAGTGCACGTGGCTGCCAAGGACAACTCCGCAGCTATCACCAGTCTGCGCAAGGCACTGGATGCCCAGCCCAACCTGCTTGCAGCCCAGCGCGGATTGGCCGAACTGTTCGTCAAGAACAACCAGAACAGCGAGGCGGTGGCCATCAGCAAGACTGTGCAGAAGCAGCGGCCCAAGGAGAGCGCAGGCTTCCTGCTGGAAGGGGATGTGCAATCGACCACCCGCAACTGGGCGGGCGCCGCTGCGGCCTACCAGGCTGGATTGAAAGTCGCTCCAGGGCCCGAGCTGGTCATCAAGCTGCACACAGCGCTCACGCAGGATGGCAAAGCCGCCGATGCGCAACGCCTGGCCGCCGAGTGGCAGCGTTCGAACCCCAACGACGCGGCCCTTCCGCTGTACCTGGGTGACCGCGCCATTGCCAGCAACCAGCTGAACGAAGCGCAACGCCACTACGACCGGGTGATTTCATTGCAGCCCAACAACGCACTCGCGTTGAACAACATGGCGTGGGTCGCAGGCAAGCTGGGCAGGGCCGATGCGGTGGCCCTGGCCGAGAAGGCCAACGAGGTGGCGCCAAACCAGCCCGCCTTCATGGACACGTTGGCCATGCTGCTCTCCGAGAAAAACGAACACGCGCGCGCGCTCACCCTGCAGAAAAAGGTGGTGGAGCTCCAGCCCAACGCGCCTCTGTTCAAGCTCAACCTGGCCAAGATCCACATCAAGGCCGGCGACAAGGCGGCTGCAAAACCGCTGTTGGACGAACTGACTGCGCTGGGCGACAAGTTCTCCGGGCAGGCCGAAGTGACCCAACTCAAGGGCACACTGTGATGCGGATGAGTCGGGATTTTTTACACTGCAAGTGAAGGTATCCCAATCGCAATGGACGCCACATGCATCAGTATTGCAATTCAAAGGGTTGCAAGCAGTTGTACGCTTTGGTCTGGATTTTGCTACTTCTCGCCAAACATGCTGAGGTTTGAACACAAAGGCCTCCCTGAGGTAGCCTCACGACAAAGACCGATGCCAGGGTGATAGAGATCCAGCCCCTTTCTCCACTGCACACGCCTTGCGAGCGGTTGCGCTGGTTTCTGCAGACGCGACCATCTTGGCTTTGAGCATGAATTGAGCGAAGCCGCGCGGTCGGGGTGCTTGAAAACGTTTTTCAGCAGCCTGCAACCCCAAAGGAACCCTTCATGATTCGATGCGCGCTTCGTGCCTGGGGGCTGCTCGGCCTGGCATGGCTGTCGCTGGCTCACGCACAGGCCGGCTTGCCCGAGGCCGTTGTCAAGCTCAAACCATCGGTGGTGTTGATCGGCACCTTCAAGGCCACCGACAGCCCGCGCTTCCAGCTTCGGGGCACGGGGTTCATCGCGGGCAACGGCCAGTTGGTGGTGACCAACGCCCATGTGCTGCCCACCCCCGCGGGGGCAGATGCGCCGGCGCTTGTGGTGCAGGTGCGTCAGGCTTCGGGTGATTGGCAGATGCGCCCGGCGGCGCCACTGGAAACGAACCCGGCGTACGACCTGGCCCTGCTGCGCATGGAGGGCCCGCCGGGCATTGCCGTCCGGCTGGGTGATTCCAACGCGGTGCGCGAGGGCGACGATCTCGCCTTCATGGGCTTTCCCATCGGTGGCGTTCTGGGCTTCTCGCCGGTGACGCACCGGGCCACGGTGTCCAGCATCACGCCAGCGGCGCTGCCAAGCCCTTCGGCCGGGCGCCTGAGCGAGATGGCCATTCGAGGTCTGCGCAATGGCACGTTCAACATCTTTCAGCTTGATGCAACTGCGTACCCCGGCAACAGCGGAGGTCCGTTGTTCGACCCCGAGACCGGCGACGTGGTGGGCGTGTTGAACATGGTGTTGATCAAGGGCACGCGCGAGTCGGCGCTGAGCCAACCATCGGGCATTTCGTACGCCATTCCCGGCGTGCATGTGCGCGAGATGCTGGACCGGCATCGCTGAGGGCGGAGCAGTCATGAGCTCGAGCCCGGAAAGGGTGGATGCGCTGGTTGTCGGTGCCGGCGTGATCGGGCTCGCAGTGGCGCGCGCATTGGCGCTTGCAGGGCGTGAGGTCATGGTGCTGGAACGCGAAGCCGCGATAGGCACCGGCACCAGCTCGCGCAACAGCGAGGTGATTCACGCGGGCATCTATTACCCGCCCGGGTCGCTGAAAGCGCAGCTGTGTGTGCAGGGGCGAGAGGCGCTCTATGCCTATTGCAACGAACGCGGCATCGCCCATCAGCGTTGCGGCAAGCTCATCGTGGCCAACACGCCGTCGCAACTGGCCAGCCTGCCCGGCATCGTGGCCAAGGCGGCCGCCAACGGTGTCGCGGATCTGGTGCTGCTGAGCCAGCAACAAGCCCGGGCCATGGAGCCTCAACTCACCTGCCTCGGTGCGGTGCATTCGCCGTCCACCGGCATCGTGGACAGCCACGCGCTCATGCTGGCGTTGCAGGGGGACTTGGAGAGCCGAGGTGGGTTGGTGGCCTGCCACAGCGGTGTTCGTGAATTGGCGGTGACACCGCGTGGCATCCAGGTGGAGTCGCTCGACGGCACGCGTCTTCTGGCGCGCACCGTGGTCAACGCAGCGGGGCTGAACGCCTGCGATCTTGCCCTCAAGATCCGCGGATTCAACCCTCGGCTGGTCCCCAAACCCTGGTACGCCAAAGGCAGCTATTTCACGCTCGCCGGACGCTCGCCGTTCATGCACCTGATTTACCCGGCGCCCGAGCCGGATGCGCATCTTGCCGGACTTGGTGTCCACCTTACTCTTGACCTGGGTGGTCAGGCCAAGTTTGGACCCGACGTGGAATGGATCGCGTCGCCCGATGACGTGATGGTGAATCCTGCGCGCGCATACGCTTTCTACGCTGAAGTGCGCCGCTACTGGCCCGCCTTGCCCGAAGGCGCTTTGCAGCCGGGATACGCGGGTATCCGTCCCAAGATTTGTGGCCCGCACGAGCCAGCGGCAGACTTTTTGATACAGGGGCCGATCGACCACGGTGTTAGGGGATTGATCAACCTTTTCGGAATTGAGTCACCGGGGTTGACTTGCTGTGTAGCGATTGGGGATCACGTTCGCTCTATGATTTCAACTTGAATTTGTAAGTCACTAAACCAACGAATCAATAAATCATCTTTGAGTTTCTGAACCAAGCAGGCAAGATATGCAGTGAGTAAAAAATCCGGTGTAAGGATCGTGCGATTGGATCATCGTGTTAATTGATAGTAACAAGGATTTAGAAATGTTAATTGGCACCAATGAAGGACAATAGTCGAAGCCAGCAATCGAACGCATTAATCTTGAATTCACGCACGTAAATTTGAGTCAAGTGGGTAAACGTTGTGATTAGTAGATCACTGTTTTGGTAAGTTCGTTCACATTCTTACTGTATTCTCTGTGAAGTCTCATTAGCGCTACATTACGAAATGAAAAAACAACAATTGAGTAATCAAGGCATCTAGACCCTTCTTGGTAATGCCTTCAGTTATCTCATGACCTTTTTAAGTTGCTCTCTAATCAAGCCTCTGCACCTCAGATATTTTAATAACGTCAACCAGCTGGCAGTCAAGGTGTAATCGGAGAGGTGAAATATGTACAGAGGCGAGGGGAAAATATTTCAGCTGTTTGGGAGAAAGCTAGATATTGCTTTCACCTAATGACCAAATCCGATAGTGCAATTCAAGGATGTATCATCTGTTTTGTTTAAAGCCACATACTCAGTGCGCGGGTTAAGCGGATGATTAATTCGTTATAGGAAAGATTTCTGTCCAGGTGAGTTCAAGCTTGGGCTGCATGGATGAGGATTGGGACAATCCCGTGTGGATAACGAGCGTCGATGCATGTACGATCCGTGCACAGAAGATACAAGACTGTTGAGGCTGCGTTAGGGCATTGAGACTAGAAAGGTCAGCTTAGCGTATGAAGCTCCGTCCTGATGCAGAGCGGCGGCCATGTAATGTCATCTAATCTATTCAGCGGTCTGCATGAACTCCTCGTAATTGTATCTGCACCTAGCTCCCCTATCAAGAACACTTAACGTGACCAATCAGGGTCTACAAGATTAATAATAAAAAAGACTTATACCTGCAGAAAGATCCGATGAAGAGATCAGCGGAGAATGACCCGCTGAACTAGCGCCCAAAACCTGCAGTGGCTCACCCGGTAAGTTTGGTGTAAGATTGAAGAACCTCTTTAGCACGTCAAGTCTATGTTGTGGGAATATCTGCTAAGCAAGACCAATCCTGAGAAGCGGCCTATCCAGGAAAGGACACGCAAGAACTACGCAAAGACGTTTTGTACAGCCTACAGGTTTTCTGTAGATAAACGTACTATTGATCCAGAAGAACCAGCGCTTGTATCGCTCACTGATATAGTGAGTGACTATTTGCTCAGAACCGATCTGGCGCAGTCGACTCGATTGAATATTCGCTCCGCTTTCCTATGGTATTTTCACTCCGGACATCCTGAGCCCAATGCTGATTTGGATAACGCACTGACACTCATTCGGAATATGAACAAACCGAAGGGTCGAATAAGTGCTCGGTTTGGACGCAATACTATTTCACCTGAAGATCTGACAAAACTTCTAAACTTTTTAGATGCCAAATCTACCCGCTCGGAGTGGGGTCGTCGTTCTGCAGCGTGGATCCGAGCTGGGCTTGTCAGCGGGGCCCGGCCTGTTGAATGGTTAGATGCGCAACTAGTTAAGCTGGGCGATACCGAAAACTCGGCTATCCGCATCTTGAATGCTAAGGTGAAAATGCACGGCGAGACGTTCCGACCCGCAAATCCAATAGAAGAGCCGTGCTCTCAGGCATCTGAGGAGCAGTGGTTCATAGAGTCGCTATCACCCTTTGATGATGATATGGATCATGTCGATCAACATAGAAGCGTTCGTATTGTACCGCTTGAACAGGATTTGGACCTAGTTTATGTCAAAAACCATATGCAACTTATTGACGATTTTCTTAGGCAATGCAAAAGTGGTAAAAGTATGGAAATCAATTTCAGTAAATATCACATGGGCTGCTGTCAAGCCATCGCTCGGGCTTGTGCGTCAATTTGGAAGGGGCGTAGAAGCTATTGCCTCTACACTATGCGAGGCCAATTCTCGGCTAATATGAAGGCAGCCAAAGGAACGAAAGTGACTGCAGAACTCTTGGGACACAGCAACGAAAATTCCCCATCAAAACGGCATTATGGAAATGGTAGCCAAGCCCATGCCCCATTCAAGGGATCCCGTAAAAGTCAAATTACAGATAGCCTCAATCTTAAGCTGGAGCAACTTAGGTCACAATCCAATCATCTCAGAAACCGAGGAGCGCCAAGAGCGTAACTAGGCTTCCCACAGTTTCCCGGACGGTTTGCTTAGCCCATTAAGCCTTGCTCAAAGTCGTTATGACCTGCCCCCCGCCAGCCGTACCAAGCTGAAGTTAGTGAAGTCCGTCAACCACCAGGAGAATGACGGACATGAAGAAGAGCAGATTCACCGAGGAACAAATCATCGGCTTCCTCAAGCAGGCCGAGGCCGGCATGCCGATCAAGGAGTTGTGC
>JBBQSX010000101.1:0-13448 GCA_038213545.1 Burkholderiales bacterium
GGGCCGGCGGCCAGAGCTGGTTTGCGCGAGGGAGATGTGATCGTGGCGATTGCCAACACCGATACCGCGAGCCTCAAGGAGATGGAGACTGCGCTGGGAAAGATCGACAAGTCGAAGCCTGTGAATGTCTTGTTTCGCCGCGGCGAGTGGGCGCAGTACACCGTGATCCGACCGCAGCGTTGATGGCCTCCTGGCTTCGGCTGCCGACCGGAGCAACCAAAGACCCCCAGAACCTTTCGGACCTGGGGGTTTTTTGTGGGGGTGGCCGATTCGCCACAGTGCATCCAGCCGGATGACTGGATGTTGGGCTCAAGGATTGTTAGTGCACGCTCACTGTCATGGGTCTTGTGTTGACCAATTTCGCTAAAATGCAGCTGTTTTTGAAGAAATTCCTGCGAAGAGATGCAGTACTGACCCACCATGTGGGAGTCGCGTTGGAAGTCCCCAGGTCGTCCACAGATGGCCCACAAGTTTCCCCGTCATCTTGTGGATATGCTGTGTATAAAGTTCACGTTGCTGCGTTGCAACAAAGGGCTGTCGCTGGTTCGGTGGTGTGCGTTCCGGGCTTTTTGCCTACAATGAAACCCCAACTATCGCAGTTGCCATTGATTGTTGGTTACGGGCGCGTCAGCAGCTGACGCGCCCTTTTTTATGGCCGCTCGTTCCTGCTCGGAGCCGCGGTATTCCCCAGTGTTTGAGCCGTTCTCCTGATGAATCACATCCGCAATTTTTCGATCATCGCGCACATCGACCATGGCAAGTCCACGCTCGCCGATCGCATCATTTCCCTCTGCGGTGGCCTGTCCGACCGCGAGATGAGCGAGCAGGTGCTCGACTCGATGGACATCGAAAAAGAGCGCGGTATCACCATCAAGGCGCAGACCGCCGCGCTCAAGTACAAGGCGCGTGATTGGCAGGTCTACAACCTCAACCTGATCGATACGCCCGGCCACGTCGACTTCTCCTACGAGGTCTCGCGCTCGCTCTCAGCTTGCGAAGGCGCGCTGCTGGTGGTCGATGCGAGCCAGGGTGTTGAAGCCCAGACCGTGGCCAACTGCTACACCGCGCTCGACCTGGGTGTGGAGGTGGTGCCGGTTCTCAACAAGATGGATCTGCCCAACGCCGACCCCGAGAACGCCAAGAGCGAGATCGAGGACGTGATCGGCATCGATGCCACCGACGCCATTCCGTGTTCGGCCAAGACCGGTATGGGTGTGGAAGACATCCTGGAAGCAGTGGTGGCGCGCATTCCCCACCCCAAGGGCAACCCCGACGCACCTTTGCGCGCCATGATCGTAGACAGCTGGTACGACGCCTACGTTGGCGTGGTGATGCTGGTGCGGGTTGTCGACGGTCATCTGCTCAAAGGTGAGCGATTCAAAATGATGGCGACCAACACGGTCTACAACGCCGACAGCATGGGCGTGTTCACGCCGGGCAATGAGCCGCGCGAATCGCTGCAAGCGGGCGAGGTGGGCTACATCATTGCGGGCATCAAGGAGCTGCAGGCGGCCAAAGTGGGCGACACCATCACGCTGGAGAAGAAGCTGCCGAACAACGCTGGCCCGGCCACCGAGGCCTTGCCCGGTTTCAAGGAGGTGCAGCCCCAGGTGTTCGCCGGGCTGTATCCCACCGAGGCCAATCAGTACGACTCGCTGCGCGACGCTCTGGAGAAACTCAAGCTCAACGATGCGTCGTTGCAATATGAGCCCGAGGTTTCGCAAGCGCTGGGATTTGGCTTTCGCTGCGGCTTCCTGGGCTTGCTGCACATGGAGATCGTGCAGGAGCGGCTGGAGCGTGAATTCGACCAGGACCTGA
The DNA here is from genome assembly GCA_038213545.1 of Burkholderiales bacterium. Taxonomy (GTDB): domain Bacteria; phylum Pseudomonadota; class Gammaproteobacteria; order Burkholderiales; family Burkholderiaceae_C; genus Hydrogenophaga. The sequence continues at coordinate 1,819 of JBBQSX010000101.1, forward strand.
TCACCACCGCGCCGAGCGTGGTGTACCAAGTGGTCAAGCCCGACGGCGAAGTGGTCATGGTCGAGAACCCGTCCAAGATGCCCGACCAGGGTCGACTGGAAGAGATTCGCGAGCCGATCGTCACCGTGCACCTCTACATGCCGCAGGAGTATGTGGGCGCGGTCATGACCTTGGCCAACCAGAAGCGCGGCATGCAGCTCAACATGGCCTACCACGGCAAGCAGGTCATGCTGACCTACGACATGCCGCTGGGTGAAATCGTTCTGGACTTCTTCGACAAGCTCAAGTCGGTGAGCCGCGGCTACGCGTCCATGGACTACGAGTTCAAGGAATACCGCGCGGCTGATGTGGTGAAGGTGGACATCCTGCTCAACGGCGAGAAGGTTGATGCCTTGTCCATCATTGTTCACCGTTCCCAGTCGCAGTACCGTGGTCGAGCGGTGGTCGCCAAGATGCGCGAAATCATCAGCCGGCAGATGTTCGACGTGGCGATCCAGGCGGCCATCGGCGGCAATGTGATTGCTCGCGAGACAATCAAGGCCCTTCGCAAGAACGTGCTGGCAAAATGCTACGGCGGTGACATTTCCCGCAAACGCAAACTCCTCGAAAAACAGAAAGCAGGCAAGAAGCGCATGAAACAGATCGGCTCGGTGGAAGTTCCCCAGGAGGCGTTTCTCGCCATTTTGCAGGTGCAGGACTGATGCAGACGCTCATGGGAACGGTCACTGCGGTGATCTTGGCGGCCTTTGTGGCTTACGCGGGCGCTTGGTACACCGGCGCAGTCGAAGGCAACTTTGCCCTGCTGCTGATGCTGGCCACTGTGGTGACTGGTGTTTACTGGCTGGCCGAAAAGTTTGCCTTCCTGCCGCAGCGCCGGCGTGCGGCCGATCAGCTGCTGGTGGAGCACAACACCCGCAAGGAGGCCCTGATCAAGCAGGGTTTCAGCCAAGTCGAAGGCGACGTGGAGCCAGCGCGGCAAAAGCTGCTCGCGCAGCCTTGGTGGCTGGATTGGACGGCGGGTCTGTTCCCCGTGATCCTGGCAGTGTTCGTCTTGCGCTCGTTCCTGTTCGAGCCCTTCAAGATTCCCTCGGGTTCGATGATCCCCACCCTTCGCGTGGGCGACTTGATCCTGGTGAACAAATTTCACTACGGTGTGCGCCTGCCGGTGTTCAACACCAAGCTGATTGCCAACAACGAACCCAAGCACGGCGACGTGATGGTGTTTCGCTACCCACCACAACCCAGCCTGGATTACATCAAACGTGTGATTGGCGTGCCCGGTGACGAAGTGGCCTACTTGAACAAACAGCTGACAGTCAATGGCAAAGTTGTGCCGCGCGTGGCGCAGCCCGACTTCTTCGACGGTGATTCGATGCGTTACTCCAAGCAGTTCGGGGAAACGCTGGACCAGCGCAAGTACAGCACCCTCAACGACGACGACAGGCCCGCATTCATTCCGGGAGCCACCGAATTCCCGTTTGCCGACGGCTGCAAGTACACCGTCGAAGGCGTGATCTGCAAGGTGCCCGCGGGCCACTACTTCATGATGGGTGACAATCGGGACAACTCGCTGGACTCGCGCTACTGGGGCTTTGTGCCCGAGCGCAACATCGTCGGCAAGGCGTTCTTCGTCTGGATGAATTTTGGCGATCTGGGACGCATCGGGTCCTTTGAATGACAACCATCACCTGTGGAGCTTGACGTCATGAAACTGAAGCAACAGCAACGCGGCCTGACCTTCATGGGCCTGATCATCGTGGGTATCTTGCTGGCATTGGCTGGTGTGGTGTTTGCGCAGGTCGTGCCTACCTACATCGAATACATCGCCGTGCAAAAGGCAGTGGACAAGGCGGCTGCTGGCTCCACCGTGGCTGAGGTCCGCAGCATTTTCGACAAGGCCGCCACCATCGATGACATCCGCACCATTTCGGCGAAAGATCTGGTGGTGGGCAAAGAGGGTGATCGTGTGGTGGTTTCTTATGCCTACACCCGAGAGATTCCACTCGCGGGACCTGCTTACCTCTTGATGAAATACGAAGGCCGCTCGAAGTGACATGCAGCCTGGGCAGGGAGCGCTCGATGGAGCGCCCGCATTCTTGAATCCGGAACTCACGGCGCTGCAACGGCGCCTGCAGCACAACTTTGCCAACCCGCGCTTGCTTGAGCGCGCACTCACGCACCGCAGTTTCACCGCTGATCACAACGAACGCCTGGAGTTTCTGGGCGACTCGGTGCTCAACCTTGCGGTCTCCGGCCTCCTGTTCGAAAAGCTCAACCAACTGCCTGAGGGTGACCTCTCGCGCGTGCGCGCCAACCTGGTCAAGCAGGACACCTTGTTCGAGATCGCGTCGCGTCTGAATCTGTCTGCAGGTCTGCATCTGGGCGATGGCGAAAAGCGCTCGGGCGGTCAGAAGCGCCCTTCGATCCTTGCCGACGCTCTCGAGGCTGTGATCGGTGCGGTGTATCTGGACGCGGGCTTCGAAGCGGCCGCGGCCCTGGTGCGCCGTCTCTATAGCGATCTGGAGCTCAACGCGCAGATGAGCGCCATGGGGAAGGATCCCAAGACCGAATTGCAGGAGTGGCTGCAGGGGCGCAAAATGAAATTGCCGGTCTACCGAGTGGTGGCCACCTTGGGCGAGGCGCACAAGCAAACGTTTGATGTGGAGTGCACCGTGACCGAAACCGGCCGCAGCGAACGCGGTATCGGAGCGTCGCGGCGGGCCGGTGAGCAGGCGGCCGCCGCTGCCATGCTGCAGCACCTCATCGCCGATCCCAAGCAGGCCCGTGCCTTGCCTACCGCGACCACCGATGTCGCCCCTTCCGTCAAGGTACCTTGAAGCCATGCCCCGCACACCCGTGAACCCGCCCTCCAACCCCGACCTCGACGCCATGCTGGCCAAGGCGCTGAGCAAGGAAACGGCCGCCATGCCAGCCGATGCGCCCACGGAAGATGTGGCCGAGATCGATCCCACCGAGCAGCGCTGTGGCTATGTGGCTATCGTCGGCAAGCCCAACGTGGGCAAGTCGACCCTTCTCAATGCCTTGGTGGGGCAGAAAGTCAGCATTACCTCGCGCAAGGCGCAGACCACACGCCACCGCATCACCGGCATGCGCACCGTGGGGCCCACGCAGTTCATTTTTGTGGATACTCCCGGCTTCCAGACCCGCCACGGCAACGCGCTGAACCGCGCGCTGAACAAGACGGTCATGGGCGCTGTCAGCGATGTGGACCTGATCTTGTTCGTGGTGGAAGCGGGCCACTTCAATCTGGCCGACGCCAAGGTGCTGTCACTGTTGCCAGCCAATGTGCCGGTGATCTTGCTGGCCAACAAGTTCGATCTGGTGCATCGCCGCGGAGACCTCGCGCCGTGGCTGCGTTCCATGCAGGAGCGCCACCCGTTCACCGAGTTCGTGCCCATGTCGGCCAAGACCGCCAAGGATATCGAGCGGCTGTTCGGCATTTGCGAGAAATTTCTGCCGCAGCAGCCCTGGATGCACGACCCAGACGACCTGACCGACCGCAGCGAGCGCTTCATGGCCAGCGAGATGGTGCGCGAAAAACTCTTCCGTCTGACCGGCGACGAGTTGCCCTACACCTCCACCGTCATCATCGACAAGTTCGAGGAAGAGGGCGCCCTCAAACGCATCGCCGCCACCATCGTGGTCGAGCGCGAAGGCCACAAGGGGATGGTGATTGGCGAGGGAGGCGAGAAGCTCAAACGCATCGGCACTGAAGCGCGCCAGGAACTTGAAAAACTCTGGGACTGCAAGGTGTTCCTGGAGCTGTGGGTCAAAGTGCGCTCGGGCTGGGCCGACGACGATGCCCGCGTGCGCTCATTTGGTTACGAGTGAGCCACTGGCTGCCTGACCTGTGGCGCTGAAACGCGTTTCCGACGAACCTGCCTTCGTCCTGCACCGCTACGACTGGAGCGAGACCAGCCTCGTGCTGGAGGTTTTCACCCGTCACCATGGGCGCATCGCGCTCGTGGCCAAGGGGGTGAAGCGTCCCACTTCCCAGTTCCGCCCGGTGTTGCTGCCGCTGCAACCTTTGCATGTGTCGTGGACCGGGGATGCCGAGGTGCGCACGCTCAAGTCGGCGCAGTGGCAGGGCGGACACGTGATGCCCACCGGCGAGGCGCTGATCTCGGGCGGTTACCTCAACGAACTGCTCATGCGCCTGCTGGCGCGCGACGATCCTCATGCCAGTCTGTTTGACCACTTCTCCCTGGCGGTGCAATTGCTGGCCGAGAAGAGCGATGCGCAACAGGTGATCTTGCGCGCGTTCGAGTTGCTGCTGCTGCGCGATGTGGGCTTGCTGCCCGACCTTGCACGGGAGGCCAATACATTGGCACCGCTCGACCCGGATGGACTGTATGTCATCACGCCCGAAAGCGGTCTGCGCGCAGCCCACGGAGACGACGCGCATCCGCTGAGTGGCGAGCAGTGGCTCGGGTTGCAAGCCGCCATGGAAGGCCCGGCACCTTTCATCTCCACGCTTCGCGCGTGCGCCAGCGCGCTGCAATCCCTGCGCCCGCAGCTGCGGCACCTGCTGCACTACCATTGCGGCGTGCGGGTGTTCAAGACGCGGCAACTCAAGCTCGATGTGCAAGCCATGACGCGGCCCCGCTCCACCGGAGTGTCCGAGCCCGGTGAACCGGCAACCCCCAACCCCGAGCCCACCCCATGAACGCGGCCACCACTCCCTTTCTTCGAACCGCGCTCTCGGTCAACCTCAACAAGGTGGCCTTGGTGCGCAACACACGTCACCTCGGCATTCCCTCGGTCACGCGCGCGGCCACACTGTGCCTGCAGGCGGGCGCGCGCGGGATCACCGTGCATCCGAGACCGGATGAGCGCCACATCCGCGCACACGATGTGCACGATCTCGCCGCGCTCATGAGGGCCTGGCCCGACCGCGAATACAACATCGAAGGCAACCCGTTCCACAACCTCATGGGCTTCGTGCGCGAGGTGAAGCCCCACCAGGTCACGTTTGTGCCCGATAGTGAAGGTCAGTTCACCAGCGACCACGGCTGGAGCTTTCCTGCCGATGCGCAACGTCTGCGCCCGCTGATCGATGAGTGCCGTGAGCTGGGTGTGCGGGTAAGCCTGTTCATGGACGCCGATGCTCATCAGATGGCCGGCGCGAAGGCGGTGGGCGCCGATCGCGTGGAGCTCTACACAGAGCCCTACGCGGCCGCATGGCACACGCCGCAGCGCGCGGAGCAGTTGGAGCGTTTTCGCGCTGCTGCCCAGGCCGCGCTGGATGCCGGTCTGGGTGTCAACGCAGGGCACGATCTGAACCGCGAGAACCTCACTGCGTTTTTGCGTGCAGTGCCTGGCGTGACCGAGGTTTCTATTGGTCATGCCTTGATGGCCGACGCGCTGGAGCTGGGTTACACCGCCACCATCGTCGAATACAACCGCTGCATAGCTGAAGCCCTCCCTTGATGATTCACGGGATCGGCACCGACATCTGCGACATCCGCCGCATCCAGGCGACGTACGAGCGCCAGGGTGAGCGCTTTGTTCGCAAAGTGCTGAGCGACGCCGAATTTGCCGTGTGGCAGAAACGCGGCGCGCGCTGGCCACAACGCGGCTTGCGTTTTCTGGCCACACGCTTCTCGGCCAAGGAAGCCTTCTCCAAGGCCGTCGGCCTGGGGATGCGCATGCCCATGACGTGGCGGCGCTGCGAGATCACCAACCTGCCCAGCGGCCAGCCGGTCATCGTGCTGCACGGTGAGTTGAAGACCTGGTTTGAAGCCCAGGGGCTGCGCGCGCATGTGACCGTGACGGATGAGACCGACTACGCGGCCAGCTTCGTGGTCGTGGAACGCGATTGACCTCGCTCCATCTTTGAGATTCGTATCCATGAACCCACACGCGCCTCTCATCATCGACGTGGCTGGCCACAGCATCACCAAGGTGGACCGCCAGCGCCTGGCGCATCCCCTGGTCGGTGGCGTCATCTTGTTCGGCCGCAACTGGCACGACCGGTTGCAACTCACACAACTGTGCCGTCAGATCAAGGCGGTGCGGCCCGACCTGCTGATCGCGGTGGATCACGAGGGCGGCCGCGTGCAGCGCTTCCGAACCGATGGTTTCACCCACTTGCCGCCCATGGCCGCGTTGGGTGCCTTGGCCATGCGCCCGGCCAAGGCCCTTGAGCCCGAAGGTGTGGCCACTCTGCAGGCCTGCAACGCGGCCACCGCCGCCGGCTACGTGCTCGGCGCCGAACTGCGCGCCTGCGGTGTCGACCTGAGTTTCACGCCGGTGCTGGACCTCGACTTCGGCGAAAGCTCGGTCATCGGCGATCGATCCTTCGGCCGCGACCCACGCATCGTGGCGCTGCTGGCGCAGGCGCTGATGCACGGTCTGCTGCAAAGCGGCATGGGCAACTGCGGCAAACATTTCCCGGGCCACGGCTTCGTCAAGGCCGACTCCCATCTGGCCATTCCAGTGGACCGGCGCAGCCTGAAGGCCATCCTGGCGGAAGACGCCGCGCCTTACGGCTGGCTCTCGGCCAGCCTGCAGGCCGTGATGCCGGCGCACGTGATCTATCCCAAGGTCGACCAGCGTCCCGCGGGCTTTTCCGCACGGTGGTTGCAAGGCGTGCTGCGTCACCGCCTGGGCTTCACAGGCGCCATCTTCAGCGACGACCTCAGCATGGCCGCGGCGCGCCAGATCGACGGCCAAGCGGTGAGCTTCACCACCGCCGCGCTGGCGGCCTTGCAGGCGGGCTGCGACATGGTCTTGCTGTGCAACCAGTCGGTGGAAGACGGTGGCGCGCCGATCGACGAAGCCATCAACGATCTGTCCCGGGCCTGCCTGCAAGGCGATTGGACGCCCAGCCTTGCCAGCGAAGAGCGGCGGTTGGCCTTGCTGCCGCGGTCAGCGGCGCGCGAGTGGGATGCTTTGATGGTGAGCGAGCGCTACATGCAGGCGCTCTCGCTGCTGCCCGGATGAGGTCGGGCGGGGAGATCAGTTCTCCAGGCCCAGCTTGTCCAGCAGGTCCGACACAAGTTCCAACCGCAACAGCGGGTTGTCGAGTGTCATCAGGCGTTGTTTGAGTTCGGCCGGTGCTGGCAGCAGCTCGGCCCACCGGTTGGCCACCCAGCCGCTGTCGTCCCACTGGTAAGGCGGCTGCAGCGGCAACTGGTCCAAACTCTCGGGGTCGCGCACCTGCAGGTTCTGCAGCAGGCGCTTGAGCGCATCGCGGGTGTTGGCCAGATCGGGTGGGACAGCCACCATCGTCTCGTGCTCGGCCAATGTCACATCCGCCACCCACAGACCGTGCGGCAGCTGGCTGCGGCGGTTGATGTCGAAGCGTTTCAGGCCGCGGCACTTGATCACCATCAGCCCAGGCTGGGGGCGCTCGAGGCTTTCGATGTGCGCCAGTGTGCCCACAGCGTGGAACACCTCTTTGGCAAAGCTGTCACCGGTGGGCGGCGCCGCCGGGTTGACGCGGCGCACCTCGCTGCCTTCGCTCAGGCACACCACGCCGAAGGGAGCGCCGGCCTTGTGACAGCGGCCGATCATGTCGAGGTAGCGCACCTCGAAAATGCGAAGCGGCAACCATCCGCCAGGAAACAGGACGGTCTGAAGGGGAAACAAGGGAAGCTGAGACAGCGTGAGTGCCTCGGCCGCTGGCGTGGTACTCAATCGTTGACCACCGCGTCGGCGCTCTGGCGCTGCAGCATTGCCAAGATGTTGGCGATGGTGGCGCGCAGCTCGCGCCTGTCGGAGATGAAATCGACCGCGCCCTTGGTTTGCAGAAACTCGGCGCGCTGGAAACCTTCCGGCAGTTTCACCCGCACGGTACTCTCGATCACGCGTGGGCCGGCAAAACCGATCAGCGCCTTGGGCTCGGCAATCACCACGTCACCCAGGAACGCAAAGCCTGCGCTCACGCCGCCCATGGTCGGGTCGGTGAGTACGCTGATGTAGGGCAGGTCCTTCTTGGCCAAGCGGGTCAGTGACGCGTTGGTCTTGGCCATCTGCATGAGCGAGAGCAGGCCTTCCTGCATGCGTGCACCGCCGGTGGCGGTGAAGCACACGAAGGGCACTTTCTGGGCAATGGCTTCTTCAACGCCACGAACGAAGCGCTCCCCGACCACCGAGCCCATGGAGCCGCCCATGAAGTCAAATTCAAAGCACGCCACCACCAGGCTGATGCCGTGCACCGCACCACCCATGACGATCAGCGCGTCGGTCTCGCCGGTGGTCTCCAGCGCATCTTTCAGCCGCTCGGGGTACTTGCGGCTGTCCTTGAACTTGAGGGCGTCGACCGGGAGCACTTCCTGCGCGAGTTCGTAGCGGCCTTCGGCATCCAGAAACGCGTTGAGCCGGGCGCGTGCGCCAATGCGGTGATGGTGGCTGCAGTGCGGGCACACGTTCTGGTTCTTCTCCAGATCGTTTTTGTAGAGCACCGCCTCGCAACTGGGGCACTTGATCCACAAACCTTCAGGCACGCTGCGGCGCTCGGTCGGGTCGGTGGGGGTGATCTTGGGGGGCAGCAGTTTTTCGAGCCAGGACATGTTTTTTCTCCGTGCAGGTGCGCCCCGAGGACGCCGTCTGGAATTATGCGTCCAGAGCTTTGCGGATCGTGCGAATGAAGTTCGAGGCCACAGCCACCACCTTCTCGTGCGGTTCGTTGTCGATCAGCTGGATGATCTTGCTGCCGATCACCACCGCATCGGCCGCGCGGCTGATGGCGCGCGCTGTTTCCGCATCGCGGATGCCGAAACCCACGCCCACCGGCACGCTCACGTGGGTGCGGATGCGCGGCAGCATGGCTTCTACCTGTCCCACATCCAGCGTGCCGGCACCGGTCACGCCTTTGAGCGACACGTAGTACACATAGCCGCTGGCCACACGCGCCACCTGCGCCATGCGCTCATCGGTCGAGGTGGGGGCCAACAAGAAGATGAGGTCCATGCCGTGCTCGTGCAACGAGGCGGCGAAGTCTTCGCACTCTTCGGGTGGGTAGTCCACGATCAACACGCCGTCCACGCCGGCCGCCGATGCGTCGCGCACGAAGGCGCCTGCGCCGTGTTTCTGGTCGTAGCGTTCCACCGGATTGGCGTAGCCCATGAGCACCACGGGCGTGGTGTCGTTGCGCTCGCGAAAGCTGCGCACCATGGCAATGACCTGGGTCAGGCCGACGCCGGCGGCCAGCGCGCGATCGCCGGCTTTCTGAATCACGGGGCCGTCAGCTGACGGGTCGGAGAAAGGCACACCGAGTTCGATCACATCTGCGCCGGCTTCGGCCATGCCGTGCATGAGGTCGGGTGTGATGTCGGCATAGGGAAAACCGGCGGTGACGAAGGGGATCAGGGCCTTGCGTCCCTGTTTTTTCAGCGCAGCAAAGGTCGCTTCGATCCGGCTCATCTTTTCACCTCGATCGAGGCCACGCCACCCTTGACGGACTGGCCGCGGCAGCTGGGTCGGCAATAAAAGTCGGCGTTGGACAGGTCGGCCACGGTGCCGATGTCCTTGTCGCCCCGCCCGGAGAGATTCACCAGGATCGACTGGTCGGTTCTCATGGTCCTGGCCAGCTTCATGGCATAGGCCACGGCATGGCTCGATTCGAGCGCCGGAATGATGCCCTCGGTGCGGCAGAGGTAATGAAAAGCCTCCAGCGCTTCCGCGTCGGTGATGCCCACGTACTCGGCGCGGCCGATGTCCTTCAGGAACGCGTGCTCTGGCCCGACGCCAGGGTAGTCCAGACCGGCGCTCACGCTGTGCGTCTCGGTCACCTGGCCGTTGTCGTCCTGCAGCACGTAGGTGCGGTTGCCGTGCAGCACACCCGGGCTGCCTTTTTGCAGCGATGCCGAGTGTTTTCCACTTTCCAGGCCTTCGCCGGCTGCCTCCACGCCGATCAGGCGCGTCTGCGCGTGGTTGATGTAGGGGTGGAAGATGCCCATGGCGTTGCTGCCACCGCCCACGCAGGCGATCACCGCGTCGGGCTGTTCGCTTTTGCACCCGGCGGCAAGCAGCATCTCGGGCATCTGGACCAGACATTCCTCGCCAATAACGCTCTGGAAGTCGCGCACCATCATCGGGTAGGGATGAGGGCCTGCCACGGTGCCAATGATGTAGAAAGTGTCGTCCACGTTGGCGACCCAGTCGCGCATGGCCTCATTGAGCGCGTCCTTGAGCGTGCGGCTGCCGGACTCGACAGGCACCACCGTAGCACCCAGCAGCTTCATGCGGTACACGTTGGGACTTTGACGCTTCACGTCTTCGCTGCCCATGTAAACCACACATTCGAGGCCGTAGCGCGCGCAGATGGTGGCGGTGGCCACACCGTGCTGTCCAGCGCCTGTCTCGGCAATGATGCGCGGCTTGCCCATGCGTTTGGCCAGCATGGCCTGGCCAATGGTGTTGTTGATCTTGTGAGCACCGGTGTGGTTGAGGTCTTCGCGTTTCAGGAAAATCTGAGCGCCTCCGGTCTCCCGACTCATGCGGGCCGCGTGGTAGATCGGGCTGGGCCTGCCCACGAAATGGGCGAGCTCGCTCTTGAACTCAGCGAGGAACTCGGGGTCGTGCTGGTACTTCGCATACGCGGCTTTGAGTTCGTTGATGGCGTGGGTGAGTGTTTCGCTCACAAAGCTGCCGCCGTAAATGCCGAAGTGGCCGCGGGCGTCGGGTTGCTGGTAGGTCTGCATGGGGTGATCTCGTCTCGGTTGCCCAGCCCCGGATCGGGACCGATCAGGGAGGGGGAAGGTGTTCGTCGGCTGCACGAACGGCAGCAACGAAGGCGTTCATGAGGTCCGGGCTCTTGATGCCTTTGGACACCTCGACACCAGAACTCACGTCAACGGCCCAGGGCCGCACGCACGCTATGCCATCGATCACGTTTGCAGGCGTGAGTCCACCAGACAAAACGAGGCGAGAGCTGGCGTTTAGAAGCGGATGTGACCAAGGGAATGCTGTCCAGTCGAAGGATTGACCACCACCACCGTACCCCTCGACATGTGCGTCTAACAGGATGGCCGAGGCTGCCGGGTAATCAGACGCGTATTTTAGGAGATCGAAGCCATGCCCGGCGGCACCTGTGGGTATACGCGCTGCGCGCATGAAGGGACGGCCTGCGGCCAGACATTCAGCGGGCGATTCGTCGCCGTGGAACTGGAGCAAGGCGTTCGGAACGGCATCACGCGCTCGCTCGATGTGCTCGGGGCTGGCGTTGACGAACAGCAGCACCGGCGTGACAAACACCGGCAGGAGCCGAGCCAGTTCCCCAGCGCGTTCGGGTGAGACATGGCGCGCGCTTTTGTCGTACAGCACGAAGCCCACGGCATCAGCCCCGGCATGTGCGGCCGCATCCACGTCGGCCTCGCGGGTGAGGCCGCAGATCTTGATGCGCGTGCGGTGAGGATTCATGGCAACCAGTCGAAGGCAGGCGTGCGCTCAGGCAAATTCCACGAAGCATCGTAGACCGGACCGAGGAAATACAGGCCATCAGGGGAAAAGGTGGGGGCAGCAACATTGCGGCTGCGGGCCAGCAGCACCTCGGTCATCCACTCAGGGGGTTGACTTCCGGTGCCGATGGCCATCAAGCAGCCCATGATGTTACGGATCATGTGGTGCAGGAAAGCCGACGCCTCGAACTCGAATCGCCAATA
>JBBQSX010000102.1:0-13427 GCA_038213545.1 Burkholderiales bacterium
GGTCTTCATGCTGGCCGCTTCAATGGCCTGGGTCATCTTGGCGTCCAGCGGCTTGCCGGTGGCGTCGGCCACTGCGCATTCGGCGTTGGCCTGGTCCTGGTCAAGGCGGTCCAGCGTGGCGATGCCACGCGCCTGGAACGAACTCTTGAGCATGTCGGCCGTGGCCTTGTTCACGTCGGCGGGCGAGGGTGCCGAGGAGCAGGCCGACAACAGAACGGCAACGAAGGGGAGCAACACGAGGGAGTGGACTTTTTTCATGGGGAGTGTCTCCTGATCAGCGCTTGATGGCCGGCACGATGGACTCGGCCGATTTGGCGTTCACGCCCATGTAGACCGACAAGGCGATGGTGGCGTCGCTGCCGAACTTGGGCTCGGGCCAGCGCATCTGGCGGAAACAATCGTTCAAGCGCAGTTGCATGCCCCACATCTGCGCGTTGGACACGCGGTAAGCCGGCCAGGCCGCAAAGCCGATGCCGTCACCCGGGTTCCTGGTGAGGTTGGGCAGGTCTTGCAGGCGGATGCGTTTGTCATCGCTGCCGTGGCAGGAAGCGCACGAAAAATCGTGCGTACCCCCGCGCGTGAAGAACAGCTGCTTGCCGGTCTCGAACATCATTTTTTCCTGCGCATGCGACTGCGACAGGTTGAAGCGCATGCCCTTGGAGGCCGTGGCTACATAGGTGGCCAGTGCCGTCACGTTGGCCATCTCGCCGCGGCCAAACGGCGTCTTGGCGATGTCTTCGCCCTTGAAGCCCTGCAGCGTTTCCATGCACGTGATGAGCCGTGTTTCCAGGTCCTGCACGCGCCCGGTGTCCGCAAAGTACTTGGGCAGCGCTACAAACACCCCCTTGATGACCCCGGGACCTTTGCCCAGATCGCACTGCTCCAGCGACACGTTCTTCGGGCCCCGCTTCTGCTTCCACAACTCCTCGCCCTTCATCTCGAAGAGTTCCGCCGGGTTGCCGTCCTGCAGCATCTCGCGGTACTTGGCAATGCCTTCGGCGGCGGTGCCTTGCGCGTGCGCTGCGCCAACGGCAGCAGACAACGCCAACAGCGCCATCAGGGGTCGGGCCAGGGTCTTCTTCATGGATGTCTCCTCTTGTTTTCGGAACTCAGAAAAACGCGAAGCTCTTCAAGCGATCACGGCTTCGTCGGTGCGTGTGTCGCCCTTGTTGTCCACCCATTTCACGACGACCTTGTCGCCTTTGGCGCCACCCTTGAACTTGAAGGACAGGAACGGGTTCTGTGCCACGGCGCCGCTGAACGCAGCTTCGAGCACGACCTTGCCGTTGTGGGTGGCTTCCACGTCGCGGATGAAGTGGCCGGGAATGAGGGCGCCGGCAGCATCGCGACGGGTGCCGGGTTCCATGACGTGGGACATGAGCACGCGGACGGTGGTTTCGTCACCAGCGACAGCAGCGCGGATGCGCATCGGATCAGCCATGTTGGACTCCTGAAATTCTGTGAGTGAGGGGGTTGAAGAGGTCTGGGCGATCAGCCGCCGCAGCCGCCAAGCGTGACCTTGGTTTCCTTGAAGGCCGAGAACAACTTGCCGTCGGCCTTGACCACGGCGAACACGTTGGAACTCTGTCCCATCTTCAGGCGGGTCTGCACGTCGGCGGCGGTGCCGGCCGGGATCTTGAAACCGGCGGCCATGGGCGTGGGATTCTTCTCGACGATCAGGTAAATCTCGGTGGTGTTCGGGATCTTGCTGGTGGCGCCCACGGGCACCACAGCGCCGTTTTCGGCGATGTCGGGTGCGACCACGGTGACCTGGTCGCTGTTGGCGGCGGTGCCACCCAGAGCCTTGACCGCATCGGCCATGGTCTTGATGTCAAAACCGGCGCGGTCCATGGCGGCGTGGGCCTGGCTTTGCGTGATGAGCCCCAAGGACACCAGCGTGGCAAAAGCCCCGGTGGTCTTGAGGGCGACTCGGCGTGAGTTGTTCATGGGGGGCTCCTGTGAAATGAGGGAAGGGCGAGAGTGTACTGGCGGGGGTTACTGATCGGGGGCGCCGGCGAGGATCCACCCTGCCAGCAACTTGAGTTCGTCGTCCTTGAGCTGGGCCTGCGCCGGCATGGGCACCGGGCCGTACATGCCGGCACCGCCGGACTTGATGCGCGCTGACACTTTTTCAAGTGCGTCGGCCTGGCCGGCGTGTTTGGCCGCCACGTCCTTGAAGGCCGGGCCCACCAGCTTCTTGTCCACCGCGAGGCAGGCCAGGCAGGCGTTCTTGGAGGCGAGTGCCTTGGCCGCAGCCGCGTTTTGGGCCAGTGCGGCGCCGCTGAACAAGGTGAGCACAGCGGCGCTCATCAGCTGGATGGAAGTCATGGTCATAGGTTAGGCACTCCGGGACAAAGGGGAAATGGGGAATACGAGTAAATGCAAATATTTAAGAAAGACTGCAAGAAGGTCACTTCGCTCCCGCTGCGATCCACCTTGCAATGGTGGCGGCCTCGGCGGAACTGAGCTGCGGCTGGGGCGGCATGGGCACCGCACCGTACACGCCCACACCACCTTCGCGGATCTTCACCGCAAGGTATGCCTCCAGGCGTTCCTGGCCTTTGTGCTTCTTGGCGATTTCGGTGAAGCCAGGGCCCACGATCTTCTGCGCCATGCCGTGGCACGCGGTACAGCTGTTGGCCGCGAGCAGCGCCTTCACGTCGCCGCCCGCTGGCGAGGCCGCGGCCACCACCACCGCCGCGGGCTTCGGTCCGCTGCCCACCGGGGCGGTGGGCGCCGGCTTGGTGGTGTCGGCGCCTCGCACCGGGCCGATCACGCGGTTCTGCTCCTGGATGTTGCCGTGCGCGTCGCGCGCAAAGTCGGGGAGGAACGAGCGGATGGTGGTCTCCGCGGGGCAGTCCTTCATGCAGGCCACGTTGGTCACATCGCCCTTGCCATTGGCTTTCCACAGCGGCTCGTAGAACACCATGCCGTTGCGGTTGGGCATGCGTTTCTGCACCTCGGCGATGTTCTGGTCGCTCAGCGTGAAGTCGTCGGGCACCACATGGGCGAGGCTCAGGATGTAGGCCAGCACGCCATACACCTCGTCGGGCTTGAGCGACTTCGGCGCGTTCCAGGGCATGGCGCGGTTGATGTAGTCCCACAGCGTGGACACCGTGGCCACTTTCATCAGGGTGGTCTTCTGCGGAAAGATGCTGCCCGGCTCCAGGTTCTTCACGCGGCCGCGCTCGATGTCGGCCTTGGTGGTGCCGCCCACGATGGGGGTGAACACCTCGTTGGACTCACCGAAACTGCCGTGGCAGGAAGCGCATTGCCCTTCCCACACACGCTCACCCAGGGCCACGCTGCCTGCACCTTTGGGCAGGCCCTTGAAGTCGGGGCGCACGTCGATGTCCCAGGCTTGCACCTCGGCTTTGGTCGCATCGCGGCCGAGGTCGTGCCAGGGTGGTGTTTGTGCGGTGGCAGCGGTGCTGATGAGCGCGGCGGCGAAAAGAGTCAGGGTTCGCATGGCGGGCCTCATCAATAGACTTGCACGTTCGAGACTTCGCCGTTCTCGGCGACCCGCCACGACTGGATGGCGTTCTGGTGATAGACCGAACGCGTGCCGCGCACCGCACGCAGCTGGTTGATCTTGGGCTGCACATAGCCCGTGCTGTCGATCGCGCGGCTCTGCAACACAGCCGGTTTGCCGTCCCACACCCAGTCGATGTTGAAACGCGTGAGCGCCTTGGGCAGCACCGGGCCTTCAATGCGCGCGGTGCGCCAGTTGCGCCCGCCGTCCACGCTCACGTCCACCCGCTTCACCGTGCCACGGCCCGACCAGGCCAGGCCCGTCACGTTGTAGTAACCCTTGTCCAGCAGCGTCTGGCTGCCCGACGGCGTGGTGATCACGCTCTTGCATTCCTGGATGCCCGTGTACTGGCGGTGCGTGCCGTCGGGCATGTGGTCGATGTAGTGCACGGCCTCGTCTTTCGCGGCCCATTTCTGGTCGCCCACCTCGATGCGGCGCAGGTACTTCACCCAGCTCACGCCCTGCACGCCCGGCACCACCAGGCGCAGCGGGTAGCCGTTTTCCGGGCGCAGCATCTCGCCGTTCATGGCCCAGGCCACGATGCAGTCGTCCATGGCGCGGTCGATGTCGATGGTGCGCGTCATCGACGAACCATCAGCGCCTTCGGCCAGCACGTACTTGCCGTTCTTCTTGTCGTAGCCACACATCTCCAGCAGCGTGGAGAGCAGCACGCCGGTGAACTCGCAGCAGCTCACCATGCCGTGCGTGTACTGCACCGCGGGCAAGGCCACGTTGCCCCACTCGGGCGCGGAATTGGCGCCGCACTCAATGAAATGGATGCGCGAGACGCTGGGCAAGCGCATCAGGTCGTCCATGGTGAACACGCGCTCGCGCTTCACCAGACCATTGACCATCAAGCGGTGCTTGGAGGGATCGATGTCCCACCAGCCCTGATGGTGCCGCTCGAAGTGCAGGCCGCTGGGCGTGATGATCCCGAACAGGCCCTGCAGCGGCGTGAAGCTCACCGAGGCCTGCGGCACGCGCGTGAGGCCGGGGCTCTGGCGGCGCTGCAGGTTGGCTTCCCACTGGCTGGGCTTGCCGTAGCCTTCGGTGGCCACGCCCTGCCCCAGGCCGGTGGTGTGCGGCGGCAGTTTCAAAATGGCCTCTTCGCCATCGGCTGCCGCCGCGCGGGTGGCTGCTGCGCTGCTCGCCGCCACACCCGCGCCCATGGCCAGGGCTCTGCCCATGAAGCTGCGACGCGCCTTGCGGGCGAGCTCCAGCTTCTCGGGGCTCAGGTGGTTTTCGGGTGCTGGGAGCACGCGTCCGATCACGTCATTCAGGTGGGGCGGCATGGAAATGTTCCTTAGGGCGGCCTGGCCGCATCGACATCTGCAACTGTATTAGTGTTTGCTGATATTTGGATAGGTAAAAACCCCGAGCAGGGTTTTCATGGCTTGGCGCTGCAAAACACAGGCCGTTACGATGCGCCACGGCCTCACGCAATCACATCCCAATCCCGTTGTGTTTCAAGTGGCTGCTACAGTTTTGGATGCAAATCCTTCAACCACCCTTTTGGAGACGACGATGGGGAATTCGATGAAATGGCTGGCGGCCGGCGTGCTGTGCGCCTCTGCGATCGGGGCGCACGCCCAGGTCAACCAGACCCGCGTGTGGGCTGCGGCCTGCGCCAGCTGCCACGGCACCGACGGGCGTGCCCAGCCCGGCATGGCCTCGCTGGCCGGCCGCACCGACCTGCAGAAGATCCTGCTCGAATACAAGGCCGGCACCCGCCCCGCCACGCTGATGCACCAGATTTCCAAGGGTTACACCGACGAGCAGCTGGGCCAGATCGCCGCCTATTTCGCCGCACAGAAACCCTGAGGAGCCCGCCATGAAACGTCGTCAATTCGTACAAAGCATCGGCGCGGGCTCCGCACTCGCCGGCATCGGCCTCCTGAGCGGCTGCGCCACCACCGGCAGCAGCGCCAAGGTGGTGGTGGTCGGGGGTGGCTTCGGTGGCGCCACCGCCGCCAAATACGTGCGCCTGTTCTCCAACAACAGCATCGACGTGACGCTGATCGAGCCCAACGCGGCTTTTGTCTCGTGCCCCATGTCCAACCTGGTGGTGGGTGGTCACTCCACCCTGGCCGAGATCACCACGCCCTACAGCAACCTGAGCCAGCGCCACGGCGTGAAAGTGGTGCGCGACATGGTCGACAGCATCGACCCGGTCAAGCGCACGGTGAAGCTGGCCAGCGGCGGTGAACTCCCCTACGACCGCCTGATCCTCTCGCCCGGCATCGACTTCATGCCCACCCTGCCCGGCATGGCCAAGGCCGGCGCTGCCGACAAAGTGCTGCACGCCTGGAAAGCCGGCCCCCAGACCGTGGCCTTGCGCCAGCAGCTCGAAGCCCTGCCCGATGGCAGCACCTACGCCATCAGCATTCCGCTGGCGCCCTACCGCTGCCCACCCGGCCCCTACGAGCGCGCCTGCATGGTGGCCAGCTACTTCAAGGTGGCCAAGCCCAAGAGCAAGGTCATCATCTTTGATGCCAACGACGACATCACCTCGAAGAAAGGCCTGTTCACCAAGGCCTGGGCCGACCACTACGCAGGCATGATCGAGTACCGCCCCAAGCACAAGCTGGTCGATGTGGACGCCGCCACCAACACCCTGAAGTTCGAGTTCAACGACGACTTCAAGGCCGGCGTGGCCAACGTGCTGCCCGACATGCGGGCCGGCGCCATTGCGGTGAAGACCGGCCTGGCCACGGCCAACGCGCGCTGGTGCGAGGTGGACTTCCTCACCTTCGAGTCCAAGGCCCAGAAGAACATCCACGTGCTGGGTGATTCGATCCAGATCGCACCGGCCATGCCCAAGTCCGGCCACATGGCCAACGCCCACGGCAAGACGTGTGCTGCCGCCGTGGTGGCATTGCTGCAAGGCCAGGAGCCGCTGGCCAATCCGCTCTACGCCAACACCTGCTACAGCTTCGTGACCGCCAAGGACGTGGTGCACGTGGCCAGCGTGCACAAGTACGACGCCGAGAAAAAGACCATGGTCACGGTGCCGGGTGCCGGCGGTCTGTCGAGCGCGGCCAGCGAGCTGGAGGGCGCTTACGCGAAGGCTTGGGCCCGCAACATCTGGGCCGATTCGCTGGCTTGATGGTTCTGGCTCCTCCATGCAAAACGCCCTGGGAAACCGGGGCGTTTTGCTGTGGCTGATTGGTCGTCTGACATGGGCCCGTTGCAATGGGCCGACCTGTCAACGTCCAGGCCTGCTCATGCTGGCCGCCATGGAGGGGCTGTCGGGTCATGCGACACAGAATGCCCGAACAACGGCTGCATGAGGCAGCGCGTTCATGGCGACTCTGCGACCTGGTTGGCGCAGAGCCACTGGCCGCTTCCCAGGCACCGTTACCGCCGCCAGGGTGCACCGCAGCCTGTCAGCGGTTGGCTCTGAGTGAATAAACCAGCAGGTCAACCGGGCGGTCAGTGCACCCGGATAGAAACGGTCATGGATCGGCGAGGGCGTGTGCGCTTGCGACACCGCGGAGAAGTGAGAAGCAGCGTACCGAGGCGTCTTGCGGCTCAGATCGGGCCCACGTATTCACCGCGTGCCGGATAGTCTTTCGCAATCGCGAAGTCGATGGCGCCGAGCAGGTCCTGGAACGAGGGCCTTGCGAATGGCATGCTCTGTACCGCGCCGTAGTACAGGGTGCCCTCGGGCTTCACCAAGAACACGCCAGGCTCGCTGAAGAGGGCAGGCTCTTCGATACCAATGGAGGTGGTACCGCGCGAGGCGCTGAGGTACAGACCCCACTGGCGCGCATTGGCCAGACCCAGCCCGTAACCAAAACGCACCGCCTGAGCGTTCACCTTGGTCGCCATCGCCTGGGCGCGCTCAGCGTCATCGCTGCTGGCCGCCAGGGTGGCCACACCTCGTTTGGCGAATTCCGGTGCCAAGCGCTCCAGCTCGATCAGGTACTTGGCGCAGATCGGGCAATGCAGCCCGCGGTAGAACACGATCAGGTCGAAGCGCTCGGGCGGCTCGGCGCCGAGCACGAATCGACCGCCTCCCACCAGGGGCAGGGCAAGGGAGGGAACCGGTTGGCGAGGCACAAGGGCACTGGCAGACATGGAGAATTCCTTCGAGAGTTGAACTGGGGCAACGCCTTTGGCAGAGCGGCGTTGAATGCAGACCGAATATCGGGTACTTTCTGCAATCATATTGACCATTTTGTTTGCAGTTCGTACAAATGACCTCTCCATCAGCCGCTCCTGCCGCCCGCCTCGATCGCCTGTCCGCTGTGCTCGAAGGGCTGGCACCTGAAGTCATCGTGCACCCGTTCGCCGCTGCCCCGGCTGCGGCCACGGCTTCTGCGCCTGCGCGGCTACTGCTTTACCTGTTGATCAGCGGACACGCAAACCTGCGCCGCGGCAACCAGCGCGTGCGCTTGGCATCACCGACCTTGGTGATCTGCCGCTCCAACACGCCGCATCGTCTGCAACCGTGCCTTGGCTCTGCGCCAGGGGGTATGGTGCTTGTCGAGGCCAGGCTGCGCGGACCCGTCGCTGACCTTTTGATGGACGCATTCAACGAACCGTGCACGGTGGCGCTTGACCGGGCCGAATCGTCGCTGCTGCACACAGTTGGCCTGATCGCAGCCGAGCTGGAACAACCACGGTGCGGGCAACCGACGCTGCTGCACCGCGCAGGCGACATCCTGTTCATCGGGGTGCTGCGCCAGCTGGTGGCCCGGCCGGCCAACGAGCTTGGCGGCATCCTGAGCGGCCTGGCCGACCCTCGGCTGGCGCGGGCGTTGGTGGCTCTGCACGCGCGGCCCCAGTCGGCTTGGACGCTGGAACGCCTGGCCGAAGAAGCGGGCATGTCGCGCACAGCCTTCACCAGGCACTTCCACGCCGTCATGCGGATGCCCCCCGGGCGCTACCTTCAGATGGTTCGCCTGGCCATTGCACGCAGTGCCGTCGCGGCCGGAAAGGGCCTGAAGCAGGCGGCACTGGCCGCGGGTTACCAAAGCACAGCCGCGCTTTCGCGCGCGCTTTCGCGTCCGTCAGGGCGCCAGCATCACGCGCAGCGAGCTGCCATCGCTCAGTGATGCGCAGGCACCGCCTGGAATGGGCGAGAGACGCTCGATACGACCGGGCAGCGGCATGACATCGCCCAGCTCGGTCCAGCGACCTGGCGCGTCCCAGCGCAGCGCGTGAAGCGCACGCAGGGTCATGTCGGGTACCAGGACAGTGGGGCGTTGACCCGCCACCTGCACGATCACCGCCAGCGCCTGTTCGATGGCGCCCATCCGGTGGTTTGACACATCGAGCGCACGCGCGTAGGGCACCATGAGCGGCGGGCGGTAGTGAAGCAGCTGCAGCTCCCCGCCGATGTGCGGGGTGAGCACCATGGCCAGGTCGAGTTGCCCATCGGCGTCGAAGTCAGCCACGCCCACCGGGTTGAGCCAGCGAAACGGCGTACCGGCAAAGGCACTGCGTGCACGCTCTGTCAGGACTGGTCCGTTGGCAGCGTGCTCAATGCCCAGCACCACGAGCGATGCGCCCCGCAGCGCGTCGGCCTCGACAAGCAAGATCTCCTCGCTCCCGTCACGGTCGATGTCGATGATGCGAGGCACGCGGTCTTCGTACACGCGGTGCAGCGGCAGGCGTGACTCGACTGCCTGCCACGCCCCCGATCGCGAGCGAACCAGCGCGTGTACGCTGGCTGCGTGCGTGGGCGAACCCAGCGCGCGGTGCGGGTAACGCAGCGTTGGCGACCCGAGCCAGGCCCAGGCCACGTCATGCCGGCCCGCCACGGCCTGGCTGTCGGATATGCGGTGCGCGGCCTGCGCGGGCAGCGGTTGCAGCGCGGGCGTATCAATCGCCTCGCGGGGGCAAGCCTGCGCCTGGGGTGCCATCGTCAGGCCCATGGCGCTGGCGCCTGTGGGCTGGACGATCGCAACCATGACCACTGAAAGCCAGGACGCGAAGGCGAGCAGCCCGCGTCCACGTCTGCGAAGGCCCGGATGCACGATGGTTGAACAGGACATGCACGTTCGTCGCGTTTGGGCGCCCGACCTTACACGGTGGTCTTCGGCCCGAGCCCACATGGCGTGCGACCGGCGCCAACGCAGCGCCAGCTTGGAAACACCGACCCCGCACAAAGGCCATGCAGGAGAAGCTTTGCATCGCCAGCAGGACGCTGCATTCTGGCAAGGAGTCGGCGGTACGAGCATCTGGAGCGGGTTGAGATCAGGCTGATGTCGCCGCGCGGAAGGGCTTCCTGCAACCCCTGACTGAAGCGGACTTTCACAAGTCGCCTGCAGCAAGTTTGCAATGCTCAGTCGCCATCTTCATTCTCCTGCGCCAGCAGAGACTTGAGATGGTAGGCATTGACGTCGAAGTCGGTGCTGTCCGAGACCGCGGCCAGCACCAGGGGCGCAACGCGCTGCCGCTCTTCCTCGGTCTCCACGTTGGTGAAGCCGGCCGCCGCCGCCTCGGCAATCAAGGTCTCTGACAACCGCTGCGCCCTGGCCTCAAAGCTCTCGATGTCGGGATTGGCCCCGGGAGGGATGTGTTCCTCGATCCAAGCCTCGGCCCACCTCAGAAAACGCTTGCTCATGAAGGACCTCCTCTGTCCTGCGTTGGGTTCTGCGCCGCGCGAGCGGGGGTTTTGGCGTCTTCCTTCAACGACCGATCCATCATCACGCCGCTGAAGCCGCTGCGGATGGCACGCTGGCTCGCGGCCGGTGTGGCGCCTTGGTCGAGCAGGTGGCGAAGCGCGATGGGGGCCATGGGAATTTGTTGAAAGGGCGGGCAGGTCAGATGAGGAGCGCAGAGAAGTCGGCGATCACACGGTCCGGTTGGCTGGCTTCGATGGGCTCGCCCATGTTGTAGCCATAAGGCAGCGCCCACACGCTCACACCGGCGTTGCGCGCGGTGGCCACGTCGATCGACGAATCACCCACGAAGAGCGCGCGCTCGGCCTTCACGCCGAAGCGTTGCAAGCAGTCGTGCACGGCGGCCGGGTTGGGCTTTTTCACCATCAAGGTATCGCCGCTGATCACGCGGTGGAACATCGGTGCGAGCTGGTGCGCGTCGAGCACGGTCTGGGTGTAGCGGCCTTCCTTGTTGGTCACCACCGCGAGCTTCACGCCTGCGCCTTTCAGCACTTGCAGGGTCTCGCGCACATGCGGATAGAGGTGGCTGCGCGTGCCACAGCGCTGCTGGTAGTGCCCGCCAAACGCAGCTTCGATGGTGGGGAAATCGGCACTGTTGCGCACCGTGTCGCTGGTGGTGTTTCGCCGGTCGGCCAGGGCCGAAATCAGCAGCTCGCGCGTGCCATGGCCGATCCAGTCATTCACCTGAGTCTGTGTGACCGCGTGCAGGCCGAACTGCGTCAGTGTGTCGTTGACCGCGTCGGCGATCTCGGGGGCGGTCTCGATCAGCGTACCGTCGAGATCGAAGAGGATGAGGTCGTATTGGTTCATGACAGCGTCGAGGGAATACCGTTCGCCCTGAGCCTGTCGAAGGGCTCACGGGCAAGTTGGCGAGAGGGCTTCGACAAGCTCAGCCCGAACGGGTTCTTCTTCATGCCAGAAGACGCCGCACTTCAGAGCACACCCTCTCGGTCGTGATTCCAAATTGCGCGTACAGAGCCTTGGCCGGGGCCGACTCACCGAAGCTGGCAATGCCCACCACCGCGCCGGTGCGGCCCACGTATTTGCGCCAGAAATCGGGGTGTGCGGCTTCCACCGCCACCGTGGGCAAGGCCAGCGGCAACACCTCTTCCTGGTAGCTGCGCGGTTGCCGGTCGAACAGGTTGGTGCAGGGCATGGAAACCACGCGGGTGCTGATGCCCTCGGCGGCCAGCGCCTGGTGGGCCTCCATGGCCAGCGAGGTCTCGGAGCCGGTGGCCACGATGATGGCCTTCGGGTTTGCGCCTTCGGCCAGCACGTAGCCACCCTTGCGAATGCCTTCCACCATGGCGGCATCGGTCAGGCGTGGCAGGTTCTGGCGCGAGAGGCAGAGCGCCGAGGGTCCGTCGCGTCGCTCGATGGCGCTGGCCCAGGCCACGGCGGTCTCCAGCCCATCGGCCGGGCGCCACACATCGAGCTGCGGAATCAGGCGCAGGCTGGGCACGTGCTCCACCGACTGGTGCGTGGGCCCGTCTTCGCCCAGGCCGATGCTGTCGTGCGTGAACACGTGGATCACGCGCAGTTTCATGACCGCGGCCATGCCGAACTCGCGCACGCCGTAGCTCAGGTGGTTGCCCCAGCGGTCGCGTCCGGCCTTCACACAGCCCTTGAAGTTGGTGAGGTTGGAGCCGGTGAGGTCGGCACTGCCGCCGAAGAACTCGGGCACCAGCATGTTGAGCGCGTCCAGCGCGTTCTGGCTGGCCTTGCGCGTGGCCACCGCATCGGCTATGGCAGCCACGCCTTCAAACACACCGTTGAGCGCGGGCAAGAAGCCGGCGTGCAGGTCGCCTGCCATGCGGCGCTCGAACTCGGCCGCCTCGTTCGGGTACTCGGCGCGGTAGGCGCCAAAGCGCCCCTGCCATTGGGCTTCCAGGGCCTGCCCGCGGTCCACCGCGTGCCACGCGAGGGCCACATCAGAAGGTACTTCAAAGGGGGGTGCGGTCCAGCCCAGCGCTTCGCGGGTGGCCTGCACCTCCGCCGCGCCGAGCGCAGCGCCGTGCACGTCGTGCGTGCCGGCCTTGTTGGGTGAGCCTTGGCCGATCACGGTCTGGCAGCAGATCAGTGTGGGCTTGCCGTCGGGGCGGCGGGCCTGCTCTTTGGCGGCAATGAGCGCGAGCTCCACCGCCTTGGGGTCGTGGCCGTTCACCTTCGGAATCACATACCAGCCGTAGGCCTCGAAGCGCTGGGGCGTGTCGTCGGTGAACCAGTCTTCCACGTGGCCGTCGATCGAGATGCCGTTGTCGTCGTAGAACGCCACCAGCTTGGACAGACGCAACGTGCCAGCCAGCGAACACGCTTCGTGGCTGATGCCTTCCATCAAACACCCGTCGCCCAGAAACGCGTAGGTGAAGTGGTCCACCACGGCGTGGCCAGGGCGGTTGAATTCGCTGGCCAGCTGTTTCTCGGCCAGCGCCATGCCCACCGCGTTGCTGATGCCCTGGCCCAGCGGGCCGGTGGTGGTTTCCACGCCTGGGGTCACGCCCACCTCGGGGTGGCCGGCGGTCTTGCTGTGCAGCTGGCGAAACGCTTTCAGCTCGCTCATGGGCAGGTCGTAGCCGGTGAGGTGCAACAGCGCGTAGATCAGCATGGAGCCGTGGCCGTTGGAGAGCACAAAACGGTCGCGGTCGGGCCACTGCGGGTTGGCCGGGTTGTGACGCAGGTGGCGGTTCCACAGCACCTCGGCAATGTCGGCCATGCCCATGGGCGCGCCCGGGTGGCCACTCTTTGCTTGCTCCACCGCGTCCACCGCGAGCATGCGGATCGCGTTGGCCATCTGGCGCGCGAGTTCGGGTGAAGGGTTTTTCATGTGCGTATTCCCTTCCTCTCAGGCCAGACCGATCGCTCTTTTCTTGCGCTCGACCATGCGCCAGATGAAGGGCGTGAAGATCAGCTGCATGGCCAGTTCCATCTTGCCGCCGGGCACCACGATGGTGTTGGCCCGGCTCATCATGGAACCGTTGATCATGTTGAGCAGGTATTGAAAGTCGATGCCTTTGGGCTTGGCAAAGCGGATCACCACCATGCTCTCGTCGGCGGTGGGCACATCGCGCGAAATGAAGGGGTTGCTCGTGTCCACGATCGGCACGCGCTGGAAGTTCACGTGGGTGTGCTGGAACTGCGGGCAGATGTAGTTCACGTAGTCGGGCATGCGGCGCAGGATGGTGTCGGTCACCGCGTCGGCGCTGTAGCCGCGCATGTTCTTGTCGCGCCAGAGTTTCTGGATCCACTCCAGGTTGATCACCGGC
>JBBQSX010000103.1:0-13142 GCA_038213545.1 Burkholderiales bacterium
GCTGTGCTCGACGACCCGGTGGAGCAGGAGGCGTTCACCCAACGCATCGAGCAGACCGACGGAGATGTCGCCGAATCGGTGCTGATGGTGCAAGGCATGTATTGCGCGGCTTGCGCGGACACGGTGGAGTCGGCCCTGCAAGGACTGCCCGGTGTGATGCAGGCGCAGGTGCACGCGGCCACGCGCCGGCTCACGTTGCGCTGGGACCCTTCTGCCACCCGCATGTCGCGCCTCGCGCAGGCGGTGGGCGAGCGTGGTTACCGCTTGCTCCCCATGCAACAGGCCCTGGGCATCAGCGAGCGCATGCGCGAGACGCGGCAAGGCTTGTGGCGTCTTTTTGTGGCCGGCTTTTGCATGATGCAGGTGATGATGTACGCGTGGCCCGCTTACGTGACCGTGCCGGGCGAGATCCCGGCCGACATCGAGCAGTTGCTCCGCTGGGCCAGCTGGGTGATCAGCCTGCCGGTGGTGTTCTTTGCCAGCGGCCCGTTTTTCGAAAGCGCCTGGCGCGACTTGAAGCACGGCCGCGTGGGCATGGACACGCCGGTCACCATCGGCATCCTCGTCACCTTTCTGGTGAGCTCGGCCGCCACCTTCGACCCCACCGGCCCCTGGGGCGCCGAGGTCTGGTTCGACTCGCTCACCATGTTTGTGTTTTTCCTGCTCGGCGGACGCTACCTCGAATTCAAAGCGCGCGACCGCACGGCCGGCGCGCTCGACAGCCTGATGAACCGCCTGCCCGAGGTTTGCGAGCGAGAGACTTTGAAGGGACTGGAGACGGTGTCCATCCGCCGGCTGGTGGTGGGCGACGTGGTGCGGGTGCAGGCGGGGCAGGCCTTCCCGGCCGACGGTGAACTGTTGAGTGAGCGCGCCACGGTGGACGAGGCGCTGCTCACTGGCGAGTCGCGCCCGGTAATGCGTGAAGAGGGGCAGGGCGTGGTGGCAGGCAGCTTCAACCTGGGTGGCCCGGTGCGCGTGCGCGTGACCCAGGTCGGGCGCGACACGCGTTTTGCGCAGATCGTCAAGTTGATGGAGCAGGCCTCTACCGGGAAGCCCCGCCTTGCGATCCTGGCCGACCGGATCGCCGCGCCGTTTCTCGTGCTCGTGTTGCTGGCAGCGGCTGTCGCAGGGTTCTATTGGTGGCAGATCGACCATACCCGGGCACTGGCCGTGGCGGTGGCGGTGCTCATCGTCACCTGCCCGTGCGCGCTGTCGCTGGCCACGCCGGCGGCCATGCTGAGCTCGGCCGGGGCGCTGGCGCGGCGCGGCGTCCTGGTGCGCAGGCTGCAGGCCTTCGAGACCCTGGCCAACATCAACGCCGTGGTGTTCGACAAGACCGGCACGCTCACCCACGACCGGCTGGTGCTGCGCGAAGTGATCACCCGGGAGGGCGTGAGCCGGGAGCAGGCGCTTGCGCTGGCGGCTGCGCTGGCGGCCGGTTCGCTGCACCCGGTGTCGCGCGCTTTGGCGCAACAAGGTGCTGGGACGAAGCGGATCGCAGTGACTGAAGTGACCGAAGTGGCCGGGCAGGGCATGCAGGCCCGTTTGCCCGAGGGCGCCAAGGTGCGACTGGGTTCTGCTGCGTTCTGCGGCGCATCCGTGCTGGATGCGAACGACGATGCACCGCGCGCCCACCTGAGCGATGAGCTGGGCTGGATGGCCAGCTTCACGCTGGAGGAAGGCCTGCGCGACGACGCCGGTGAGGCTGTGCAGGCTTTGCGCGCGCTGGGCGTTCGTACCTGGTTGCTTTCGGGTGACCGCGCCGCTGCGGCCGAAGCCGTGGGGCTGGCGGTGGGTGTGGACCACGTGATCGCCGGCGCCACGCCCGAGCAGAAGCTGCTGGAGGTGACCCGGCTGCAGGCGCAGGGGCTCTCCATGGCCATGGTGGGCGACGGCCTCAACGACGGGCCGGTGCTTGCACGCGCCGACACATCGTTTGCGCTCGGCCAGGCCGCGCCGTTGGCTCAGGCCCAGTCGGACTACGTGATCCAGGGCGGGCAGGTGATGGACGTGGTGCACACGCTCATGCAGGCTCGCGCCACCCTGCGCGTGGTGCGGCAAAACCTCATTTGGGCCGCCGCCTACAACGTGGTGGCCGTGCCGCTGGCTCTGGTGGGCTGGATGCCGCCGTGGCTGGCTGGCCTGGGCATGGCGGGCAGCTCGCTGCTGGTGATCGGCAACGCCTTCCGCCTGGCGGGAAGACCCCCAGCTTCATCGGCGATCAACCCGGTTTCTGCGCCCGCATCGGCGTAGCATGGTCCGAACCCCACCCAATTCCCAGAGCCCGACCCCATGGACATCCTGTACCTGCTGATTCCCCTGTCCGTGCTGCTCGTGTTCGGAATCATCGGCGTGTTCTGGTGGGCCTTGCAGTCGGGTCAGTTCGACAACATCGAGCGCGAAGGTGAGCGGATTCTCAAAAGCGATTGAGCCCGCTTGACATAGGTCAAGGCGCCGGACTCCATCGCGCAAGACACTTCAACGAGTGACATTTGCGAGGAGTTCTGTATGTCCGTGACAAACAAGGCCAGCCCTTCGGCGGTCTACAACGACAAAGTGGTGCGGCAGTTCACCATCATGACGGTGGTGTGGGGGGTGGTGGGGATGCTGGTGGGTGTGATCATTGCCGCCCAGTTGACCTGGCCCGAGCTCAACCTCGGCATTGAATGGCTGTCATACGGTCGCTTGCGGCCGCTGCACACCAATGCGGTGATCTTCGCCTTCGGTGGCTGCGGACTTTTTGCCGCCAGCTACTACGTGGTACAGCGCACCTGCCAGACGCGGATCTTCTCCGATGGTCTCGCAGCCTTCACCTTCTGGGGCTGGCAACTGGTGATCGTGCTGGCGGCCATCACGCTGCCGTTGGGCCTCACCTCGGGCAAGGAATACGCCGAGCTCGAGTGGCCCATCGACATCCTGATTGCGGTCGTGTGGGTGGCTTACGCGGTGGTTTTCTTCGGCACCATCGGCAAGCGCAAGGTGCGCCACATCTACGTGGCCAACTGGTTTTTCGGCGCCTTCATTCTCGCCGTGGCCATGCTGCACATCGTCAACAGCGCGGCGCTGCCGGTGGACGGCTTCAAGTCCTACTCGGCCTATGCCGGCGTCCAGGACGCGATGGTGCAGTGGTGGTACGGCCACAACGCGGTGGGCTTCTTCCTCACCGCAGGCTTCCTCGGGATGATGTATTACTTCATCCCCAAGCAGGCCGAGCGCCCCGTCTACTCGTACCGCCTGTCGATCGTGCACTTCTGGGCGCTGATCTTCACCTACATGTGGGCCGGCCCGCACCACCTGCACTACACCGCGTTGCCCGACTGGACGCAATCGGTCGGGATGGTGTTCTCGCTCATCCTGCTCGCACCCAGCTGGGGCGGCATGATCAACGGCATCATGACGCTCTCGGGCGCCTGGCACAAACTGCGCGACGACCCGATCCTTCGCTTCCTGATCGTCTCGCTCTCGTTCTACGGCATGTCGACCTTCGAGGGGCCGATGATGTCGATCAAGACGGTCAATGCCCTGAGCCACTACACCGACTGGACCATTGGCCACGTGCACTCCGGCGCCCTGGGCTGGGTCGGGCTGGTCACCATGGGTTCCATGTACTACCTGATTCCCCGCCTGTACGGCCAGAAGAAGATGTACTCGGTGCCCGCGATCGAGATCCATTTTTGGGTTGCCACCATCGGCATCGTGCTCTACATCGCCGCCATGTGGATCGCCGGTGTGATGCAGGGCCTCATGTGGCGCTCGATCAATCCCGACGGCAGCCTCACCTACACCTTCGTCGAGTCGGTCAAGGCCACCTTCCCGTTCTATGTGATCCGCTTGCTCGGCGGCTTTCTGTACCTTGGCGGCATGCTGGTGATGGCCTGGAACACGTTCATGACGGTCAGGAACGGACGGTCCCAGGAAGTGCGCATTCCCGACCTCAACCCTGCTCACGCCTGAGGACAACACCATGGCCACTCAAGAAAAAATTCAGGGTTTCACGCACGAGCGGATCGAGACCAACAACTTCCTGATGATCGTTCTCATCGTGCTGGTGATCGCGGTCGGTGGACTGGTGGAGATCGTTCCGCTGTTCTTCCAGAAGTCCACCACCCAACCGGTGGAGGGCCTCAAGCCTTACAGCGCGATGCAGATCCTCGGGCGAGACATCTACGTGCGCGAGGGTTGCTACAACTGCCACTCGCAGATGATCCGGCCGCTTCAGGCCGAGACGCTGCGCTACGGCCATTACTCGCTGGCGGGTGAGTTCGTGTACGACCGGCCCTTCCAGTGGGGCAGCAAGCGCACCGGGCCGGACCTGCACCGCGTGGGTGGACGCTACAGCGACGAATGGCACCGCGTGCACCTGAACAACCCACGCGACCTGGTGCCCGAATCCAACATGCCGGCCTATCCGTGGCTGGCGAAGAAAACGGTGAACGAGGCCAGCATTCCCCGGCGCATGGAAGTGCTGCGCACGCTGGGCGCACCCTACACCGACGCCGAGATCGCATCGTCGAGCGCCGACGTGAAGGGCAAGACCGAAATCGAAGCGCTGGTCGCCTACCTGCAGGTGCTCGGCACCGCCATCAAGTAAGCCCGCGGAGGACACCATGGACATCAACGACCTGCGCAGCATCGTCACCGTCATCAGCATGTTGACCTTCCTGGGCATCGTGGCCTGGGCTTGGTCCAAGCGGAACAAGGACCGCTTCGAGGAGGCAGCCCAGCTGCCTTTTCAGGACGAATGAATTCCACGAACACGTCAGAACAAGAGAACCATCATGAGTGACTTCACCAGCGAATTCTGGTCTTGGTATGTGGCAGGGCTGACCCTGCTCAGCATCCTGGCCTGCGCGGTCCTGCTCTGGATCAGCGGTACCACCAAGGTCAAGGCCCATGCCGACAACACCACCGGTCACGTGTGGGACGGCGATCTGCAGGAGATGAACAACCCGCTGCCACGGTGGTGGGTTTACCTGTTCATCATCACGGTGATCTTCGCGCTGGTCTATGGCGTGCTGTACCCCACCTTCGGCAAATACGGCGGTGTGCTGGGCTGGTCTTCGCAGGGCCAGCACCGGGCCGAGGTGGACAAGATGCAGCAAGACATCGCACCCATCTATGCCCGCTTCAACGGCCTGTCGACCGAGCAACTGGCTGGCGACGCGCCTGCCATGGCCGTGGGTGAGCGCCTGTTCATGAACAACTGCGCGCAGTGCCACGGCTCTGACGCACGCGGTGCCCGCACATTCCCCAACCTCACCGACGGCGACTGGCTGCATGGCGGCGACCCCGCCGCCATAAAGACCACGCTCACGCAAGGCCGCATCGGCATGATGCCGCCCCTGGCTGCCGCGGTGGGCACGCCCGAGGACGTGCGCAACGTGGCGCATTACGTCATGAGTTTGTCGGCCACGCCACACGACTCGGTCAAGGCGGCGCAAGGTCGGGTCAAGTTCGCTGTGTGCGCAGCCTGTCACGGCGCCGAGGGCAAGGGCAACACCGCCCTGGGCGCCCCCAACCTGACCGACGGCATCTGGCTGCACGGCTGGGGCGAGGAGGCCATCACCCGCGCCGTGAACAACGGCATCGTGAACCAGATGCCGGCGCAGGCGGGCAAGCTCAACGCCGACCAGATCCATGTGTTGACGGCGTATGTCTGGGGGATGTCCAACAAGCCGCCTGTGACGCCGAACTGAGTCTGGTTGAAACCACCCGTGTCCACCGCCAAGCCCCCAGCCACCGTCATTCCCATCGTGCCCGTCGCACCGGACGACGAGGCCATGGTGTCGCTGTATGCCGCCAGCAAGAAGATCCATCCACGCTCTGTGTCCGGCTTGTTCTCCAACTGGCGCTGGCTCATGGTGTGGCTCACGCAGATCGTCTTTTACGGTCTGCCCTGGCTGGAGTGGAATGCGCGCCAGGCCGTGCTGTTCGATCTGGAAGTGCGCCGCTTCTACATCTTCAGTCTGGTCCTCTATCCGCAGGACTTCATCTACCTCACGGGTCTGCTGGTCATCTCGGCGCTCTCGCTGTTCCTGTTCACCGCCGTGGCGGGGCGGCTGTGGTGTGGCTTTGCCTGCCCGCAGACGGTCTACACCGAGATATTTTTATGGATAGAGAAGAAGGTTGAAGGTGATCGCTCTGCGCGGCTGCGGCTGGACGAGGCGAACATGTCGGTGGGAAAGCTGGGCAAGCGGGTGCTCAAGCAGGCGCTCTGGATCGCCTTTGCACTGTGGACCGGCTTCACCTTCGTGGGTTACTTCACGCCCATCCGCGAGCTGGCCGCGCTGTCGCTGGCCGCCTCGCTGGGTCCATGGCAGACCTTCTGGGTGTTTTTCTACGGCTTCGCCACCTACGGCAACGCGGGCTTCCTGCGCGAGCAGGTCTGCAAGTACATGTGCCCGTACGCGCGTTTTCAGAGCGCGATGTTCGACAAGGACACGATGATCGTGACCTACGACGAGCAGCGCGGCGAGCCGCGTGGTCCGCGCTCGAAGAAGGCCGACCCGGTCGCTTTGGGCCTGGGCTCGTGCATCGACTGCACCTTGTGCGTGCAGGTCTGTCCGACCGGTATCGACATCCGAAAGGGCCTGCAGTACGAGTGCATCGGCTGTGCGGCCTGTGTCGACGTTTGCGACGACGTGATGGACAAGGTGGGTTACCCGCGCGGTCTCATCAAATTTTCTACCCAGAACGGCATGGCGCAAGGCTGGGACACCCGGCAGATGCTGCGGCGCGCCATGCGTCCGCGCGTGCTGGTGTACTCGGCCATCCTGCTGGGCATCACCACGGCGTTGGGCGTGAGCTTGTACCTGCGAACCCCGCTGCGCGTGGACGTGATGCGCGACCGCGGCTCGCTGGCGCGCATGGTCGAGCAGGGCCGCATTGAAAACGTGTACCGCCTGCAGATCATGAACGCCACCGAACAAACGCAGCGCTACGCCATCAGAGTCTCGGGCTTGCCCGGCATCACGCTGGACCCGGTCACCGAGGTCGAGGTGCTGCCCACCGAGGTGCGCTCTGCCGCCGTGCGGGTCCAGATTCCGCCCGGCACCGCAGCCGCCGGCTCGCACCCCATCCAGTTCGAGATCCATTCCACCGGCGACGAGGTGGCCCGCGTGACCGAGAAGGCCGCCTTCCTTGTGCCGCGTTGACCCCTTTTTCAGGAGACTTCCATGAGTTCAGCCAACACCACCACCAACCCCTCCGCCGCTTGGTGGCGCACCCCGCACATGTGGCTGGTGGTGGGCGCCCCTCTGGTGGGTGTGGCGGCCAGCCTGACAGCCGCCTTCTTCGCCATCAACGGCGCCGATCCGGTGCTCAACAAGGCCGACTACCAGCGCGACTTCAAGGCCGCGCACGCCCTGCAGGGCCAAGCCCGCATCGATGCGTTGGCCAAATTGCAACCGGCCCACCAGGCGCGCAACAACGCTGCGTCACCCGTGATTCCAGCCCAGTGACCCACAAAACCAACAGGGAGACAAGCCCATGTGGGGAAAACGCCTGATGGGGATTGCATGGCCCGCCTTTCTGGTGGCTGCCGTGCTGGAGATGGTTGTGTTTGCGCTGGTGGATCCGAGCGACCTGCACTGGTCCGGATCGAAACTGGCGCTCTCGCGCGAGGCGGTTTACACGCTCGCGTTCTTTGTCTTCTGGGGATTGACGATGGCGTCGAGTGCGCTGACCACCCTGCTGGCCCTGCCTTCGTCGGAAATCAACCGCTGAACAACCGCCGAACGATCCGGCGCCGGGCCGCCCCAGCCGGATCAGCCCCCTTGGGGGGCAGCGGACCACGCGCAGCGGGGGAGCGTGGGGGCTTGCTCAGTTGCAGGGCTGAGGGTTGACGATCTGACGCAGTGCGTCCACGTTCTTGATCTGCACGTGGCGCTGCTTCACGTCGATGATGTCGTCCTCGGCGAACTTCGAGAACGTGCGGCTCACTGTCTCCAGCTTCATGCCCAGGTAGCTACCGATCTCTTCGCGCGTCATGCGCAGCACAAATTCGGACTGCGAGAAGCCGCGCGCGTGCAGTCGTTGAACCAGGTTCAGCAAAAAGGCGGCCAAGCGTTCTTCCGCACGCATGCTGCCCAGCAGCAGCATCACGCTGTGGTCGCGCACGATCTCGCGGCTCAGAATCTTGTGCACGTGGTGCTGCAGCGTCGTGAACTCGCGTGAAAGCGCTTCCACCTGGTCGAACGGCATGATGCAGACCTCGGCGTCTTCCAGCGCCACGGCGTCGCACGAGTGGTGATCGCTCACGATGCCGTCCATGCCGATGATCTCGCCCGTCATCTGGAATCCGGTCACCTGGTCGCGGCCATCGACGGTGGTCACGCAGGTCTTGAAGAAGCCGGACCGAACGGCGTAGAGCGCGGTGAACTTGTCGCCCACATTGAAGAGCGCCGCGCCGCGCTTGATGCGTTTGCGGGTGGAGATCACGCGGTCGAGCTTGACCATTTCGTCCGCGTTCAGTCCCATGGGCAGACAGAGCTCGCGCAGGTTGCAGCTGGAGCAGGCAACTTTGATGGTGTGTGCGTCCATATGGAATCCGGAAAGGTGTGACAGGCCACAGCATACCCCGGTGGGGTGTCGATGTTGACGTCGCGCTGTTCGCACGCTCGCTTGATGAAGATCAAGACCCATTTGCCGCTGCTGCCGCACAGTGGCTCCATTGATTGGAGACACCCCGTGAGCCACACCATTTCAGATGACTTGCTGCGCCGCTTCGACATCCCCGGACCGCGCTACACCTCGTACCCCACCGCCGACCGGTTCGTCGAAGCCTTCACAGAGCAAGACTACGTCCAGGCCTTGGAGCAACGCAAGGTGGGCTCCATGGCGCTGCCGCTCTCGCTGTACGTGCACATTCCCTTTTGCGAGTCGGTCTGTTACTACTGCGCCTGCAACAAGGTGATCACCAAGCACCACGAACGCGCCGCCGAGTACCTGCGCTACCTGGCGCTGGAGGTGGAGTTGCAGGTCGCCCACGTCGGCCCCGGACAGAACGTGTCGCAGCTGCACCTGGGTGGCGGTACACCGACGTTTTTGTCGGATGCCGAGCTCGAAGACCTCATGAGCATGCTGCGCTCGCATTTCACGCTGGTGCCTGGCGGCGAATACTCGATCGAGGTGGACCCGCGCACCGTGACCGAAGAGCGTTTGCGCACGCTCGCGCGGCTGGGCTTCAACCGCCTGAGCTTCGGCGTGCAGGACTTCGACCCCACGGTGCAGAAGGCTGTGCACCGCATTCAGCCCGCTGAACAGGTGTTTTCTCTGGTGGACGCCGCGCGGCGCATCGGCTTCGAGTCGATCAACGTCGACCTGATCTACGGCCTGCCCCTGCAGACGCCAGAGTCGTTCGCGCGCACGCTGGCTCAGGTGAACGAACTGCGGCCCGACCGCATCGCGCTCTACGCCTACGCCCACCTGCCGTCGCGCTTCAAGCCGCAGCGGCGCATCATCGCCGCCGAGCTGCCCAGTGGCAGCGCCAAGCTGTCCATGCTCTCGGCCTCGCTCGACGCCCTGCAGGAAGCCGGCTACGTGTATGTGGGCATGGACCACTTTGCCCTGCCCACAGACGCGCTGGCCGTGGCCAAGCGCCAGGGCCGTCTGCACCGCAACTTTCAGGGCTACAGCACCCAGCCCGATTGCGACCTGATCGCACTCGGCGTCTCGGCCATCGGCCGCATCGGCGCCACCTACAGCCAGAACGCCAAGACGCTGGAGGAGTACCGCGACATGCTTGAGCAGGGCCGACTGCCCATCGTCAGAGGCCTGGCGCTCACGCGCGATGACCTGCTGCGCCGCTCGGTGATCATGTCCCTGATGTGCCAGGGTGAGTTGCAGTTCGAGTCGATCGAACTTGGGCACCTGATCAACTTCAGGCAGCACTTTGCACGCGAGCTCGAGGTGCTGGCAGGGCTGGCCGAACACGGGCTCGTTCGGCTGGACCCCACGGGCGTGCAGGTCACCGACGCTGGCTGGTACCTGGTCAGGGCCATTGCCATGGTGTTTGACAAGAATCTGCAGGTCGACATGGATCGGGCGCGCTTTTCGAAGATCATCTGATCCATGCAGACCTCGATGGCGATCACGGCCTTGTTCATGGGCGTGGTGGGTGGACCCCACTGCGTGGCCATGTGCGGTGCCGCGTGCGCCGGCATCAGCCGCGCCGCAGGTTCGCGCAGCACCCGGGCCTTGTGGACCTTCCAGCTCAGCCGCATGGTCGGCTACGCGCTGTTTGGTGCGTTCGCCGCCGGCTCGGTGCAGGGGCTGGCCTGGCTGGGCACCAACACCACAGCGATCCGCCCGGTGTGGACCTCGTTCCATGTGGCGGCGCTGTTGCTGGGCGTGGTGCTGATCTGGCGCGCGCGCCAGCCGGCCTGGATCGAAACCTTGGGCCAAAACATTTGGCGCAAAGCCCGTCCCGTGCTGACATCCATGGGCCAGCGCGCGCCGGTGGTGCTGGGCGTTGCCTGGGCACTCATGCCCTGTGGCTTGCTGTACTCGGCGCTGCTGGTGGCCTCTCTCTCGGCCAACGCACTGGAGGGCGCCGCGATCATGGCGCTGTTCTCCATCGGCACGTCCATCTCGTTGACGGCCGCACCGTGGCTGTTGCTGCGCCTGAACGGCGCGCGATCGGGTGCCTGGGGCATTCGCCTGGCGGGTCTGGCGCTGGCCGCCACCTCGGCTTGGGCGCTTTGGATGGGCATCACCCAGCCCACGGGGCTCTGGTGCCTTTGATTCAGGTTTTCTGAACTGTGCGACCCGGCAACGTCGCGAGCACCAGGCCAAGCAGGGCGATACCGAAAGCAAGCATCTGAATGGGGGTGAGTCGTTCCCCCATGAACAAGACCCCGATCACTGCCGCGCTCACCGGCAGCATCACGGTGAACACTCCGGCCTGAGATGCCGGCACGGTTTTCAGACCGGTCATCCACAGCCACACCGTCCACACGCTGGCCGCCAGCGCATAGAACACCAGCAAGGTCCAGATCTGCAGGCTGACCGTTCCAAAGTCGAACGACAACGCGGCCCACAGCCCGAAAGGGGTGACCAGTGCAAAGCCCCAAAGGTTGATGATGGCCGAAATACGCTTGGGCCCCAGGCCTTCGGTGAGACGCTTGCCAATCACCACATAAGAAGCCTCGCACACCACCGCCGCGAACACCAGCAGGTTGCCCAGCAGCGCCCGGCTGATACCGAACGGGCCGCTGGTGTGCACCGCCGCGCCCGTGTACACCATCAGCAGCGAGAACAGCCCCAAGCCGAGCGCGGCGCCACCCATTCCCGCCCCCCAGCGCCAGCCGATGCGCTCGCGCAGGAAGATCCAGCTCAACATCGCGACCACCGCCGGAATGGACGACATCACCACGCCAGCCGCCACGGCTGTGGTCATGCTCACGCCAAACAGCATGCAGATGGAAAACAGGAAGTTGCCCAGGAAGGATTCGAGGAACAACAAGCGCCGCGTACGGGGCGAGACGGGCGGCTCGTCCTCAGGCTTTTTCAGCCAGCGCAACATCGCCAGGCCGCCGATACCGAAGCGCAGCCAGGCCAGCAGAAAGATGGGAAACACGAGCACCAGCGGCTTGGACAAAGCCACGTAGCTGCCCACGAGCGACATGCTCAAAGCGAGGCAGGCACAGGCCCACCAGCGGTTCAGGGGATGGGTGGAGTTCACGGGAACGGTCGGTTCTGAAGTGGGCAGGATCATGCCCGAAGCTTCGGCACGCGCGTTTTTCGGGATGAGAGTTTCCAATTTCTCATTGTGAAAAAATACAATGCTGCGGTGCAGAAAAATTTCTCATTACAAGAAATAATATTCCGTATTGAGAAAAATATCCAAGATAGCGTTGAAAAACAAAGAGAAAATTTTTCTCTTATATAAGACATAAGAGCTTCTAAAAGTCTTCTATAAGACTTAAAGTCAAGGCACTGGCTGCGGCTTTGCAAGCGCACTTGCAACACCCCGAAGCCAACCCTGTTCCATCAACCTCACGGAGTATCCCCATGCCTCAATCCCTGACCGAGCAACTGAGCCGCCAGCAGCAAATCGAAGCCCTGGAAAAAGACTGGGCCACCAACCCGCGCTGGAAGGGCGTCAAGCGCGGCTACTCCGCGGCGGATGTCGTGCGTTTGCGCGGCAGCATGCAGATTGAGCACACGCTGGCCAAGCGCGGCGCCGAGAAGCTGTGGGACAAGGTCAATGGCGGCTCCAAAAAGGGCTATGTGAACGCCTTCGGCGCCATCTCCGCTGGCCAGGCCATGCAGCAGGCCAAGGCCGGTCTGGAAGCCGTGTACTTGTCGGGTTGGCAGGTCGCTGCCGACGGCAACACCTCCGAGACCATGTACCCCGACCAGTCGCTTTACGCCTACGAC
Organism: Burkholderiales bacterium; assembly: GCA_038213545.1. Taxonomy (GTDB): domain Bacteria; phylum Pseudomonadota; class Gammaproteobacteria; order Burkholderiales; family Burkholderiaceae_C; genus Hydrogenophaga. The sequence continues at coordinate 12,382 of JBBQSX010000103.1, forward strand.
TCGGTGCCCACCATGGTTCGCCGCATCAACAACACGTTCAAGCGCGCTGATGAAATCCAGTGGGGCCGTGGCATCGAGCCGGGCAGCCCGGAGTTCATCGACTATTTCCTGCCCATCGTGGCCGATGCCGAAGCCGGTTTCGGCGGCGTGCTCAACGCCTTCGAACTCATGAAGAACATGATCGCCGCCGGCGCAGCCGGCGTGCACTTCGAAGACCAGCTGGCGGCCGTTAAGAAATGCGGTCACATGGGTGGCAAGGTGCTCGTGCCCACGCAAGAAGCCTGCGAGAAGCTGATCTCCGCGCGCTTCGCCGCCGACGTGATGGGTGTCTCCACCATCGTGCTGGCCCGCACCGACGCTGAAGCTGCCAACCTGATCACCAGCGACCACGACGCCAATGACAAACCTTTCCTGACCGGCGAGCGCACCCAGGAAGGTTTCTACCGCGTCAAGAACGGCCTGGAGCAGGCCATCAGCCGCGGCATCGCCTACGCCCCCTACGCCGATCTGGTGTGGTGTGAAACCGGCGTACCCGACATCGGCTTCGCCCGCGAATTCGCGCAGGCCGTGCAAGCTGCATGCCCCGGCAAGCTGCTGTCGTACAACTGCTCGCCTTCCTTCAACTGGAAGAAGAACCTCAACGACAAGCAGATCGCCTCGTTCCAGGAAGACCTGGCCGCACTCGGCTACAAGTACCAGTTCATCACGCTGGCCGGCATCCACATCAACTGGTTCAACACCTTCCAGTTCGCCCACGCCTA
>JBBQSX010000104.1:0-13010 GCA_038213545.1 Burkholderiales bacterium
ATCCTGCGTGAGCTCAATGCCAACCTCGACAAACTGGAGAAGCAGGCCGAAGTGGCCGCGAAGTACAACAACCTGCAGGCCAGCGCCACGCTCAAGCAGCACCAGCTTTGGTTCATGAAGCGCGCTGAGGCCGAGGCCGACCAGGTCAAGGTGAAAACCGACGCGGCCCAGGCGATCAACGACCTCGAATCCCGCACCGCCGACCTGCGCCGTATTGAAAGCGAACTGGAGACCATCCGCCAGGCCCACTACGCTGCGGGCGACCAGGTGAACCAGGCGCAGGGCAAGCTCTATGAGGCCAGTGCCGAAGTGGGCAAGCTCGAAGCCGAGATCCGGTTTGTGGTGGAAGGCCGCACCCGCGTGGAACAGCGCCTGGTACAACTGAAAGAACAGATCGCTTCGTGGACCACCCGCAGCGAAGACGCGGCGGTGGAGCTGGAGCAACTGACTGAGGCCATGGTGCAGGCTGAAGACCATTCGGTGGTGCTGGCGGCGCAAGGCGAAGAACAGTCGGGCGCCTTGCCCGCGCTCGAAGACAGCTTGCGCCAGGCCCAGGCCCGCGCCAACGAGCAGCGCGCCAGCGTTACCCAGGTGCAGCAGCAGATTCAGGTGCTGGCGGCGGAGCAGCGCAGCATCGAAGAACAGAGCCGCACGCTCAACCAGCGCCGCGAACGCCTTGCAGCGGACCGCAACGCCTTGGCAGCGCCCGATGAAGCCCGCTTGCTGAACGCGCAGACCCAACTCGCCAGCGCGCAGGAAGTGGCGGAGATGAACGACGCTGTGCTGCACGAGCTGCAGGACAGCGTGCCGCAGCTTGACGATGCCCGCCGCAGCGCCCAGCAGGCGGTGAACCAGGAATCGGCCCGGCAGGCCGATCTGTCGGCCCGGCTGGAAGCGCTCAAGGCGCTGCAGGAAAAGGTCAAGACCGACGGCAAGCTGAAACCCTGGCTGGCCAAACACGGGCTTGATGGTCTGCAAGGTCTGTGGAGCCGCATCCACATCGAGACCGGTTGGGAAAATGCCCTCGAAGCCGCGTTGCGCGAGCGCCTGGGTGCGCTCGAAGTCTCGCGCCTGGACATGTTGCGCGCCTTCGGCAACGATGCACCGCCGGCCAAGCTGACCTTCTACAACCCGCCCTCTGGCGGCGCTGCAGTGGTCAGCACAACCGGTCTCAAACCCCTGGCCGCCTGGCTGCGCTTGAACGACGCCGGCCAGCAAGCCTTGCTTGCCGAGTGGCTGCACGGCTGCCTGACCGCGCCCAGCCTGGAGGACGCCATGGCGCAGCGCGCGAAGTTGCGGCCCGGCGAGGTGATCTTCGTGGCCAGCGGCCATGCTGTCACGGCGCACAGCGTGAGCTTCTATGCGCCCGACAGCGAACAGGCCGGTCTCTTGGCGCGGGCCCAGGAAATCGAGAACATCGACAAGCAACTCAAGGCCCAGGTGCTGATCAACGAGCAGGCGCGTTCCAGCCTGATTCGCGCTGAAGCCGCGTACACCGACGCTTCACAGCGCTTGGTGAGCGCACGCCGCGACGCGGCCGATTCGCGCAGCCGTGCGCACGAGCTGCAGGTTGAAGCCCTTCGCCTGACCCAGCTGGCCGAGCAGACCCGCGCACGCAGCGAGCAGATCGCCTCCGACCTGGCCGAGGTGGACGCCCAGCTCGACGAGCTGCAAGAGCGCCGCGTCACCGCCGAGGCGCGCTTTGAAGAGCTCGACATGCAACTGGCCGACAGCCAGGAGCGCCACGCGCAGCTGGACGACACGGTGATCGCGGCCGAGCGCTCGCTGAACCAGGCGCGCGAACAGCAACGCTCGCTGGAGCGCACCGCGCAAGAAGCCACTTTTGCGCTGCGCAGCCTGCAGGCGCGCCAGGCCGAGCTGCAGCGCTCGCTGGAGACAGCGGCCACGCAAGAAAAGTCGCTCGCAGACGAACAGCAGCGAGCGGCCGACGAACTCGCCCGCCTGAACGACGCTGCCGCGCAGGCCGGCCTGCAAAACGCGCTGGCCATGAAGTTGGAGCGCGAACAGACGTTAAGCGCCTTGCGCAGCCAGTACGACGACCTCACCGCCAAGCTGCGTGCCAGCGACGAACGCCGTCTGCAACTGGAGCGTGAACTCGATCCGCTGCGCAACCGCATCACCGATTTCCAGCTCAAGGAACAGGCCGCGCGCCTGGGGGTGGAGCAGTACAGCCAGATGCTCGAAGAGGCCCAGGCCGACCTGGCCGCCGTGGCGCAAAGCATCGCGGAAGGCAATGTGCGCCTGCCTGGCATGCAAGGCGAAATTGATCGCCTGCACCGCGAAATTCAAGTGCTCGGTGCGGTCAACCTTGCTGCGCTGGACGAACTCACCGCCGCCCGCGAGCGCAAGACCTTCCTCGATGCGCAGACGGCCGACCTGGTCGAGGCCATGAACACGCTGGAAGACGCGATCAAGAAGATCGACAACGAAACCCGCGACCTGCTGGGCAGCACGTTTGAGACCGTCAACACCCATTTCGGCAAGATGTTCCCCGAGCTCTTTGGTGGCGGCAACGCGCGCCTGGTGATGACTGGCGAAGAAATCCTCGATGCCGGCGTGCAGGTGATGGCGCAGCCGCCCGGCAAGAAAAACCAGACCATCCACTTGCTCTCGGGCGGCGAAAAGGCGCTCACCGCCATCGCGCTCGTGTTCGCCATCTTCCAGCTCAACCCCGCGCCTTTCTGTTTGCTGGACGAGGTGGACGCGCCGCTGGACGACGCCAACACCGAGCGCTACGCCAAGCTGGTCACCCATATGTCCAAAGAGACGCAGTTCCTCTTCATCAGCCACAACAAGATCGCCATGGAAATGGCCGAGCAGCTGATCGGGGTGACCATGCAGGAGCAGGGCGTCTCGCGCATCGTGGCGGTGGACATGGAATCGGCCGCCGGCATGCTCGAACCCACCTGAACCACACCATGAGCACACTGCAAATCAGCCTGGCCATCATCGGAGGGCTCGTGCTCGCGGGCGTGGTGGCCTACAACGCCTGGGTCACCCGCAAGAGCGTGCCGCGCCTGGCGCGAGAGCGTACGGCGCACGGCCCTGACGACGCCACCGGCGACGAGACCTTGCCGTACTCGCCCGAAGACCTGACCGGCCACGAGATCCAGCGCATCGACCCGGTGCTGGGCGACATGCCCGGTGCGTCCATGCAGCCCGACCCGGTGGCGATTGCGGTGGCGGCCGCCTCGGTGAGTGTGAACCCCTTGCTCCACCAGCCCGAGCGCAAGCCCAGCCTGGACGCATTGATCGACGTGATCACGCCGCTGGTGCTGGACCACGAGGTCTCGGGCGACGCACTGCTGGCTGCGCTGCCCGGTACCCGCCGCGTGGGCAGCAAGCCGTTTGCCGTGGAAGGGCTGTGCGACGCCACCGGCGAATGGGAAACGCCGCGCCTGGGCCAGCGCTACCGCGCGCTGCAGGCCGGTGTGCAGCTGGCCAACCGGGCCGGCGCGCTCAACGACATCGAGTTCTCCGAGTTCGTGGTCAAGGCCCAGGCCTTTGCCGACGCGGTGGGCGCGGCGCCCGAGTTCCCCGACATGCGCGCCGAGGTGGCCCGCGCCCGAGAGCTCGACGCCTTTGCCAGCGGGCACGACGCACAACTCGGCTTCACCCTGCGAGCTCGCCGCGCCGCCTGGAGCCCGGGCTATGTGGCGCAACACGCTGCCAAGCTCGGCTTTGTGGCAGGCGCCTTGCCCGGCCGCATGGTGCTCTCGGGCAGCGAGAGCGGACAGGCTCCCATCCTGAGCCTGGTGTTCGACCCGCAGGCCGCCATGGCCGAAGACCCCGAGCAAAGCGCCTTGCGCGAGGTGGCGCTGTCGCTGGAAGTGACCCACGTGCCGCGCAGCGAACAGCCCTTTGTGCGCATGCGCCAGGCCGCCAAGGCGCTGGCCGAGACCATGGATGGGGTGGTTACCGACGATGCCGGCCAGCCGCTGTCCACGGACACCATGGACAGCATCGGCGCCGACCTGGAAAGCCTGTACGACGCGCTGGACAGCCGCGATCTGGCGGCCGGTTCGCCGCAGGCTCGACGACTTTTCTCCTGATCCATGACACCAGACCTGTTCGCCGCCGAGCCCTCGCCGGCCGAGCGTGCCGCGCACCTGCGCGCTCAACTCCACCACCACGCCCACCGTTACTACACGCTCGACGACCCGGAGATCCCGGACGCCGAGTACGACCGCCTGTTCCGCGAACTGCAAAGCATTGAAGCCGCGCACCCCGAACTGCTGACCAGCGATTCACCCACCCAGCGCGTGGGTGGTCGGGTCCTGGATGCGTTCACGCCGGTGCGCCATCGGGTGCCCATGCTGTCGATCAACACCGAGACCGACACCGAGCCCAGCGGCGCGCGCAACTTCGACACCCGCGTGCGCCGCGCGCTGGGCTTGCAGGAGGCCGACGCGCCGGTGAACTATGTGGCTGAACTCAAGTTCGACGGGCTGGCCATGAGCTTGCGCTATGAAGGCGGCGTGCTGGTGCAGGCCGCCACGCGCGGTGATGGCGAGGTGGGTGAAGACGTCACCACCAACGTGCGCACCATCCAGCAGGTGCCGCTGCGCCTGCCGGCCGACGCACCGGCGGTGCTTGATGTGCGCGGTGAGGTCTACATGCGCCGCGACGACTTCGATGCGCTCAACGACAAGCAGCGCGCCAAGATTGCCGCTGGCGCAAAAGGTGAAAAGACCTTTGTGAACCCGCGCAATGCCGCCGCCGGTGCGGTGCGCCAGCTCGACTCGGGCATCGCCGCGCAACGGCCCTTGAGCTTCTTCGCTTACGGCCTGGGCGAGATCTCACCGCCCGATCAAGGCGGGCCGGCGTTCGAGACCCACTTCGAGCTGCTCATGCAGCTCAAGGCCTGGGGCTTCCCGGTGGCCGAGCAGACCTCGCTGTGCAGCGGTGCAGATGCCTTGGTCGCTTTTCACCAACGCATTGGCGCCAGCCGCGACCAGTTGCCGTACGACATCGATGGCGTGGTCTACAAGGTCAACTCGCTCGCGCTGCAGCGGCAGCTGGGTTTCGTCACCCGTGAGCCGCGTTGGGCCGTGGCGCACAAGTACCCGGCGCAGGAACAGCTCACCACGGTGCTGGCCATCGACGTGCAGGTGGGCCGCACCGGCAAGCTCACGCCGGTGGCCAAGCTGGCCCCGGTGTTCGTGGGCGGTGTGACCGTGACCAATGCGACCCTGCACAACGAGGACGAAGCGCGCCGCAAGGATGTGCGCGTGGGCGACACGGTGATCGTGCGCCGTGCGGGCGATGTGATCCCCGAGGTGGTGTCGGTGTTGCTCGACAAGCGCGTCGGCGACCCTGATCCCTTCAGTCTGCCGCGCCAATGCCCCGTGTGCGGCAGCGATGCCGTGCGCGAAGAAGGCGAGGTGGACTACCGCTGCTCCGGCGGGCTCTTCTGCGGCGCCCAGCGCAAGCAGGCGCTGCTGCACTTTGCCCAGCGCCGCGCGGTGGAGATCGAAGGCCTGGGCGACAAGCTGGTGGAGCAGATGGTGGACGCCGGCGTGGTCAAGACCCTGCCCGACCTGTACCGCCTGGGCCTCACGTCGTTGCTGGCGCTGGACCGCATGGCCGAGAAGTCTGCTCAGAACATCCTGGGTGCGCTGGAAAAATCCAAGCGCACCACGCTGCCGCGGTTCCTGTTCGGCCTGGGCATCCGCCACGTGGGCGAAGCCACCGCCAAGGAGCTCGCCCGCCACTTCGGCCAACTCGACCGCATCATGGATGCCAGCGTGGAAGCCCTCTCGGAAGTGAGCGACGTGGGCCCGGTGGTCGCTCAAAGCATCCGCACCTTCTTCGACCAGCCGCACAACCGCGAGGTGGTGGAGCAGCTGCGCGCCTGCGGTGTGACCTGGGATGAGGGTGAACCCGCCGAGCGCGCGCCCCAGCCGCTGGCGGGAAAAACCTTCGTGCTCACCGGCACCTTCCCCACGCTCAAACGCGAAGAAGCCAAGGCCCTGCTGGAGGCTGCCGGCGCCAAGGTGGCCGGCTCGGTGAGCAAAAAGACCGACTACGTGGTGGCCGGTGCCGAGGCCGGCAGCAAACTGGACAAGGCGAGCGAGCTGGGCGTGGCCGTGCTGGACGAAGCCGGCATGCTGGCCCTGCTGGCATCACTCACTTGAATTTGTAGTGGTCCCGGTTGAGCACCGCTGCGATGGCGGTGACTTCTTCCGGGAAGAGCTGCAGGTTCAGTTGCGTGCTGCAGTTCTGCACCATGCCGCGCAACAGGCCTGCGTTGTTGATGCGACCTTGCGGGCGGTAGATGGCGCTGCCGTCGCCGCCGACCTTGCTGGCATGGCATTGGGCGCATTGGTTCTCGGCGATGAGTTTTGCACCGAGGGCGAGGTCGGCACCTTTGAAGATCTCGGCACCCTGGGCTTGCCCCAGCGCAGGCACCAAGAGGGCGAGGGCAAGCAGGGCATTCTTCATGGGTTCTCCTCGGGTGGTCGCGTCGGGTGTCGTGATCAGCGAAACTAAACCCATCCTGCCCGCTTGTCCAACCCATGACCATCCACACCATCCTGAAGATGGGCGATGCGCGCCTGCTGCGCCACGCCCAGCCCGTCACCCGTTTCGACACGCCCGAGCTGCACCAGCTGGTGGTAGACCTGCAGGACACCATGGTGGCGGCCAACGGCGCTGGTCTGGCCGCTCCGCAGATCGGGGTGGACCTGCAGGTGGTGCTGTTTGGCAGCGGCGCGCACAACCCGCGCTACCCCGACGCACCGGTGGTGCCTCGCACCGTGCTGGTGAACCCGGTCATCACGCCGCTCGGGGACGAGGAAGAAGAGGGGTGGGAAGGTTGCCTGTCGGTGCCTGGCCTGCGGGGCGTGGTCCCGCGCTGGCGGCGCATCCGTTACCAGGGCTTCGACGAGCGGGGCCAGGCCATCGACCGCGAGGCCGAGGGTTTTCATGCGCGGGTGGTGCAGCACGAGTGCGACCACCTCTGGGGCAAGCTTTATCCCATGCGGGTGCGGGACTTCACCCGCTTCGGATTTACCGAGGTGCTGTTCCCCGGGTTGGACGCTTCAGAAGAAGATTGAAACAAACCGTCGCGCGATTGAAATGAAATGACATGTTCGGGCGGGCACATCGACTAGAGTCAGGCCCGGGTCAAACCAAACCACAGGGATTCCATTTCATGAAGCACTTGCTTGCCGTGACGGCGTGCGCGGCATTGCTCGGCGCCTGCAGCGTGACCAAGCCACCCGCCGACGTGGCGGTTGTGCTGCCCGGCAGCTGGTACGCGCCGCCTCTGGCCCACTCGGGCAGCACGCAGGTGCTCACCACCTGGTGGAGCCGGTTCGACGACCCGGTGCTCACCGACTGGATTGCCCGCGCCCAGATGCAAAGCCCGACGATTGCAACCGCCCGCGCGCAGGTGTTCGCCGCCCGGGCCACCCGGTTCGGCGTGGAGGCACAGAACGGGCCGCAAGTGAACGCGGTGGCCAGTGCCACCCGCGGCATCACCGACCCGACCTTCCCGCTGGGCACCTCGCTGAGCGCCGGCTTGCAGGCTTCGTGGGCCATCGGGCTCTGGGGGGAAAGCACCGCCCGCCTGGGCAGCGCACTGGCACAGCAGGACGCGGCGGGAGCCGGCTGGCACGAGGCCCGGGTGCTGGTGGCCTCCGAACTGGCGCAGCTGTATTTCTCGCAGCGCCTGTGCCGCGAGCAGCTCGCAGTCTCCCTGCGCGACCGCGATTCGCGCGCGGTCACGGCGCAGAACAACACCACCTCCGAGCGCGCCGGACTCACTGCGCCGGCGGTGGCCGCGTTGGCGCGGGCCAGCGGGGCCGAGAGCGCGGCGCGCTACCGGCAGCAGTTTGAAACCTGCGAGCGCCAGGTGAAGTCGCTGGTGGCGCTCACGGGTGTGTCCGAGCCCGAGGTGCGCCAACGGCTGGCTGGTGGGCCGGCCTTGCTGTCTTCCGAGCGCCTTGAGAACCTGCTCACGGTAACCGCTGTACCTGCTGATGTGATTCGCCAGCGGCCCGACGTCTACCGTGCGCAACGCGAGCTGGTGGCCGCCAGCGAAGACGTGGGGGTGGCCAAGGCGGCCTTGCTGCCCGGCCTGTCGCTCTCCGGCAGCTTGCTGCGCAACCGGTTCTCGGGCGGTGGCAACGATGGCACGTTCAACACCTGGGCCATCGGCCCGATCAGCCTGAGCTTGCCGCTGCTGGGGCGCGACAGTCTGCGCGCCAGCACAGACAGCGCACAGGCCCGCTATGAGGCTGCGGCCACTGCATACGCGAGCACCCTGCGCAAGGCGGTGGCCGAGGTGGAGCAGGCGCTGGTGACGCTGGCCAGCCTGCGCGAGCGGGAGGCATCCACAGCGACAGCGGTGGCGGGCTACGAGCAGTCGCTCAGGGGCACCGAGGCGCGCTACCGCGTCGGCCTGGCCAACCTCAACGAACTGGAAGAGGCGCGCCGCCTCAAGCTCAACGCCGACAGCAGCGCCGTCAATCTGCAGCAGGAACGCATCAACGCCTGGATCCAGCTCTACGTCGCCCTGGGTGGTGGCTTCGATCCCGTGAACAACCCCAACGCACTCAAAGACCCCGCATGAACGCCACAACTTCCCCATCGCGCAAACGCTGGCTCTGGCTGGCCATCGCACTGGCCCTGGTGCTGCTGGTGGTCTTCTGGGTGTTCATCAAGAAGCCCGCGGCACCTGCGCCCGACGCGGCCGCCGCTGGTCCCAAGCCTTCGCTCACGGTGACCGTGGCCCAGCCCGAGCGCAGCAGCCTGCCGATCCGCCTGCAGGCCAACGGCAACATCACCGCCTGGCAAGAGGCCAGCGTGGGCGCGGAGCTCAACGGCCTGCGGCTGGCGTCGGTGAACGTGAACGTGGGTGATGTGGTGCGCAAGGGTCAGGTGCTGGCCGAGTTCGCGCGCGAAACCACGCAGGCCGACAGCCTGCAAAGCCGCGCCAGCCTGGCGCAGGCTGAGGCCAGTTTCGAAAACGCCAAGGCCGACGCCGACCGCGCGCGCTCCATCCAGGACAGCGGCGCGCTTTCCGCTTCGCAGGTGGCGCAGTACCTCACGCAGGAGAAGGTGGCGCGCGCACAGCTCGAGGCCGCCAAGGCGGTGCTGAGTGCGACCGAGGTTCGACTGGGCAACACCAAGGTGCTTGCGCCCGATGACGGCGTGATATCGGCGCGTGGGGCCACCGTGGGCGCGGTGGTGAGCTCGGGCCAGGAGTTGTTTCGCCTGGTGCGCCAGAGCCGCATGGAATGGCGCGGCGAACTCACGCCCAGCGAGGTGGGGCGTGTGAGCAAGGGCCAGGAAGTAAAGGTCACGGCGGCCAGCGGGCTGGAGATCACCGGCCGGGTGCGCGCAATTGCGCCCAGCGCCGATCCGCAGACGCGCAACATCCTGGTGTTTGTGGATCTGCCGAAAAATGCCGAGCTGAAGGCCGGCACGTTTGCCAAGGGCTTCTTCGAGCTGGGGCAGAGCGATGCGCTCACCGTGCCCAGCGAATCCATCGTGGTGCGCGACGGCAGCAACTATGTGTTCGTGATCGACCCTCAGAACAAGGCCAGCCAGCGCAAGGTGCAGACTGGTCGCCGCGTGGGCGAACGGGTCGAGGTGCTCGAAGGCGTCAAGGTCGACGAGCCGGTGGCGGTGCAAGGCGCGGGTTTCCTGAACGAAGCCGATCTCGTCAAAGTGGTGAAGTGAGGACCGGGCCATGAACGTTTCAGCCTGGTCCATCAAGAATCCGATCCCGGCGTCGATGCTGTTCTTCATGCTCACGCTGGCGGGCTTGTTCTCGTTCAGCCAGATGAAGGTGCAGAACTTCCCGGACCTGGATGTGCCCAACATCACGGTCAGCGCCAGCCTGCCGGGCGCCGCGCCCAACCAGCTTGAGAACGACGTGGCACGCGTCATCGAGAACAGCCTGGCTTCGCTGCAAGGCATCAAGCACATCACCACCAAGGTGCAGGACGGCGCAGTCACCATCACGACCGAATTCCGCATCGAGAAGAACACGCAGGAAGCGCTGGACGATGTGCGCTCGGCCGTGGCCAAGGTGCGGGGTGACCTGCCGGCCGACCTGCGCGAGCCCATCATCAACAAGGTCGAGCTCGCCGGCGGCGCGGTGCTGGCCTACACCGTGTCGTCCGACAAGATGGACGCGGAAGCCATTTCGTGGTTTGTCGAGAACGACATTTCCAAGCTGCTGCTCTCGGTGCGCGGCGTGGGCGCCATCAACCGCGTGGGCGGCGTGGATCGCGAGGTGCAGGTGCTGCTGGACCCGCTGAAGCTGCAGGCGCTGGGCGCCAGCGCGGCCGATGTGTCGCGCCAGTTGGCCAAGGTGCAGATTGAAAGCGCCGGTGGCCGGGTGGACTTGGGCGGCAGCCAGCAGCCGCTGCGCACGCTGTCGTCGCTGCAATCGGCTGAAGAACTTTCGCGGCTTGAACTCGCGTTGCCCGATGGCCGACGTGTGCGCCTGGACCAGATCGCCACCATCAAGGACACCGTGGCCGAGCCCACGGCCGCAGCCTTCCTGAACGGCAAGCCGGTGGTGGGCTTCGAGGTGGCGCGCAGCCGCGGTGCGAGCGAGATCGAGGTGGGCAACGGCGTGCGCGAGAAGCTCAAGGAGCTGCGTGCCGCGCGGCCAGACCTGAGCATCACCGAGTCGTTCGACTTCGTCACGCCGGTGCAGGAAGAGTTCGACGGCTCGATGATCCTGCTCTACGAAGGCGCCATTCTGGCCGTGCTGGTGGTGTGGCTCTTTCTGCGCGATTTCCGCGCCACGGTGGTTTCGGCGGTGGCGCTGCCGCTCTCGGCCATTCCGGCCTTCATCGGCATGCATTACATGGGTTTCACCATCAACGTGGTGACGCTGCTGGCCATGTCGCTGGTGATCGGTATCCTGGTGGACGATGCGATCGTCGAGGTGGAGAACATCGTGCGCCACATGCGCATGGGCAAGACGCCGTACCAGGCGTCCATGGAGGCCGCCGACGAGATCGGTCTGGCGGTGATCGCCACCACGTTCGCACTGATCGCGGTGTTCCTGCCCACGGCCTTCATGTCGGGTATACCGGGCAAGTTTTTCAAGCAATTCGGCTGGACGGCGTCGTTTGCGGTGTTCGCCTCGCTGGTGGTGGCGCGCGCGCTCACGCCCATGATGGCGGCCTACCTCTTGAAGCCGGTGGTGATGGCCAAGGACATGCCGCGCTGGGCGCGCAGCAACCGCGTGACCGGTGCTTTCTGGAAGTGGATGACCAACCAGGACGAACCCGCCTGGCTCAACACCTACCAGGGCTGGGCGGCTTGGTGCATCCGCCACCGCTGGATCACCATGATTGCGGCGGGCGTGTTCTTCGTCGGTTCCCTGATGCTGATTCCGCTGCTGCCGCAAGGCTTCATTCCGCCCGACGACAACTCGCAGACGCAGGTCTACATCGAGCTTCCGCCGGGCGCCACGCTGCAACAGACCGTGGCCACGGCCGAGCGTGCGCGCCTGCTGGTGATGGAAGTGCCGCACGTGAAGTCGGTCTACACCACCATCGGTTCGGGCTCGGCCGGCTCCGACCCGTTCGCGCCGCAGGGCACGGCCGAGTCGCGCAAGGCGGCGCTCACCATCCAGCTCGATGCGCGTGGCACGCGCCCGCGCAAGCAGATCATCGAAAACCAGATGCGTGTGGCCATGTCCAACCTGCCGGGTGTGCGCAGCAAGGTGGGTCTGGGCGGTTCGGGTGAAAAATACATCCTGACGCTCACCGGCAACGACGCCGCCGCGCTCACCACCGCAGCCACCGCCATTGAGCGCGACCTGCGCACCATCGGTGGCGTGGGCAGCGTGCAGTCCACCGCTTCGCTGGTGCGCACCGAAATCAGCGTCACGCCCGACCTGGCCCGCGCCGCCGAGATGGGCGTGACCAGCAGCGCCATCGCCGAGACGCTGCGCATCGCCACGGTGGGCGACTACGACACCGCTTTGCCCAAGATGAACCTGCCGCAACGGCAGATTCCCATCGTGGTCAAGCTTGATGCAGCCGCGCGCGGCGACCTGGACCTGCTCGCCCGCCTGGCGGTGCCGGGCAGCAAGGGCCCGGTGATGCTGGGACAGGTGGCCACGTTGACTTTTGGCGGTGGCCCGGCGGTGATTGATCGTTACGACCGCGCGCGCAACATCAATTTCGAGGTGGAACTGGCCGGCATTGCGTTGGGCGACATGAAGAACGCGGTGGAGAAGTTGCCCAGCCTGCGCAACCTGCCGCCCGGCGTGTCCGTGCTCGAGATTGGTGACGCCGAGGTGCAGGGTGAACTGTTCGCGAGCTTCGGCCTGGCCATGCTGACTGGTGTGCTGTGCATCTACATCGTGCTGGTGTTGCTGTTCAAGGCCTTCTTGCACCCGGTGACGATTCTGGCGGCGCTGCCGCTCTCGCTCGGCGGTGCTTTCGTCGCTTTGTTGGTGGCCGACAAGAGTTTTTCCATGCCATCGCTGATCGGCTTGATCATGCTGATGGGCGTGGCCACCAAGAACTCGATTCTGCTGGTGGAGTACGCCATCGAGGCGCGGCGCGAGCACGGCATGAACCGGCTGGACGCGATTCTGGACGCCTGCCACAAGCGCGCGCGCCCGATCGTGATGACGACCATCGCCATGGGGGCGGGCATGTTGCCGATTGCCATTGGTTGGGGTGCTGCCGACAGCAGTTTCCGTTCCCCGATGGCGGTGGCGGTCATCGGCGGTTTGATCACGTCGACCTTTCTGAGCCTGCTGGTGATCCCGGCGGTGTTCACGCTGGTGGATGATGTGTCGATCTGGTTCGGATCGCTGTTCGGGCGCAAGCCATCTCGCTCTGAGGGTGTGGAGACCGTTCGCGCCTAGGTGGTTGGCGGGCGCGTGTGCGCCAGGCGCGCAGCTCCCCGAATGTACCCCCGGGCCGTTTGGCCCCCCACCATTATTTAGCGGCGCCGAGCCCCCGGCGCACCCCCGCGTGCACGGGTACAGGCGGGACACG
>JBBQSX010000105.1:0-12908 GCA_038213545.1 Burkholderiales bacterium
CAGGATCTCGCGCTCCAGGTCGTCGGCCTTCATGCCGCTGGCATACAACCCGCCAATGATCGCGCCCATCGAGGTGCCCACGATCATGTCCACCGGCACCTGTGCGGCTTCCAGCGCCTTGAGCACACCCACGTGCGCAAAGCCGCGCGCCCCGCCGCCCGAGAGCACCAGGGCCACGCGCGGGCGCTCGCTGGCGGTCGTGCCCTGCGCCGCCAACGGCGGTGGTACGACCAAGGTCGCCGCGGTGGCGAGGATGAGGGCAAGGAAACGGCAACGCATGAAACACCTGTGAGCAGAGGCGGCGCCCAGGCGCCGGGATGCGGCCAAGTGTAGGCCGGCACCTGCTGAAAACAGGTGCCGATACACGCTGTCACGCAGCCGTCAGGTCTGGTGAGCGCGGCCCAGAAAAGTACGTGCGTTCGTGGTAATTTGCGGCTTCCCTGTCAGCCCTGCGCTGCCCCTTTTGCCCACCGAGAGACACCCCATGAGCGACATCCTCGTCCACACCGAAGCCGGCGTCTGCACACTCACGTTCAACCGCCCCGACAAGAAAAATTCCATCACCGCCGCCATGTACAGCACCATGGCCGACGCACTGCAGGTCGCGCAGGACGACGCACAGGTGCGCTGCGTTGTGTTCCAGGGCAACGAGGCCATCTTCTCCGCCGGCAACGACATCGCCGACTTTCTCAACAACCCGCCCGCCACCACCGAGTCGCCGGTGTTCCGCTTTCTGCGCGCCATCGCGCAGTTCCCCAAACCCCTGATCGCCGCCGTGTGTGGCCCGGCCGTGGGCATCGGCACCACGCTGCTGTTCCACTGCGACCTGGTCTACGCCGGCGACAACGCCGCCTTCTCCATGCCCTTTGTGAACCTCGGCCTCTGCCCCGAAGCCGCCAGCAGCCTGTTGGTACCGCAAATGCTGGGCTACCACCGCGCCGCCGAAGCCCTGTTGCTGGGTGAGCCCTTCATGGCCGAAGCCGCGCTGGAAGTGGGCCTGGTCAACCGCGTGCTGCCTCCACTTGAAGTGGCCGGCTACGCCCAGACCGTGGCCCGCAAGATGGCCGCCAAACCCCTCACCTCACTCATCGAGACCAAGCGCCTGATGAAACAAGGCCAGCTCAAACAGGTCATGGCCGTGATGGCCGAAGAAGGCGTGAGCTTTGGCCGCATGCTCGGCGAGCCAGCGGCCAAGGAAGCGTTTGGCGCGTTCATGGAACGCAGGAAGCCGGATTTTTCGAAGGTGTGAGGCCGGGCTCACCGGGCGATCCGGCGATCGACCTCTGTCACCACACCCGAATGAAAAGTGAGAACCGTCATGGTTTGACGGTCTCTGTCGTGCGGAAAGTAGGTCCAGGTTTTTTCCTCGGGTTCTCCCCGGACCACGCGTCTGAACGCCTCGTGGTCGGGCTTGCCGATCTTCAGGATCACCTCTCCCTCTCCCATGCCTTTTCGAATGAACTTGCGCTCTCCGGCATCTGCCGCCAGGCCCGACGTGGCGCACAACGCCAGCAGACACGCGATGACCCCTGTGATCGGCGGCGCCTTCATGGGACAAACCACCCAAATACCCCCCTAGGCCAGCTCTTGCTCGCCACCACAGGGGGAAGCGGTTGTGCGCCAAGCGCCACCAGCCTGGCCTCCAGCCCGGGACAGCCCACCTGCCGTGCCGCCTGCACGGGATTCAGGCCATCGAACTCGGAATGCAGGTTGGGGTCGGCCCCCGCTCCCAGCAAAAAATGAGCCACGTCCTCCTGTCGGGCGAGGATGGTCGCCACCAGGGGTGTGGACAGAAATTCAGGATGGGCGTAGTTGACGTCGACGCCCCGGACGACGTGGTACTCGACCAATGCGAGATCGCCCCGTTCAGCGGCCGCAAACATTTCCTTCCAGTTGCCTCCAGACATCGTCGCTCCTTCTGACACGCGTACCGGCGACGCGGTGCCCATCATCGCCTGCCCGCCAGATTCAGCACCGCCCGGCCGCCTTCATCAACGCGTTGCATTGTCCCCCGCTGTTGCGGTCTCCCGCTGCCTCGGATGCCTTGCTGCCGCTGCGGTTCTGGCCACCCACCACAGCGTTGCACACGGCGTCGGAGTGCGGTGTCTGTCCGAAGCTCATGGCCTTCTGGAAGGCCGTGGCTCCATACAGGTAACAACGGTAGGAGCCGCCGTTCTTGACGTTCACCGTGTAGTTCACCCGGCCACCTGTGTCCTCGGTGCGGTCGGTGATGGTGAACTGGCCCACCGATCGCCCGACGGCCATGGCCGTGCGCGCTTCCAGATCCTCCTGGTTCATGGTGGAGGAACATCCCGTGAGAATCGCCAGCGGAGCGGCGAACAGTGCGATGGCGCGAAAAAACATGCAGATCTCCAAAGCGTTGATGAAACGAAGCGGCTGTCTCAGGGCCCATGGGCCCGGATGGCCTGAGGCAGTCACGAGCTGTGCACTCAGCGGCCCGACGTGTAGCGCCGCAGCACCAGCTCGTCGCCCACGTTGCCAAAGAACTGGGCCAAACCCATGACTGCATTGCCCCGTTCGTTCATGGCCAATGCGGGCGGGCTCGATGGGTCGGGGTAGTTCTCGTTCGCCACAGCTGGGGCCCAGCCTGCGGCGACGCTGTAGCGGGCGACCATGGCATCCCTGCTGACCGGATCGGCCCAACCGATCAAGGCGTTGCGCGAATCGTCGATACCGAGCGCCGGCAGACCCAGCCAGGTCCCCGAGTTGGCCGCTCGCACCGAAGTCACACCGGCAAATGCGCCACCCGCAGGCGCACTGGCCACGCGCAGCGTGTTGTCGAATTCAACCCAGGCCACCATGGCGTCGCCGTTGGCGTTGGCGCGCAACACAGGAATGCTGATGAAGCCCTGGTTGTTGGAAACCGGGGCCGTGACGGCATTGCTGCCCTGCGACCAGGCGCCCGACTCGTACCTTTTGAACCGGATGCCGTTGTTGCCTGTGCCACCGCTGATGTCGAGCTGTCCCCACGCCAGAAGCGCGTAGGCGTTGTCGGCCACGACGAGGTCGTGTCGGCCGATGCTTTGCAACGAACCGGCGTCAGCCACCACTTGCGAAGGCGTTGTCCAGCCGGTGGCCACCGAAAAGCGGTTGCTCCACAGCCCGTTGCCATTGCCTGCGCCCGAGCGCTTCCAGACCGCCAGGGCTTCGCCGGCGGGTGTGACGCCCACGACAGGATCACCGTCCACGCTGCCCACCACTTCGTTGTTTTCCAGGAGTTCCGGCGTGCCCCAACCGGCAGCCGGCGTGTAGCGACTGGCGTAGATGCTGAAACGGGTCGCCGGGCCGATTTGCGACCACACGGCCACCGCGTTGCCGGCAGCGTCAACACCAACGGTGCTCTCGCCCACCACGCCCGCGCTGTTCTCCACCCGAACTTCGGGTCCCCATCCATTCACCGGGTCGAGCGCCCGAGCGTGCAGGTCTTGTGTGCTGCCGGTCTGCGTCCACAGCAACATGCCGAAGCCACTGTTGCGGTCAATGGAGAGACGCAACCGGGTGACATTGCCCACGTTCGTTTCCAACCGCTCGGGGGTGGACCAGGTGCCGCCGCCGCTGGAGCGGCTGGCCCATACGTGGTTTTCGGAGGTGCCCGCTTGAAGACGCAGCCACACCGCAGTGGCTCGCTCGTTGTTGTCGATGACAACCACCGGCGCTGATGCCCCTGCGCCAGCGAGTCGCACCAGTGCGCCCCATCCTGCCACGGGTGCACTCACGCGGAACGCAGCGCTCACGCTCCGCGCCGCGCTCACGGTGACGCTGCAGGTGGTGGTGGTTCCACTGCAGGCGCCGCCCCAGCCGTCAAACACCTGGCCGGCGCCAGCGGCGGCGGTGAGCGTGACCACTGTGTCTGCGTCGTAGCTCGTGCCACAGGTGCTGCCACAGTCAATGCCAGCAGGTGCCGAGGTGACGCGCCCGTCGCCGGTGGTCGATACGGTCAGCGGGAATCGTGTTGCGGGGCTCGCGCCGAAACTGGCCCGCACGGTGCGCACCTGGGTCATGGTCACCGTGCAGGTGAGTGCTGTGCCGGTGCATGCACCGCTCCATCCGTTGAGCTGTTGGCGCGAGCCGGGTGTGGCCGTGAGCGTGACAACAGTGCCTTCCGAGAAGTCGGCCACACATTCGCTGCCACAGCGGATGCCAGCTGGCTGCGAACTGATGAGGCCATTGCCGCTCAGGGTGACGGTGAGCGCTCGGGCGTTGGGTGGGGGAGGCATCGGCGCACCTGAACCACCACCGCCGCATGCGGCCAGCAGCACCACCGAGAGAAGGGCAGACACAAGCCCGTTTGTTTTCGCATTCATGCAGTTCCAGCTCCTTGCATTGGGGATGGAACGGGATGCTAGGGACGCAGAGGCCTGCGGCGAACAGCACCTTCGGGCATGCGCCGAAACCGTCGTCGACCTGCCCCAAGGTGCTGTCTCGTGCGTGCTGGGGCGGTGCCCCCCCGATCAGGCTTGGGGCTGGAACGCTCGCGCGAAAGCGTGCGCCAGGAAGGCGCGCAGCCGCACCGGGCGCACAGGCTTGACCATCGCCGCCAGGCCGAAGTCGCGAGCGCTCTCCAGTTGGTCGCTGCCGGCGTCACCCGTGACGATCAGTGCGGGCAACATCTCGTCGTCGAGTGCCTGTCGCAGTTCATGCACGGCATCGATCCCGCTTGCACCGTCGGCCAGGCGAAGGTCGACCACAAGTGCCTCGGCGCGAAAGCCATCGCGCACGATTTGCAAGCTGGAGGGAGCGTTCGTTGCCGATTGAACGTCGCAACCCCAGGAGCGCAGCAGGCCAACCAGCGCAGCGCGGGAGTCGGCGTCGTCTTCCACCACCAGAACCCGGCGCAAGGGGAACGACGTCTCGCCCACCGACATCGGATGAGGGGTTTCGGTGGACACGGTTGACGCGGGTGCCAAGGGCAACAGGAGCGAGAAGGTGCTGCCACGCCCCAGCTCCGACTCCACCGACACGCCCAGGTCCAGCAGATCGCTCAGGCGCTTGACGGTGGCCAGTCCCAACCCCAGGCCCCGCCTGCGGTCACGCGCCGGATTCCCCACCTGATAGAACTCGTCGAAGATGCGGGGGAGGTCGCCGCTGGCCATGCCGATCCCGGTGTCTTCAACGTGTACTTGCACTGAGTGGTCACCTGCCACGGCGTGCACACGAACCTGGCCCTGCGCCGTGTAGCGGATGGCGTTGAACAGCACATTGGAGAGCACGCGCGACAGCAGGGCGCGGTCGCTGCGAACCACCAGCGCAGGCACGTCGTTGACCATCCTCAATCCCTTGGCACGCGCCAGCGGCTCGTGTGGCCGACTGCATTCGCGCACGAGCTCCTGTAGAGAAAAAACCGACCACTGTGGCGCCAGGTTACCCGCGTCGAGGCGGGTGATCTCCAGCAGGTCATCGATCACCAACGCCATGCCGTCGACACATTCGCCGATGTGCCGAGCGACCTCGTCCACATCCACCTCTTTCGGTCGGTCGATCAGGGTCTGCGACAGCAGGCCCATGGCATGCAGCGGTTGGCGCAGGTCGTGGTTGGCCGCTGCAAAGAAGCGTGTGCGTGCCGCGCTGGCCTGCTCGGCGGCATGGCGCGCGGCCTCGCTGCGGTGGTTCTCATGCTGCAGTTCGGTGATGAGTTCCTCGTTGCGCTCGCGCTGTGCCTGGAGTTCGCGCAACACGCGAGACTGGTTGCGACCGCTGGCCAGGGCATACACACCGATCAGGAACACCAGCAGGACCATGAGGGCCAGGTAGGTGTCGGCCAGCAGCAGATCGCGCAGGATGAGCGGGCCGAGCACCAGCAACACGTGTGCCACCAGAACGCGGGGAAAGCCGGGCAACCGCACAGAGCCTCCCATGGCAATGGCCACCAGCGTCATGTGCAGGATCGACTCGGCTTGTGCCGTGCCCGGCGAGAGCAGCACAAATGGCAGCATGCCCCACTGAGCGGCGTGCACCAGGGTGCTCGCCAGCCAGCCGCGCACCCAGGCGCGCGAGGTTGACATCGGCTGGCTGCGAGGCAGAAGGGAGAGCGGTCCCACCAGGCGGGCGAATGCATGAAAGAGTGCCGCCACCAAGCGGGCGAGACTCACGGCGCAGAAGGCGCCGAACCACCAGTCAAGCGAGTGTCCCGCCTGTGCCTCCATGAACTGCACGTAGCAGATCAGGGCACCCAACATGCTGAGCAACCATGCCACCGGGGTGGTGCGGATGAGGTGCTCTATCTGCTCGATGTCGAGCGCGGTTGCCTCAGCGACATGGGGCTTGGACCGTGCGGGCATTCAGGTGAGCCCCGCCTCGCGCGCACGCACCACCAGGTGGGTTCGGTTGCGCGCGCCCAGCGCTCCCAGCAATGCCGTGACATGAAGCTTCACCGTGCGTTCGGCAATGCCCAGTTCCTGAGAAATCTGCTTGTTTTGCTGGCCCCGCGCGATCAGGCTCAGCACCTCCAGTTGGCGTGCGGTCGGGCCTGCCCTCGGCTCCACAGGCTCTGTGGTGTGGTTGAACCATTCGCCGCCACGCACCACCCGGTCGAGCGCATTGAGGATGTGATTGATCGGCAATGATTTGCCCACGAAGCCGGCAGCGCCAGCTGCACGCGCCTGCGCCTGCAGCATTGCGTCCTCCTGGCCGGAGATCAGCACCCGGGCCACCAGCGGGTGCCGTGCACCAAATCGACGCAGACCCTCCAGCCCGTCGTCACCCGCGAGGCGGTAGTCAATCAGCACCAGGTCCAGCTCGGGCCAGCGCCAGGCGGTTTCCAGCGCGGCTTCCAGACTCAGCACCGCGCGGGCCTGCACGCCCTCGCGCGCGTGGGTCAGTGCGTGCACAAAGCCAACGCCGAACATGGGGTGATCGTCGACGAGGAGCAGGTTCATAGGCAGCGCTTGCGCGACTCAGTTCCGATGCGCCGTATTTTGTGCCGTGTCCATGAATCCGCCTAACTGCCCCAAAGGGCAGGTCGGACCCTGAACTCCAGCGTCAGGCCAGGCCCTGCGCCAAGGCCTCGAACACCACCCGGATGCGCCGGGAGGTGCGCAATTCGCGATGGCTGACCAGCCAGATGGGAAAGCGCACCCGGGGCACCTCGTTGAGCACCCGCACCACACCCGGGGTGTCGCGCGCGATCTCTTCCATCATCGCGCCGATGCCCATGCCTTGGCGCACCAGCGACCAGCTCGCCACCGAGTGCTCTGCGTAGCAACTGAAATTGGCCTCGCTCAACGGCAGCCCGTGCTGGCGCAGGTAGGCCAGATACTGACCGGACCGATCCGAGCCTACAAAGGCGAGATTCGCTGCCTCCTCGGCGTTGCGCGGATGACCGTGGATGCGAACCCAGTCTTCTGACGCATAGAAGCTGGCGGAGGCTTCGCGGATCAGGCGGGCGATCAGGTCGGGTTGCTCAGGCTTGACATGGCGGATCGCGATGTCGGCCTCCCGGCGCAGCAGATCGCTCAGTGCATTGGAAGCAATCACCTCGATGGCGATGCCTGGTTCCTGCTCGCGCAGCCGGCGCACCATTGGGGGCAGCAGGTGGGCGGCCACCGCGTCGGTGGCCGAGACGGACACCACCCCGCCCACCGCCTGCGAACGACCGGTGGCTGCCAAGCTCAGCGCTTCGGCAGCGGCGCCCATCGCGCGCGCATGCTCCAGCAGTTCGAGGCCGGTGGGGGTGAGCGACATGGACTTGCCCACGCGCTCAAACAGGGTCACGCCCATCTGCCGTTCGATGGCCGCCACTTGGCGACTCAGCGTCGGCTGGGTGAGACCGAGCTTGCGGGCGGCGGCCGACAGCGAGCCGGTTTCGGCCGTTTCAAGAAAGGCCTTGAGCTGGTTCCAGTCGAGTTGATTCATACAAAAACGCATATCTCCACTGCAATTAATAGCAATTCCTTGCGATATGACGCATGGATAGTATGCGGACTACCCACCACACACCTTCAGACCTGCGCACCCATGGCCCTGCACACCATCGCCTCTTCCGCACCTTCCCAGTCCTCTGCGCAGGCCCGCACCGCCCCCAACCCGAAGGCGGTTTTCTGGGACCGCATCGCGGACAAGTACGCATCGGATCCGATTGCCGACATGGCGGGTTACGAAGCCACGCTGCGGCGCGTGCGAACCTGGCTGTCCGTCGATCAGGATGTGCTGGAAATCGGCTGCGGCACCGGTACCACCGCCCTGCAACTGGCGCCCTCGACCCGCAGCCTGCTGGCCACCGATTTCTCCGCCGACATGATTGCCATCGCCCGGGACAAGCTGGCACTTCGGCCCGTGCGTGGCTTGAGCTTTTCTGTGGCTGATGCGGACACCCCGGCTTTCGCACAGGGCGCGTACCACGCCGTGCTGGCCTTCAACCTGCTGCACCTGGTGAGCGATCTGGATCACACGTTGTCGCTCGCGATACAGGCACTGAAGCCGGGTGGCTTGTTGATCACCAAGACGCCCTGCATCAAGGAAATGAATCCCTTGATTCCCCACCTGGCGTTGCCACTCATGCGCGCCATGGGCAAGGCGCCGCATGTTCTTTGCTTCAAGGGAGATGAGCTGCAGTCGGCCATCACCCGGCAGGGCATGGTGCTGGTTTCGGTCGAGCGACATGGCACCCGAGGCAAGGACATCAGGGCCTTCATCGTTGCCCGCAAGCCGTTGTGAAACGTCGGCACCCCGACAGGCTGAGACCGACGCTGCTGCCCGACAACCGAGACGCCGCTTTGTGCAGGGCAGGACGGGTGGTGTAAGGTGCCGCTCCATGAGCGACACCGACCCAACCCAGCCTGCCAGAACCCTGTTTTTTGAAGGCAACGCCCTGTTCGAAGCCGGCCGCCTCGAAGACGCTTCTGCGTGTTACCAGGCCGCACTGGCCCTGGTGCCCGGGCGGCCATCCATTCTGGCCAACCTGGGTGTGACGCAGTGCCGTCTGCATCAATGGCGCGAGGCCGTGGACACGCTCACAAAGGCCACCCAAGCCGACCCCACGCACCTCGACGCCTGGGTGGCGCTCGGCCTGTCGCAAGAGGCGCTGTCGCACTGGGATGAGGCCGCGCACGCCCTGCACCAAGGCATTCGCCTGGGAGCGAACACCGGGCAGCTCTGGCTGTCGCTGGCCATGTGCCGCATGCGCATGCAGCAGCCCGACGAGGCACTGCACGCACTCGACCAGGCGTTGGCAGTGGAGCCCACCCTGGCCGAAGCCTGGAGCCAGCGCGGCAGCTTGATGCGCGACACCGGGCGCTTTGCCGAAGCGGCGCGCTCCTACGAACAAGCACTCGCGAACGGCGGCGACGAAACGCTCAACCGCTTTTACTTGTCGTCGGTGCAGGGTGGCGCGGCGCCGGCCCATCCGCCGTCCTTGTACGTGGAAGCGCTGTTTGATGAATACGCCGACGAGTTCCAGACGCACCTGGTCGAGCAGCTGAACTACCAGGCGCACAACACCCTGCTGGCGCCGCTGCGCACCAGCGGCCAGCGCTTCGAGCGCGTGCTCGATCTGGGTTGCGGTACCGGCCTGTGCGGCCGCCTCATCCAGGCGCAGGCCGGCGCGGTGGATGGGGTGGACCTGTCATCTGCCATGGTCGCCCAGGCCCAGGCCAGCGGCGCGTACCGGCGCGTGGTCCACGGCGACCTGCTGGCGTTTTTGCGCGAGAGCACCGAGCCGGTGGATCTTGTGATGGCCGCCGATGTGTTCATTTACGTGGGCGCGCTCGACGCGGTGTTCGAAGCCGTGCGCGAGCGGCTGCAGGCGGGTGCGTGTTTTGCGTTTTCGGTCGAGCTCGCCAGCGACGGCAGCGAACTCAAACTGCTGCCCAGCCTGCGCTACGCGCACTCTCCGGCCTACATCGACCGGCTCGCCGCCCTCAACGGCTTTCGCGTGCTGCAGAGCTGGCAAGCCCCGCTGCGCGAAGACCAGCAGCAGCCGGTGATGGGGCTGTATGTGCTGCTGGAGCCCGTGGCCAGCGCCTGAACAGAACCCGAGTTTCAAACCACCTTCGCCGGGCTGTACCTGAAGGTCGCACGGATGACCCCATGGTCGCCGGTGCCCAGCGCTTTGTGGTCTTCAAAGTTCAGGTGGTCGTTGTTGATCACCAGGCCGTCAAACATCCAGAGCCGCTTCTTGCTGTTGTCGTAGAACTCCTGGCTCACGAGGATGTGGTCGAGCGACTCGCGGATGTCCTGGTGCACGTGGGTGTAGTACACGTCGCGCGTGTCGCGGTATTCCTGCAGGGTTTGCGCGGTGTAGAGCGCGGCGTCACCGCCGCCCTTGCTCTCGCCCACCAGGTACCGCGGCTGCTCGGTGAGGATGTTGGCGGTGTTGCTGTGTTGCCCGTCGTTGATGTCGCCCAGCACGATCACCGGCGTGTCGTTGCCCTTCATCTGCTCGGACAACAGGTACCGAACCGCCGTGGCTTCCGCCGTGCGCCGGATGGTCGAAAGCGCGGCGCCGATGCCGGTGGCGTGCTTGGCATAGCGCGTCCTGTCGGTTCTGTACCAAGGCTCGCGAAACACCAGGGTGGGTCCCTTCGACTTGAAGTGGCAAACGTAGACATGCACCTCCGGGCCCGGGTCGCGGGGCTGAATGGCGAAGTGCAGCACCGGGCGCGAGAAGCCGGTGATGTTGACTGAGATGTGGGGCGTCTGCGGGTCGTCACCCTGGGCCTGCAGCACAAAGCCTTCCGGGAAATCACTGATCCATTCGGGTGTGCCGCGCAGCAGACCCTTGCGCACAATCGCCGCACAGTCGATTCGGGTGCCGTTGGAGGTGGGCCGTACCAGCAAGTCGTACTCGGCGCTCTGGCCCGCAGCGTTCAGGATACCGGCCAGCGAGTCGCCGTTCCACGATTCCTGGAAGCCCCAGACGTCGGACTCGAGGATCTGCAACTGCATGGCCGCCCAGGCAATCTTGCGTTCGTACTCGGCCTGGCTCCAGCCGTCCTTGTCGGTGTAAATCGGCAAGCCCGGCTCGTTGAGGTTGAAGAGGTTGAACGATGCAATGCGGAGTTGCTTCAACTTCACGGGTGTGCCTCCTGCCAAACGGATGCTTCTACTGTGCACCCTACACGTGAAAACGCGATGGGCCCATGACCAAACTTCAAACCGACCCCATCTCCTGGCTTCCGAGAGAAAAGTTTGCCGCGAATAGGAACCATCGTGTTGGCTACCCTGGTCAGAATGCGGTGAGCTCATGCAAAGTAGCTATTCGACGTGACAGCGAGATGACCGCTCTGTGTTGCAACTGCGACGAAACCATGACAAAGCCGCCAGTTGGCCGTCGGTCCGAGCAGGCGACTCCCGTGAGGTCGGCGAGAATGCACAGGACTCATGACATGGAAATGTCACCGAGGCGGGCCGCCCCGTTGCCATGTGGCTGTCACACACACAGCTTACCGTCCTGGCAACTACAGGGGAAACCATGGCATTGTCTCGAATCATCGCTGGCGTTCAGATCGGTTGCCTCGCCCTGCTGAACGCCTGTGGAGGCAGCGGCGACCCTGTCTGGATGACATTGGATGGCCAGCGTCCGCTGGTGATCGGTCATCGCGGCGCATCGGGCCTGCTGCCCGAGCACACGCTGCAGGCTTACAAGCTCGCCATCGAACAGGGTGCCGACTACATCGAACCCGATCTCGTATTGACCAAAGACGGCGAGATGATCGCCCGCCACGAGCCGATGCTGGACGACACGACCGATGTCGCGAGCAAGTTCCCCGCCTCCCGCAAGGGCACGCGAAACGTCGATGGTGTCGCTACCACGGCTTATTTCGCAGGCGACTTCACGCTCGCGGAGATCAAGACGCTCCGTGCCGTGCAATCGCGCGCGAGCCGGCCGCAGAACAGCAATGGGCAGTACCCCATTCCGACCCTGGCTGAGGTGATCGCGCTGGCCAAATCCGAAGGCACTCGGGTGAGCCGCACGATCGGCATCTATCCGGAGATCAAGCATTCGATCTTTCACGAAGGGATCTTCGGCAGGAAAGCATTCGAGGACAAGCTCGTCACGACCCTGCATGCGGCTTTCGGCAACATGGCTACGGCGCCGGTCTTCATCCAGTCGTTCGAAGTTGCCAACCTGCAGTACCTGAATACCAAGACCAATATCCGGCTCGTGCAGTTGATCGATGCCAACGATGTCAACGCCGACGGCTCGATGTCGCTGGTGGCGCCCTATCGGCAGCCGTATGACTTTGTCGTCTCTGGCGATTCCCGGCTGTTTTCCGATCTACTCACCGATGCCGGCCTGAGCTTCGTCAAGACTTACGCCGATGCGATCGGCCCCTGGAAGCCCTACCTTCTGTCGACGGTTGACGATGGCGTCGAGCGCACCGGCGACACGGCCCTCACCATCAATGACCGGCGTGTGGTCGGCAGCACCGGAGTGATCGAGCGCGCGCATGCCAAGGGCCTGCTGGTACACACCTGGACTTTTCGTGACGATGCAAGCGGCTACGGCTACAAGGATCCAAAGGCCGAGATGCAGGCGTATTTCAAGCTGGGCATTGACGGCGTCTTCACCGACTTCCCGGCCACCGGCGTGAGCGCTCGCGCAGCGCTGCAGTGACCAGCGGCGGCTGGCCCCCCGCGTGGGGTCAGGCGCTCGGTAACTGACCACTCCCGATGCGGCGAGCGCGCGGCGCATCACGTTGCCGGCGCCGGCAGGAACCAGGCGCTTGGCGGGAGAACGTTGTAAAGGATGAGTGCTCGTGGCTGCGGTCACTCCGGATTCCAGCCTCGAATGACTTTGATCAGTCTGAAGGGAACACTCGTCCAGCGTCGATGACGGCTCCTTCCTGGCCGGAAGTGAAGTTCGACCGTGCGCTTTCTGCCCACGTCGGAAATCTCGCCTCGACGCACGGCCCCAAACGGAATCTCCTGACCGGTCGTTCGCAACCATG
>JBBQSX010000106.1:0-12742 GCA_038213545.1 Burkholderiales bacterium
CATCAAGGAGTTCTACCTCGGCATGAAAGAAGAAGGCGTGCGGGCCGATCGGCGCTGGAAGAAGAAGAAGAACTGGAGATAAGACATGAGCAACCTCTGGGACCTCTCCGGCATCCAGCCGCAAAACAAGATCGTGCTCGAGGGCGAGACGATTCCGGCGCTGTTCTGGAACGGCGTGAAGGCGCGCGGCCCCAACGTGTGGATGCGGCAGAAGGAGTTCGGTATCTGGCGCAGCTGGAGCTGGACGCAGACCGGCGACGCGGTGCGCGAGATTGCCCACGGCCTCATGGCCATCGGCTTCGAGGCGCGCGAGACCGCG
Source organism: Burkholderiales bacterium (assembly GCA_038213545.1). Lineage (GTDB taxonomy): Bacteria > Pseudomonadota > Gammaproteobacteria > Burkholderiales > Burkholderiaceae_C > Hydrogenophaga. The sequence continues at coordinate 320 of JBBQSX010000106.1, forward strand.
TCCATCCTCTCCAACACCACCATCGAATGGGTGCTGTGCGACCTGGCCGTGCTCAGCGCCGGTGGCGTGTCCAACGGCATCTACCCCACCGATGCGGCCGAGCAGGTGCAGTACCTCTGCGCCGACTCGGGCACCACCGTGCTGTTTGTGGAGAACGACGAGCAGCTGGACAAGGCGCTGGAAGTGCGCGACCAACTGCCGAAGCTGCGCAAGATCATCGTGGAAGACATGGATGGCCTGCGCGAACTCAACGACCCACAGGTGATCAGCCTGGCGCAGCTGCGCGAGCTGGGCCGCGCCCACTTGCAGAAGCACCCCGGCATGCTGGAAGCGCGCGTGGCCGGCTGCCAACCCGATGAGCTGGCCATATTGGTCTACACCTCGGGCACCACCGGCCGACCCAAGGGCGCCATGCATTCGCACAAAGGCCTGGTCTACACCGTGCGCGGCTACAACACGCTCATTGCCCGCAGCGAACAAGACGAGTGCATGTGTTTCCTGCCGCTGTGCCACATCGCCGAGCGCATGGGCGGCGAATACTTCTCGCTCTACACCGGCGCCAAACTCAACTTTGTGGAGAACCCCGAGACCGTGCCGGAGAACGTGCGCGAGATCGCGCCCACGGTGTTCACCGCCGTGCCGCGCGTGTGGGAAAAGTTTTATTCGGGCGTGATGATCACGCTGAAAGAGGCCGGCAAGATCCAGCAGGCCGCGTACGGCTGGGCCATTGGCGTGGGCCAGCAGGTGGCCGATCTGGTGATGGCCGGCAAGCCTGTGCCCGGCGGCCTGAAGCTGCAGTTTCGTGTGGCGCGCACGCTGGTTCTCAACAACGTGCGCAAGCTCATCGGCATCCACAAGGCGCGCTTTCTCGTCACGGGTGCGGCACCCATTTCGCCCGATCTGGTGCGCTGGTACCTGGCCTTGGGCTTGCCCATGCTGGAGGTGTGGGGCATGACGGAAACCTGCGGTGCCTCCACAGGCATTCCGGCCGAGCGCATCAAGCCCGGCAGCATCGGACCGGCGGCCAGCTACAACGAGGTGAAGCTCGACCCGGTGACCGGAGAAATACTGGTGCGAGGCCCCAACGTGTTCATGGGCTATCTGAATCTGCCGGAGAAAACTGCGGAGACCATCGACGCCGATGGCTGGCTGCACACGGGCGATGTGGGCGTGGTGGACGAGGAAGGGTTTTTCCGCATCACCGACCGCATGAAAGACATCATCATCACCGCAGGGGGCAAGAACATCACACCGAGCGAACTCGAGAACGAACTCAAGTTTTCGCCGTATGTGACGGACGCCGTGGTGATCGGCGACAAGAAGCCCTACCTCACCGTGATCATCATGATCGACCAGGAGAACGTGGAGAAGTATGCGCAGGACAACGACGTGCCGTTTTCCAACTACGCCAGCCTCACCAAAGCACCCGAAGTGCAGGCCTTGATCCAGACGGAGATCGACCGCGTGAACAAGAAGTTTGCCCGGGTCGAGCAGATCAAGAAGTTCTTTTTGCTCGACACCCAGCTCAGCGCCGAAGACGAAGAACTCACCCCCACCATGAAGCTCAAGCGCAAGCTGGTGCAGACCAAGTACGAGCCGCAGATCAACGCCATGTACAGCTGACCCCCGTTCACCACCACCCTCACCCGACCACCACCCCAGGAGACACACAAGATGAAAACCCGACTGACACTGGTTGCCGCCCTGCTCGCCGCGGGCAGCACTGCAGCCTTGGCGCAAACGCAAGGCGTGAGCAAAGACGAAATCGTGCTCGGCTCCATTCAAGACCTCTCGGGCCCGATTGCCGGCTTTGGCAAGCAGGTGCGCCTGGGCATGATGCTGCGCGTGGACGAAGTCAACGAGCAAGGCGGCATTGGTGGCCGCAAGATCAAGCTGCTGGTGGAAGACTCGGCCTACGACCCGCGCCGCGCCGTGCTGGCCGCGCAGAAGCTGGTGAACCAGGACAAGATCTTTGCCATGGTGGGCCACATCGGCACCGCACAAAACATGGCCGCCATGCCGGTGCAGTTCCAGAAGAACGTCATCAACTTCTTCCCCGTGACGGCAGCGCGCGAAATGTACGAGCCCTTCCACAAGCTCAAGTACAGCTTTGCCGCCACCTACTACGACCAGATGAAGATCGCAGTACCCAAGCTGGCCAAGGAAAAAGGCGCCAAGAAGGTTTGCACCATGTACCAGGACGACGAGTTCGGCCTGGAAGTGAAGCGTGGCGCTGAAGACGGCCTCAAAGGCATCGGCATGACGCTGGCGGAAGAGACCAGCTACAAACGCGGCGCCACCGACTTCGCCTCGCAGATGCAGAAGCTGCAGGCCAGCGGCTGCGACATGGTGGTGATGGGCACCATCATCCGCGAGACCATCGGCGGCATCGCCACGGCCAAACGCCTGGGCTTCAACCCCACCTTCATCGGCTCCAGCGCGTCTTACACCGACCTCATCCACAAGCTCGGCGGCCCCGCCATGAATGGCTTCTACGCCACCATGACCGTGCAGAACCCCTACACCGACTCGGCTTCCCAGCCGATCCGGTTCTGGGCCAACAAGTACCAGACCAAGTTCAACGAAGATCCCACCGTGTTCTCGGTGTACGGCTACACGGTGGTCGACGCTTTCTTGCGCGCAGCAGGCAAGGCTGGCAACAACCTGACCACCGAGAGCTTCATCAAGGCCATGGACACCATGGTCATCCCACCGGACATCTTCGGCAGCGCAGAAATGACCTTCAGCCCCACCAAGCGCCTGGGGAGCAATTCCACGCGCCTGTCGCAGCTGACCGACAACCGCTGGAAAGTGGTGTCCGAGTACATGAAGATCGACGCAGCCAAGTGAGCGCCGCGTGATCACCCGCTAACACGTTGCCTGCTTCGGCAGGCCATGCGTGCAGCCGCCAACACCGTGTGTGCTGGCGGTTTTTTTTCGCGGGTGCGCGCCTGGGCTATCAACCCTCCAAACAGCTCGTTATACTGACTTTTATTTTTTTCAGTATAACGAGCATGCTCTACACACCACTCTCCACCGCAGCCCAGACCGCTTACGCCGCCGTCAGAAGCGCGAGCATGCTGGACGGCGTTCGTTCGGTGGCGTCATTGCCGGGCAGTTTCTCCCGCAAATCTGTCAAGGGCCACCACTACTGGTACTACCAGACCGCCGACCTCACAGGCAAACAAAAGCAAATCTTCCTGGGCACGGACAGCGACAAGCTCACAGCCATGATTGAGCTGCACCGCCAGGGCGACGAATCCAAAACCCACCTGCGGCAGTTGACGCGGCAGGCCATTGCGGCAGGCTGCCCGGCCATAGTCCCATCTCACGCCAAGATCATCGAGCGCCTTGCCGATGCCGGCTTCTTCAATGCAGGCGGCATCTTGGTAGGCACACATGTGTACATGGCGTACCAGAACTACCTGGGTGTGCGCTGGCATGCGGGCGCGCAAACCGTCGACCTTGACTTCGCACACGCGGGGCGCAATGTCTCTGTCGCCATTCCATCGGACGTGACCATGGACATGGGCAGCGAAATCGAGGCTCTCAAGATGGGCTTCGTTCCCGTGAGCAGCCTCACCACCTACATCAAGTCCGACGAGCAGGATTTGCAGATCGACTTTGTGACCTCAACTCACCGGGGCGGCGACACGCCCGTGTTGATCAAGGCCTTGAACGCCACCATGCAGCCCTTGAAGTTCATGGAGTTTTCCATGGAGGCGCCCATTCAGGTGACGCTGCTCGCACAGCGCGGCGCGATAACGGTGAACGCGCCGCCCCCCGAGAAATACGCACTGCACAAGCTGCTGGTCTACGGAGAGCGCCCGCCAGACATGCGGGTGAAAGCCACCAAAGATCTCGACCAGGCCGCATCGCTCGTTGAATACCTGGCCGAGAACGACGCCGACCTGCTGAACGAAACCTGGCTAGGCCTCACCCAGCGAGGCCCAGGCTGGCAACGCAGAGCCGCAGAGGGCCTGAAAGCCCTGCGCAAGCGGTACCCCGACATGGACACCAGCGCACTCGCGTAGTCAGGCACCACGCCGCCTGACTCGGCAGCGCAATGCCCTGAATTCCCGGTGAAACCCCAGGCCAGCAAAGCTGCGCAAAAACAGCGAAGGTCGGCATTGGGGCTATTCCGCCCGGCCAGACCATTCACTCAAAATGCTCGACCTCTTCCGCAACTACAACGAACAGCTGGAAATCCTGATCGAGGGCAACAACCCCTATGCCAACCAGCTGCTGCGCCACGCCGACGTGGACCTGCTGCGCAACCACCTCAACCGCGACGAACGCATCACCGCCTACGCCACCGGCCGCTCTGTCGGCAAGGGCCGCACCATCTGGGTGGTCACCACCCATTCATTGCTGGTGGCGCAGACAGGCAAACACCCCGGCGTGCGCAAATACGCGCTGGGCAGCATCGAACAGGCAGACGCCGAGAAAGGCCGCTATGGCCACGCCCTGAGCGCCCGCCTGCCCGGCGCGCGCCTGGGTTTGTATGGCGTGTCGCACAGCTTCGCGGTGCTCACGCTGCGCGCGCTGGCCCGCCCCGCCAGTCTGGACGCCACACGCACCATCAGCCAGACCGAGCTGACCGAAGAGGCCCAGGCCCACGCTCTGCACGCGTTTGCAGACCTCACCCTGCGCGCCCAGCCGCTGCTGGCTCAGAGCGACGCCGAAGCCCAGCAACTGTTGCAAGCCATTGCGGACGGTGCCCGCAGCGAAGGCCAGCAGCGCGCGCCGGAAGCGGCGTAAACCGGGCCGTTTCACACGCTGGCCCTTCTCGGGGCCTGGCATCTGGGCATGCCCGCCACCCTGTCCCCCACCCAAGCCCTGTGGCTCGCCGACGCCATCCTGGCGCTGCACGTGGGCGTGGTGCTGTTCGTGGTGGGCCTGCTGCCGCTGGTCTTGATTGGCGGCGCACTCGGCTGGCGCTGGGTGCGCCACTTCGGCCTGCGCCTCACCCACCTGGCCCTGATGGTCTTCATCGCCGCCCAGGCCTGGCTCGGCCAGCTCTGCCCCCTGACCGTGTGGGAACAAGACCTGCGCCGTCTCGCCGGCGAAAGCGGCTACCGCGAAAGCTTCATCGAACACTGGCTGGCGCGGCTGCTGTACTGGGACGCGCCTGGGTGGGTGTTTGTGGCGGGGTACACGGGGTTTGCGGTGGCGGTGGGGGTGGCTTGGTGGGGGGTGAGGCCGAGGCGTTGAGGCCAGCGGAGTGAAGATGTCGTTTGGCGTGCCCAACCTGGTACGATCAAACCGCCTGGACAGCCAGACCCCCACTTCGATATCCAGCAGGTGACCACCTTGGTTGACGTTGTTCCTCCCGAAAAGCGTAGCGCCATGATGTCGGGCATTCGGGGCAGCAACACCAAGCCCGAAGTGATCGTTCGCAAGGCGCTCTTTGCTGCCGGCTACCGTTACCGGCTTCATCGAAAGGACCTGCCGGGCAGGCCGGACTTGGTGATGTCCGGGCGGAAGGTCGCCGTTTTCGTTCACGGGTGCTTCTGGCATCACCACGCTGACTGCCGCTTTGCCAAGATGCCCAGCACACGGCCAGAGTGTTGGCTTCCGTTGAAAACTGACCCACTTAGAGCGGCAGTTTCCATTTAAAGCTGACCCACGTAAGAACCCTATCCTGCTGCTTTTAGTAGCAGGAGATTTCAGGAGTGATAGACGTGGCGACTTTAAGTGTCATAAGACGCTGGGCATTGCGCGAGCAGATGTCCATCCGCGAGATCTCCAGGCGCACAGGCCTGGCTCGCAATACCGTTAAGAAGTACCTGCGGGCGGGCGACGAAGAGCCCCGCTATGCCAAGCGGGCGAGCACCAGCAAGCTCGATCCATACGCTGACAAGCTTTCGACCTGGCTCTTGATCGAGGCAACAAAGTCGCGGAAACAGCGGCGCACTTTGCTGCAGCTCCACACACCCAAGTCCGAAAAGGAGAAAACGAAGCACTTATCCACAACGTGAGCTGCTTTGCTCACACAAGCGGGTGGGTCAGCATTCGATGGAAATCTCGGGTCAGAGATCAGTGGAACTCAACACTTTGGACCCTGAAGCAACCTCGAACTCAGCTTTGGTCAACTTAGTATGGTGCGGCAGAACGTAGGCCTGCACGGAAACACCGTGTAGTCCCCAAGCCAACTGTTCTGGGGGAAGAACCTGAGTCGCGGGATGATCTCGAAGGAAAGGATCCCATCGAGTGAGAGCAATATTTCCAACCTTGATCTGGATCGCGTTTGATCCGACGAGGAACTCCCCAAAGACCATCGCAAGATGCCTCGCTAGGCGGTCGGCAGCTTCCATGAAAACTTTGTGGGCCACCTCGTTGTCTACCGCGGCGTTTCCGACCAGCCGGTCCAAATTCTCCCAAACCACGCAGGTCCCAGAGGGCTGACTGCGCATCCACTTCGCCTGCAACGTGGCAATAGCGCTTGCATTTCGCAATAGAAGCCAGTCATTCACCGCCACCATGTGGGGCAGGTCCCAGACTCGCGTGGCTTCGGCGAATCCCTCGGCGCGCGTGATGACGCTCAGTCGAGTGGCCTGAGAAAATGATGCTGTCTTCAGCCCCAAGCCAAAACGGCCCAAGTCACTTGGCGCTCGATCAGCTCGCGGATCGTGTGAACCCGCTCGCATAGCCTCCACCAAACGCTTCTCGCTCATTCCACTGCCGTTGTCAGAGATGGACAACGTGGAGTCCGCGCCGGCCCAGTCAAACTGGACTTGAACGCGTGTCGCTCCGTGAGACAGGCTGTTATCTACGATATCCGCTACCGCAGTTTCAAGTGTGTAGCCTAATGAGCGCATTGCTTCGATCAATGCCGCCGGGTTTGGGGCAGCTCGATCTAAATCCTCCAAGCGTTCTTGTGAGATCGGCGATGCCTCGGTTCCACCTGATCGCGGAGTTGCTTTGGTCTTCAGAAGTTCTCCTCGCGCTTGAAACATGCGCTATCGCCGTTGTAGTTCCTCAAGTAGGAATGGGCGACAAGCACTTTGACCAGTCGATAGTAGACGGATGAAAATTTTCCGAGGCGAGAAATCCTCAGAATTCGAGGATGGAGTTGGGGAATATTCACCTTCAGACGGCTCGAAGAGCCTTCATCCTTCAAGAGTAAGAATTAACTCTTATTTGAACCAACTCGATGTCTTCTTAGTTCATAAGGAACTGAACCTAGTCCCAAGCGGTAGCGTCAAGTTTCTGGAGACAGACCGTAGTCCATCAGTATGCGCAGGCCCGGTAGATCAATGCTGCAATCGGTGGGCCTCTGGTAAGGGTGAGAAGTGAGCAGCAAGAGAGTGTCCAGACGAAGAGGGGCTTGAACACCTGAGACGGTGGAGCGATACAGGGAAACTTTCTGACTTGTCCAAATCTATGAGTTCGGCGCAGCAACGCTCCGACCGAGAGGCGGAGTCCACTGAAGGACGCCAAATTAGGGCCACCTCAGTTGACCCTCTTCCCACCTACCCCACCATCACCTCACTGATCTGCATCACCGGCGCGATGTCCGTGTAGTTCGGGATATCGGCCATGATTTCTTGCGCGTGGGGGCCGAAGCCGGCCTGGAAGGTTTCCACGGAGTCGCAGAACAGGTGGCACATGCCCACGTAGGTGGCGGGTGCGCCGGGGGCGCCGCCGGCCAGGCCCTTGTCCACCGTGTATGACTTGAGCGCCGCGCCCATCTTGGCCTGCACCATGGGCATGTGTTTGTCGCGGTAGTACTCGTGGTTGAAACGGGCGCCCGGGGTGTTGGGGTACATCACGCTGACTTTGATCATGGCTTGTCTCCTTGGGGTGGTGGGGGGAACGTCAAGAAACGATATAGGCGCCAGCGCCGGTGGACAACAACTTTCCGTCGGCTCCCAGAAACTCCATGCGCGTGCTGGCCACGCGCGAGCCCAGGCGCATGACTTCGGCGCGCAACTCGAAGTGTTCGCTGATGCCGGGGCGCAGGTAGTCGATGCGCAGGTCGATGGTGCCGAGTTTGCCGAAGCGCTGCAGGCGTTGTAGTGGCGCTTCGTCCATGTGCCGTGCGCCGATGGCGGCCATGCAGGCCAGGCCACCCATGGCATCGAGGCAGGCGCTGATGACGCCGCCGTGCACGCGGTTGTAGCTGTAGTGGCCAACCAGCTGGGGCTTCATGTCGATGCGGCCAATGACCTTGTCGGGCGTGATGCTGGTGACCTTGAGGCCGAGCAGCTGGTTGAAGACAATCCTTTCTTCAAACAGCAATTTGAGCGCGTCGACGAACTCGGGCTCGAATTCAACAGGTGCGGTTGGAGTCGTTGTTGTTTTGGTCATAGGGCCCATTGTCGTGCGGCGAGTTCTTTCATGATCTCCTCGGCACCGCCTCCGATCATCATGACCTTCACCTCGCGGTACACGCGCTCGCTCACGGTGCCGCGCATGTAACCCATGGCACCAAGAATCTGCACGGCGGCGTCAGCGCAGTGCTGCATGGTTTGTGTGGCGTGGTTCTTCAAGAGGCAGACCTGCGCCACCCAATCGGCGCCGTCGTCTCCCGCGTCCACGCGCGCGCCCAGCGCGTCCACCCAGGCCTGGGTGGACTGGATGCGCATCTGCATGTCCATGAGCTTGTGGCGGATCACCTGGCGCTCGATGAGGGGCGCGCCAAAGGTGCTGCGTTGGCGCGCCCAGGCCAGGGCTTCGTCGTAACAGGCTTGGGCAAAGCCGAGCGCCATGGCCGACATGGCGAGGCGCTCGCCGTTGAAGTTGCCCATGATAATGCGAAAGCCTGCGCCCTCTGCCCCGAGGCGGTAGCGGGCGGGCACGCGCACGCCGTCAAAGCGCAGGTGGGCCGTGTCGCTGCAGTGCCAGCCCATCTTGTGCAGCTTGCTGCGCGAGATGCCGGGGGTGTGGCAGGGCACGACGATCATACTGATGCCGCCTGCGCCTTTGTTGTTCACATCCGTTCTCACGGCGAGCGTGATCCAGTCGCAGCGCATGCCGGAGGTGATGAACACCTTCTCGCCGTCGATCACGTACGCATCGTCCTCCAGCCGCGCGGTGGTGCGCAGGGCGGCCACATCCGAGCCGCCACCGGGCTCGGTGATGCCCAGGGCAGCAATCTGCTCGCCGCGCAACACGGGCGGAATGATCTCGGCCTGCTGCTCGGGTGTGCCGTGTGCCAGCACGGGCGGCAGGCCGATGTTGTGTGTGAAGAGGCTGGCCATCACGCCGCCGCTGCCACCCCAGCGCGCCAGCGTTTGCGACATGGCGTTGCGCACGCGCCAGGGCGCGGGTGTGCCGCCCAGGTGCTCGGGGTAGCCCAGGCCGAGCAGGCCGAGCTCGGCGGCCTGGTGGTAGAGGCTGCGCGGAAACTCGCCGGCTTCGTCCCACGCGCCCACGTGCGGCGCTATGGCTTGCGTGGCGAAGCGCTGCACGGTGTCGATGAGGGCTGTGCGGTCCTCGGGGGTGAAGTCTTGCGAAGTGTTCATGTCGGTTTTCCAAGACGCAACTTCCGTTCGCCCTGAGCCTGTCGAAGGCTTGTGCTCCGTTCAGGCTGAGCCCACGCCCGTTCAGGCTGAGCCCACGCCCCTTCGGGCTGAGCCCACCCCCGTTCGGGCTGAGCCTGTCGAAGCCCTCGCCTGCACCTTGGTGAACCCTTCGACAAGCTCAGGGCGAACGGAAGTTGACTCGGCCTGCACGGAAGTTGGCTCGGCCTGCACAGAAGTTGACTCGGCCTGCACGGAAGTTGGCTTGGCCTGTACGGAGGTTGGCTTGGCCTGCACGGAAGTTGGCTTGGCCTGAGCGGATGGAGCTTCACTCTCATGAACCATAGGTGATGAGCAACTGGCCTGGGGCCACCTGCTGTCCAGCAGTCACCGAAACACTCTCCACGGCCAAGTCGCGCGGGGCGCTCAGCGTGTGTTCAAGCTTCATGGATTCGATGACGAGCAGCGGCGAGCCTTTGGCCACCGCGCTGCCGGGCTGGGCGTGCACTGCGATGAGCTTGCCGTTGAACGGGGCGCGCAGCTCGCGCGAGCGGTCGGCGCCGCCGGCGCGCTGGGCAGGGTGGTGGCTCAGCTCGGTGAGCCAGCAGTCCACCGAAGCGCCCGCGCCTTGCACCTGCACATGCCAGCGGCCCGCCGCCTCTCTCATGGCACTGGCCGTCCATTGCAGGCCGTCCAAAGTCACGCGCAGCGCGCCGCCAGCCACAGTCTCCACGCGAGCGGTGTGGGTGGCCTCACCTTGGGTGATGCGCAGTTGGCTGGCGCCGAGCTCCTGCACGTCGAGACTGCACACCGCGTCGTCCACACTGAAACGCAACGGCCGGTTGAACGGCACGGCCAGGCTGGCTGCGGCCGGCGCGGCCGCGTGCTGCACCGCGAGCATGGCCACCAACAGCGCGGGCTGGCCCGGGGCGCGCTGTGCGGCCAGGTGGGTGCGCAGTTCGTCGCCGTGCTCGGCGAGAAAGGGAATGAGCGCATCGCCCGCCCCAAACACCGGGTGGCGCAGGCAGGCCGCGAGGAAGGCGCGGTTGGTCGGCAGGCCCAGCACCTGGGTGTGGTCGAGCGCATGGGCCAGCCGGTCGATGGCTTCGGTGCGGGTGGGCGCGTGGGCAATGAGCTTGCCGAGCATGGCGTCGAAATGCGGGGTGATTTCGCTGCCGGATTCCAGCGCGTGGTCGAAGCGCAGGCCGGGGGGCATCGGTGGTTCGGCGAACTGCAGCACGCGGCCGGTGTGTGGCGTGTGATGGTCGTCTTCGGCGCACAGGCGCACTTCGATGGCGTGGCCCTTGAAAGTGATCTGTTCTTGTGTGAGGGGGAGTGTTTCGCCACGTGCGACGCGGAGTTGCCATTCGACGAGGTCCAGGCCGGTGAGCGCTTCGGTGACCGGGTGTTCGACTTGCAGGCGGGTGTTCATCTCCATCAGGTAGAAGGCTGGGTGGGCGGGGGCTTCGACAGGCTCAGCCCGAACGGAGATGGGCTCAGGCAGAGCGGAGATGGGCTCGAACCCTTCGACAAGCTCAGGGCGAACGGAGATGGTGGAGGCTTGGGCTGAGCCACCTCCCGTTCGGGCTGAGCCCACCTCCGTTCGGGCTGAGCCATCTTCCGTTCGGGCTGAGCCTGTCGAAGCCCTCGCCCACCCTGCCGTATCCACCAGAAACTCCACCGTCCCCGCCCCCACATACCCCGCCGCCTGCGCCAGCGCCACCGCACAGCGGCCCAGCTGTTCACGCAGCACCGGCGACACGGCCGGGCTCGGCGCTTCTTCAATGATCTTCTGGTGTCGGCGCTGCACCGAACAGTCGCGCTCGCCCAGATGCACGCAGTGGCCGTGCGCATCCGCAAATACCTGCACCTCCACATGCCGGGGGCGCAAGAGCGCGCGTTCGATCAGCAGGTCGCCGTTGCCGAAACCGCTCAGGGCTTCGGAGCGGGCGCTGTGCATCGCGGAGACCAGTTGGTCGGCGCTGTGAACCAGCCGCATGCCGCGCCCACCACCACCGGCCACGGCTTTCACCATGAGCGGAAAACCCACGCGCTGCGCTTCGGCCACGAAGGTGTTTTCGTTTTGGTCCGCGCCAAAGTAACCGGGCAGGCAGGGCACGCCCTGCGCCACGGCCAGCGCCTTCGCGGCCGATTTGCTGCCCAGCGCGCGGATGGCCGCTGGCGGCGGGCCGACCCAGGTGAGGCCAGCGTCGATCACGGCCTGCGCGAAGTCGGCGTTTTCGCTGAGGAAACCGTAGCCGGGGTGAACCGCGTCGGCGCCGGTGGCGCGCGCAGCTTCGATCAAGCGGTCCGCACGCAGGTACGACTCGGCCGAGGTGGTGCCGCCCAGCGCAAACGCGGTGGTCGCTTCACGCACATGCAGGGCATCCCGGTCGGGCTCGGCGTACACGGCCACGGTCTGGACGCCCATGGCGTGCGCGGTGCGGATGACGCGACGGGCGATCTCGCCGCGGTTGGCTATGAGCAGGCGTTTCATTTTTTTCCAACCCACGGGGCAGGTTGTTTCTTGGCAAAGGCAGACAGGCCCGCTGCGGCCTCAGGGCTGCGCAAAGCTGCGGCGAAGGCCATGGCCGCTTCGTCACGCAGGTCGGGCGCATCACCGCGCAGGCGCTGCAGCAGCCGCTTGGTGCTGGCCACCGCGCCGGGGGCGGCGCGCTTCAAGCGCGTCAGGCGTTCCTGCAGGCCCTTCTCCAGCTCACCGTCGTCCGCCACCTCGTCCACCAGGCCCAGCTGCATGGCAGCCTCGGCGCGAAAGCTCAGGCCTTGCAGCAGGCACTGGCGGGCCTTGGCCTCGCCCAGGCGCATCCACACAAAGGGCGCGATCTGTGCCGGCGGCAAACCGAGCGTGACCTCGGGCGTGCCGAGCACCGAACGCTCGGTGGCGATCACGTGATCAGCACAGCACACGAGACCAAAGCCCCCACCCATGGCCGCA
>JBBQSX010000107.1:0-12729 GCA_038213545.1 Burkholderiales bacterium
GGGGCCCAGCGAGCGCCACTGCGCCAGCGTGTCGGCCATCATCTGCGCGCCGTTGCGCTGCGCCGGGTCCCAGGTGGTCGGGCGCACGGAGCGGGGGGGAGAGCCGGAGGAGGCCACTTACAATCCCGCAGCACCCGATGGGCCGCGCCGCTGAGACAGGCCGGCGCGCTGCGCCCGGGAGGTCGACGAATTGACAACCATTTTCACGGAGTGTTTCCCATGTCTTCCCAAGATAACGAAGTTGAGTACCGCGTCGTTGCGGTGGTACTCGTGGCAGTGATTGTGCTGGTGACCGGCTTCGCCGTGGGCTTGGGCATCCACAAATCCCGCAGCGGTGCACCGTCAACCCAGACAGCCGCACCCGTTGCCACGCCTGCAGTGGCTGCGCCGGTGAGCGGTGACGCCAGCGTGGTGGTGGAAAACGGCGTGGTGAAGTTTTATTTTGCCTCGGGCAAGGCCGATCTGGCTCCAGGCGCGCTGGTGGCGCTGGGCGATGCGATCGCGGCTGCCAAGGCCGGCAAGCGCTTGGTGCTCTCGGGCTTTCACGACGCCACCGGCGACCCGGCCTTCAACGCCGAACTGGCCAAGCAGCGTGCACTGGCCGTGCACGACGCGCTGGTGGGTGCGGGCGTTGCCGAGACCAGCATGGAACTCAAGAAACCCGTGCAGACCACTGGTACCGGCAACGACGCCGAAGCCCGCCGTGTCGAGGTGATGATCGTTGGCTGAGCCTGTACATCACCAACGACAGAGCCCGGTTCGCCGGGCTTTTTTTCGTCTGGCCTCAGCGCGCCGGGGTCTCGAACACCAGGCAGGTGGTGGTGGCGTGGGCGTAGAGTTTTCCGTCGGCGCCCACGATGCGGGCCTCGGCGGTGGCGAGCTGGCGTCCGGCGTGCAGCACCGTGCCGATGGCGCGCAGCGGACCGCTTTTGTGTGATGCGGCGCGCACGATGTTCACGCCCAGTTCGGCTGTGGTGTAGCCGCGGCCCACCGGCAGCGTGGTGTGCACCGCGCAGCCCAGCGCCGAGTCGAGCAGGGTGGCGTACCAGCCCCCGTGCACGCTGCCCAGCGGGTTGTAGTGCTTGAGCTGCGGCAGGCCCTGGAACACCGCGCGGCCCTCGCCCACTTCGACCAGCGCGAAGTCCATGGTGTCGGCGATATGGGGATAGGGCAGGCGGCCCTCAAGCATGGCCTGCATTTGCTGTAGGCCGTTCAAGCCTGTCAGGTGGGCTGGATCGGCCAGTCCCGCTCCAGCCCCGCTGCGAAGGCGCGCGCGGGTCTCGTCGAAATGGCGGGTCCATTCGGCCTGTGTTGTCTCGGCTGACATGAGGACTCCTTGCTTGATTGCAGATGCAATGATTGTAGATACAATCATACAATGACCACCGACACCCATGCGTCAAACCCGTCTCTGGTGGGCTGTACCAACTTCAAGCTGCGCCAGCTCACCCGGCGCGTTACCCAGCACTACGACCAGCACCTCGCCGGGAGCGGCCTCAAGATCACGCAGTACTCGCTGCTCGCGCACGCCGACAAGCTCGGCCCGGTGGCGCCCGGCGAGCTGGCCCGGCGCATGGACATGGGCGCTTCCACCCTCACGCGCAACCTGCAGCCGCTGGTGGTCGCTGGCTGGCTGGAGATGGGTGAGGGCGCCGATGCGCGCAGCCGCTTGGTGCACATCACCGAGGCTGGTCGCGAGGTGCGCCGCCAGGCGCAGCGCCGCTGGAAAGCCGCGCAGCTCGCACTCAACGACAAACTCGGCGCGTCCACCGTGGTCGCGCTGCACGGCCTGCTGGACCAGGGACTCGCTGCATTCCACGAGGAGGACAACCATGAAGATTGATGTTCAGAAACATGCGGTCTGGTGCCTGGTGCTGCTGGCCGCTCCGGCACTTTTGCGCTGACCATGGGGTTCTTTCTCTCCCCGCTCAACTGCGACTGGGTCTGGTACACGCCATCGTTCTGGCGGTGGGCGCGGCGCTGATCCACCTGCCGATCCGCGAAGCGGTGGGTGCGGCCGCTTCCAGCCTGAGCCGAAGCGGCGGCTACAAGGGTACCGTGTAGTTCAGCGTCATGCGCCCGCCGTCGACCGTGACGATCTCGCCTGTGACGTAGCTGGCCGCGTCGCTGGCCAACCAGGCCACCACGTCGGCAATCTCGTCCGGTTCGCCCAGGCGCTTCATGGGCGTGCGGCTGAGGATCTTGTTTCTGGCATCGTCGCTGGTGAGCACGGCCCGGGCGGCGAGCTCGGTGGCGATCGTGCCCGGTGCTACCGCATTCACACGGATGCCGTGCTCGGCCAGGGCCAGGGACATCACTCGGGTGAGCTGGTTGATCCCGCCCTTGCTCACGTTGTAACTGGCTATGTTGGGAATGGCGAGCACGCCGTTGACCGAGCTCATGTTGACGATGGCGCCATCGCGCTGTTTTGCCATCACGCGGGCCACCGCCTGGCCCATGAGGAACGAGCCCTTGAGGTTCACGCGCAGCACCTCGTCGAAATCCTCCTCGGTCACGTCCAGAAAGTCGGCCGCCTTGAAGATGCCGGCGTTGTTGATCAGCACGTCGATCCGTCCGAAGGCGGCCACGGTTTTGGCCACCACCGCGTCCACGTCGAGCTTGTCACCGACATCGCAGTGCATGTAGGTAGCGCCGAGTTCACGTGCCAGTGCGCTGCCGGGCGCGTCTGCCACATCGGCGATCACCACACTGGCTCCTTCGCTCGCGAAGCGGCGCACACAGGCTTCGCCGATGCCTTGTGCACCGCCGGTGACGATGACGACGCGGCCCTGGTGGCCGAAGTTGACAGATGAGGGACTGATGGGCGTGTTCATGTGGCCATGGTAAGCGTGGTTTTTTGCGTTGTGTCAGCAGTTGCTGCAGGTGGCCATGGCGTTGTCCACGCGGGTGCGGGTTTGCGTGATGAGGTAGTCCAGAAACACCTCGGTGCGCCTTGGCATGAACTTGCGGCTGGGCAGCGCCGCATACATGGTGAGTCGGTCGGTGATCCAGGGGTTGAGCACTCGCACCAGATCGCCGTTCTGGATCAGCGGCGCGGCAAGTTCGATGGTGGTGGCGGTGATACCCGCACCGTCGAGCGCGGCGTGCATCAGCGTGTCGGTGTGGTTGGCCCACAGAACCGGTTGCACCTCGATGTCCACGAAGCGTGTGTCGTCGGTTTCGTGCAGCAGGCGCCACCCGCGGCTGCGACCCGCTGCAGGCTTGAAGCGCAGGCAGTCGTGCCGCGCCAGGTCTTCAGGACGTGCGGGTGTGCCCCTGCGGCGCAGGTACTCGGGCGAGGCCAGCAGCACGGTGACGCTGGAGAGCACCTTGCGCGCGATCACGTTTGCGTCGAACGACGCCAGGGTGCCCATCAGCGTGATGTCGTAGTCCTCGATGGGCGGCTCGCGGTGCGATTCCACCTCGATGTCGAGCAGGATCTTGGGGTACGCCTGCCGGAAGCCGCTGACCAGCGGCGCGAGCACGTGGGTGGCCAGCACGGGGGGCGCCAGCAGACGCAGAACGCCCGCGAGATCGCTGGTTTGCGAACTCACCAGCGCGTTGGCCTCGTCGAGATCCTGCAGGATCAAACGCACCCGTTCCAGGTAACTCTCACCCGCGTCGGTGAGCGACACGCGCCGGGTCGTGCGGTGCAGCAGCCTGGTGCCCAGGTGGTCTTCCAGGTCGGCCACCAGCCGCGTCACGACGGCTGGCGACATCTCCATCGCCCGCCCCGCGGCTGCGAATCCGCCTTCGTCGATCACTTTTTGAAAGACGCGCATCGAGGCGAGTCGGTCCATGAGGAGGCTCCTTGAAAGGGTTTTCCCGAATGAGAAAGCCTTGATTGTTGCTGAAATAGAAACACAACAACGATGATGGCGGTATTTTTCATCGGGATCAGAAACTTTACAGTTCAACCCATCGATGCATGCAAACCCTCCGCAGAGGCATCGAAGCCGGTCAGACCGCACAACGGACCGACCGGCATGTTCAACCCTCCAAAGGAAACTGTCATGAAAACCCGTCTGTCTGTTGTTGCCATCGCTCTCTCCACCCTCGTTGCCGGCCACGCCCTGGCCGCCGACGCTTCCGTTGCCAAGACCCGCGAGCAGGTTCGCGCCGAACTCGTCGAAGCCCAGCGCAACGGCGATCTGATTGCCGACGGTGAAACCGGTCTGCGCTTCAACCAGGTCAGCCCGCACCTGTACCCCCAGGCAACCGTGGTCGCCAAAACCCGCGCTGAAGTGAAGGCCGAGCTGGCCCAGGCACAAGCCAATGGCGATCTGATTGCCGACGGCCAAACCGGCGCCCGCTTCAACGAAGCGTTCCCCGCGCAGTACGCTGCCTCGCGCACCGCCGCACCCGCCCCGACCGTGGTTGCACAGGGCAAGACCCGCGCTGAGGTGAAAGCCGAGCTGGCTGAAGCCATCCGCAACGGTGAACTGATGGCCGACGGCCAGACCGGCGCACGCTTCAAGGACGTGAATCCTGGCCGTTACCCGGTGGAAGCCACCGTGCAGGCCAAGAGCCGTGACGACGTGCGCGCAGAGCTGGTGGACTCGCGCAGCGTGAAGTCCAACTGATCTTGGTGATCAGTTTCGCGGCTGGCCCATGAGGCTGGCGGCGTCAGCGCCCGGTGTCCTTTGCAGGACCCCGGGCGCTTCGCCTTGTGCACTCCGCTGTCTGGTAAAACCGTGCACCATTTTTCAGGAGCCGTTCATGAATCCGTTCCAGAAGGTCGTTCTGTTCACAGACACCGATGGCCGTGCGCGGTTTCGAGAAGAAACCGTCGCCCTCGACCGGGGAACACCGGCCGCGCGCCTGTCGCAAGTCTTGCCTGCCAGCGGCCTGCAGTTGCGCCAGAGCCCGGTGGGGTTTCGCAGCCAGTTTCATTGCACCGAAGCCCCGCAGTGGTTGTTCGTGCTGCGCGGCCAGATGGAGATCGGGCTGCAGGACGGCAGTTCGCGCATCTTCAGCGCGGGCGATCATTTTTATTCTGCCGACACCCTGCCGGCGGGTGCCGCCTTTGACGCCACGTTGCATGGCCACTGGAGCCGGCAGGTGGGTGACGAGCCGCTGGTCACCGCCTTCGTCAAGGTCTGAGGTTCACGCCCCATCGGGCAAGCGGAGCCGCAGCAGCGCGCGCACAAAACCGTGGTCGCTGCGGGTGCGGTCGCGGCCCTCGAACAGGTGGTCGTTGAACACGTCCACACGACGTACGTCGCCGATGGCACCACGGCTGCTGGCCACAAACTCTTCGCTCACCAGCACCTGGTCGAGCACCTCGGGGTAGCCCTGGTGGATGTGTGAATAGGCCACGTCGCGACGCAGCGCCGCTTCTCCCTGCACGTCTCACGCGCTGAACAGCGCGTTGTCGCGTGCGCTTTTGTCATAAGCCACCTGTGAGGTGGCGGCGATCAATTGCGTGGTCACGCTGTGTGGGCTGTCGTTGAGGTCGCCCATGAGCACCAATGGCAGGCTTGTGCGGTGCAGCAGTTCCACCACCTTCAGGCGAAGGGCCAACGCTTCAGCGGCCCGCATGATGAGCGAACGCAGGGAGCCCAGCGCCTGCACCGCGAGGTCGTCGGTGTCTTCAATGGTCTTGCCGCTGGCGTCTTCCAGGTACTTGGGGCGTTTGCTCTTGAGGTGCGCCGTGATCACGCACACCGGCTGATCGTGCTTCATGCGCAGAGTTGCCACCAGCGGCGGGCGCTCGAACCGGGTGTGCGCACCAAGCCCAGGCACCTGCACCACGGCAGCGGGAGGGAAGTTGACGAGGGACTCGACCAACTCTAGTTTCAATCGTGTGACGATACCCACGCGCGGCGTGCCTTGCGCGCCGATCTGTCCGGGTCCGTTCTCGGCACCGGGCACCACCACCGAGCTGTATTGCAGTCCGCTGCGCGCCACGGCCGCGCGCAGGGCCAGCTCGTCCCAGACTTCCTGCACCGAGATCACGTCGGCGTTGAGCGCCTTGAAGCGGTTGCCCAGCCAGTCCACCTTGCGATCGAACTCCGTCTGGCTGTAGGGGTCCTGTCCGTCGTAGAAATGGCGACCGGGCTGCGCCAGGTTGAGCACGTTGCAGGTGGCCACCATGAGCGTGGCCCAACGTGGCGACGCCCCGTTGCCGATGAAGGCAGACGGGGCGTCGGAAGAGGGAAGCGTGCGGTCGTTTTGCATAACCGCACTGTAGTTCAGCGACCCGTTCAGCGGATCCTGCCGAAGTTGGTGCGCAGCGGATCGGCGTTGCCGCCACCACCACCGCCACCACCACCGCGTGGGCCGCCTCGGCCGCCACCACCGCCACCGCCCTTGCCACCGCGGTTGCTGGTGCGCATGGCGTCGATGCTGGTGCGCAGCGGGTCGGGCTGGCCGCCCGGGTTGGCTGCGCGTGGGCGCGGTTCCTTGATGCGCAGGCTGCCCAGGTGGGCGTTGGGGCCGGGCTGGCGCTCGGCGCCGGGTTCGCGGTCTTCACGCGGGCCGCGGTCTTCGCGCGGTGCTCGGTCCATGCGCTCACCCCGTTCGGCTTGCTGGCGCGGTGGGCGCGGGCCCTGGCCACCACCGTTGCGTGGGCCGTTGTTGCTGCGTGGCTGGCCACCACCACCATTGCCGTTCGCACGCTGACCGCCACCACCGCGGCGGCCTTCACCGCGCGGGCCGTCGATCTGGGCGCCGTCACCGGCTGGCCGCTGGCGCTGGCCACCGCCGCCACCGCCGTTGCCGCGGGCTTGCTGCGGCTCACCCGCTTTTTTCTCGCGCACGCGCTGCATCATTTCCGTGCGCGCCGCCTTGGCGGCGGCTGCCATCACGTCCCGGCTCGGCGGCTTGCCGGCACCGCCCCAGATGGTCTGGCGGCCCATGGCGATGGGCTCGGCTTTCTCACCCGGCTCGGGCATGAACTCGGGGAACATCTGCACGGGGATGCGCTGCTTGGTGAAGCGCTCGATCTCCATCATGAAGCCCTCTTCGTCCAGGCTCACGAGGTTGACCGCAGCGCCGTCGTTGCCCGCGCGGCCGGTGCGGCCGATGCGGTGCACATAGTCTTCGCTGACGTTCGGGATTTCGTAGTTCACCACGTGCGGCAGCTCGTCGATGTCGATACCGCGCGCCGCGATGTCGGTGGCCACCAGAGCGCGGATGTCGCCGCTCTTGAAGCCGGCCAGTGCCTGGGTGCGGGCACCCTGGCTCTTGTTGCCATGCAAGGCCATCGCCTGGATGCCGTTTTTCGTGAGGAATTCGGCCACGTTGTTGGCGCCGAACTTGGTGCGGGTGAACACCAGCACCTGGCTCCAGTTGTGCTGGTTGATGATGTGCACCAGCAGCGCTTTCTTCTTGCCGCGGCCCACCGGGTGGATCACCTGGGTGATGCGCTGCACCGTGGTGTTGCGCGGGGTCACCTGGATGTGCAGCGGGTCCTTGAGCAGGTTGCTCGCGAGATCGCGGATCTCGTCGCTGAAGGTGGCGGAGAACAGCAGGCTCTGCTTGTCTTTCGGCACCAGGGCCAGGATCTTCTTCACATCGTGGATGAAGCCCATGTCGAGCATGCGGTCTGCTTCGTCGAGCACGAGCATCTGCACGCCGGAGAGGTCCAGGAATCCCTGCTGCTGCAGGTCGAGCAAACGGCCAGGGGTGGCCACCAGCACGTCCACACCCCGTTTCATGGCGTTGATCTGCGGGTTCATGCCCACGCCGCCGAAGACGACGGTGGAGGTCAGGGTGAGGTGTTTGCCGTACGTGCGCACCGACTCTTCAACCTGCGCGGCGAGTTCGCGGGTGGGGGTGAGCACCAGAGCACGAATGGCCACACCACCAAAGCGGTTCTTGGCGCGCTCACCGTCGGCCAGCCGCTGCAACAGCGGCAGGGTGAAGGCAGCGGTCTTGCCGGTGCCCGTCTGGGCGCCACCGAGCAGATCACGCCCGGCCAGCACGGCGGGAATCGCCTCGGCCTGGATGGGAGTGGGGGTTTCGTAACCATGCTCACGCACAGCTTGCACGATGGCCGGGGCCAGATTCAGATCGTCAAAGGTCATTTTTTGGAGGCGCCCGTCCAGGGCGCTGGGGGCATCGGCCACTCCGTGAACTGCTTCGGTGTTGAAAGCAGAACCCGGCCAGTCTGGGGCAGATGGATTCAGGGGTTTGGTGTCGCCAGTGGTTGGCAGGCACCCCAGCGAAAGGCTGGTGTCGAGCCAACTGAAGTGCCCGACGGGGTGCATTGTCGCATGCTGGGATAATTGGCGGTTTCGCGCCGGTCCTCGGCGCAGATTTCCCAGGCACACAGCAATGGCTCAATACGTCTTTTCCATGAACCGGGTCGGCAAAATCGTGCCGCCCAAGCGTCAGATCCTCAAGGACATTTCGCTGTCCTTCTTCCCCGGCGCCAAGATTGGCGTGCTCGGCACCAACGGTTCGGGCAAGTCCACGCTGCTCAAGATCATGGCCGGCATCGACAAGGAAATCGAAGGCGAAGCCATTCCGATGCCAGGTATCCGCATCGGCTACTTGCCACAAGAGCCACAGCTCGACCCCGAGCAAAGCGTGCGCGAAGCGGTGGAAAACAGCATGAGTGGCGTGCGCGCCGCGCAGAAGCGCCTGGAAGAGGTGTACGCCGCCTACGCCGAGGAAGACGCGGACTTCGACGCGCTGGCCGCCGAGCAGGCCCAGCTCGAAGCCGTCATCTCCACCTCGGGAACCGACGGAGAACACCAGCTCGAAATCGCGGCCGACGCATTGCGCCTGCCGCCATGGGACGCCAAGGTCGGCGTGCTCTCCGGCGGTGAAAAACGCCGCGTGGCACTGTGCTGCATGTTGCTGTCCAAGCCCGACATGCTGCTGCTCGACGAACCCACCAACCACCTGGACGCCGAGTCGGTGGACTGGCTGGAGCAGTTCTTGAAGCGCTTCCCCGGCACCGTGGTGGCCATTACCCACGACCGCTATTTCCTGGACAACGCGGCCGAGTGGATTCTCGAACTCGACCGTGGCCACGGCATTCCTTACAAAGGCAACTACTCGACCTGGCTGGAGCAGAAGGAAGCCCGCCTGGAGCAGGAGCAGCGCACCGAAGACGCGCGCACCAAGGCCATGAAGAAGGAACTGGAATGGGTGCGCCAGAACCCCAAGGGCCGCCAGGCCAAGAGCAAGGCGCGCCTGGCTCGGTTTGAAGAGCTGAGCGATGTGGACTACCAGAAGTGCAACGAGACCAACGAAATCTTCATTCCCGTGGCCGAGCGCCTGGGCAACGAAGTGTTCGAGTTCAAGAACGTCAGCAAGAGCTTTGGTGACCGCCAGCACATCGACAACCTCAGCTTTCAGATCCCGGCGGGTGCCATCGTCGGCATCATCGGCCCCAACGGTGCCGGCAAGTCGACGCTGTTCAAGCTGATCTCGGGCAAGGAGCAGCCCGACAGCGGCGAAGTGAAGATTGGCCAGACTGTGCGCATGGCCGTGGTGGACCAGAGCCGCGACGACCTGCAGAATGAAAAGACGGTGTGGGAAGACGTCTCGGGCGGCCTGGACATGATCACCGTGGGCAAGTTCCAGATGCCCAGCCGCGCGTATTGCGGTCGTTTCAACTTCTCCGGTGGCGACCAGCAAAAGCGTGTGGGCAGCCTCTCGGGTGGTGAACGCGGGCGCCTGCACCTGGCCAAGACCCTGGCCGAAGGCGGCAACGTGTTGCTGCTGGACGAACCCTCGAACGATCTGGACGTGGAAACCCTGCGCGCACTCGAAGACGCCTTGCTCGAATTCGCCGGTTGCGCGCTGGTCATCAGCCACGACCGCTGGTTCCTCGACCGCATCGCCACGCACATCCTGGCCGCCGAGGGCGACAGCCAGTGGGTGTTCTTCAACGGCAACTACCAGGAGTACGAGGCCGACAAGAAGAAGCGTCTGGGTGAAGAGGGCGCCAAACCCAAGCGCATGCGCTTCAAAGCGCTGAAGTGATGCTGGACGTCGAAGCCGCCACACGCCACTGGCTGGAAAAGGCCGTCATCGGCCTGAACCTGTGTCCGTTTGCACGGGCGGTGTATGTGAAGAACCAGGTGCGCATCGTGGTCAGCCAGGCGCGCCATCTGGACGCGTTTCTGGACGACCTTGACCGCGAACTCAGCTTGCTGGTGAACACGCCGGCAGAAGAAATCGACACCACGCTGCTGGTGCATGCCACCCTGTTCCCCGACTTCGAGGTTTTCAACGATTTCCTCAACGTGGTGGACGATGTGGTGGCAGAGCATGAGCTTGAGGGTGTGATCCAGGTCGCTCCGTTTCACCCCTTGTTTCAGTTCGAGGGCACCGAGCCCGACGACGTGACCAATTGCACCAACCGCGCGCCCTTTCCCACGCTGCACCTGCTGCGAGAAGAGAGTGTCGAGCGCGCGGTGGCCAGCGAAGGTGGTGATGCCGATGCCATCGTCGAGCGCAACCTGCAGACTCTGCGCGATCTGGGGTCCGAGGGCTGGCGCAGCCTCCTGCTGAAGGCTTGAACTGGCGGCGCTTTCGGCGCCTTTTTCCCGTTGTGAACCGGGTGCTGCTTCGTCACAATGAGCCAAACCTCAATTTGGCCCATTTCACCGAAAGAGACCGCCCGCATGGATGCCCAGCCCCAGGCCTTTGACGCCTGCCTCAAGGAGGCCCTCGTCCAGACGCGCGAGTGGGTGCCCCGTTGGCTGGACAAACTGCAAGCCGCGCTCAAGGACAAGGAGCTGTCGGCCAGGCACCTCAACGACAAACAAGGCCTGGTCGAGGCGCGCACCGCGCTCGAATCCCACCGCGATCTGATCGCCACCCGGTTTCTCGCCGCACTGGCCGACGCCGTGGGCAACGCTTTGCCCGCGTCCGATACCCTGAACCGTCCAGCCAAGACGGTGAGCTTCGACGAACTGGAGCTCATGGGCGACGACCAGGTGCAGGAAACGGTGGAGCTCGCGCGCGTGCAGCAGATCGTGAGCATGACGGTGGACCAGGAAACTGTGGAGCTCACCGCCCGCCTGTGCACGGCGCAAGGCATGCAGCTGGTCCATGCAGACGCCAACCCCTTGCGCGCAGACGTGGTGGTCGGGGCATTGATGAAGACGCTCAAGGGGCTGCACATCGGACCCGCTGTTCGTTCGCGATGGTTGCAGACCGGCGCGATTTCACTGGGCAACGAGCTTCAGGGCCTCTACACGCGGCTGAGCGCCTTGCTCGACCGCATGGGCGTGCAGGCTGCGGGGTATGCCGTGGTCCAGTCGCCCGACTCGCGTCCGTTCACTGGCGATGTGCCAGCGGGCCGGCGCGTTGGAGCGCCGCAGGAAGAAGCAGCGCCTGGCTCCGTGGCACTGCTCACCTTGGACCACCTGCACCAGTTGCTGGTGGGTAACCTGAACCAGCCCAGTGAGGATGGCGAGCGAGTGCCCGGCCCTGACGGGGCTGGCAACGCCATGGTGCGCACGCTGGCCAGCGAGGTGGTCTCGCTCATGCTGAAGCAGATTTCTGCTGACGAGCGATTGCTCCTTCCCGTGCGCGAGATGCTGCAAGACATGAAGCCTGCCCTGCTGCAAGTGGCCCGCACCGAACCGCGCTTTTTCGCCGACCGGCAGAATCCCGCGCGCCGCCTGCTCGACGCAATCACCGAGCACAGCCTGGCCTACACGCACGAGCAGGACCGTGGCTACGCCGGGTTTTCGCGCCAGGTGCGCGGCATCATCGACACGCTGCAGAACCCGGGCGGCGAGCTGACCGATCGTTTTTCCAGCTTGCTGCAAGGCTTCAACCGGTCGCAGACCGAGGCGATGGCGCCTGAGCAGGTGCAGGCGCGCGGCTTGGCCGTGAAGACGCTGGTGCGGGTGGAGCAACGCAACCTGCTGGCCGAGCGTGTTGCCGCCGAATTTCGTTCCCGCAATGACTTTGCCCGTTCACCGGGTGTGGTGCGGCGTTTCCTCACTGGCCCATGGGCGCAGGTGGTGGCGCAGGCGCGACTGGAAGTCTCCAACGCCACAGGCATGGATGCCTCCGAAGTCCCGGCCCTGCGCTACAGCGACATCCTGCCCGACCTGCTGTGGTCGAGTCAGCTCGCGCTGGCCAGCCTGAACCGCCCGCGCCTGGTCAAGATCATCCCCGGCGTCCTTCGCACCCTGCGCGAGGGCCTGGACTCCATCGACTATCCGAGGGAGCAGGCAGAAGCGTTTTTCCAGGCTCTGATGGGCCTGCACGAAGCCGCCTACAAGACCCAGCGCGCCGAGCCGCCGCAAGATTCCCCACCCAGTCAGCAGGGAGACATCGATCTGGAGCCCTGGATGCAGCCCGCCGAGGCGCGCGACACCGGGTTCATGGAAGACATCGCGTCCGAGTCCCTGCCCGATACCCAGCCGTCGTTTGTCGACACGCAGCCCATGCAGCGCGATTGGGTGGAGCTCAAGGCGGAAATGGCCGCTCAGCAGCCGGTGTCACAGTTGAGTGTGGGCACCTGGGTCGACATGTGGCAGGAGGGCCAGGCCGCCCGTTGCCAGATCACTTGGGCCAGCCCGCACGGCACGCTGTTTCTGTTCTCCGGCCCTCACGGACGCTCACTCTCAATGACGCGCCGCGGTCTGGACCGTCTGATCGAACAGGACAAGCTGCGGGTGGTGGCGGACAGCGGGGTGGTCAATAAAGCGCTCGATGAAGTCACCCGCCAAGCCTGGTTGAACAGCCTCAAGGCTGAAGGCATTTAAAGCACCCCACGCTGCCCCGCTGCGCGAGGTTCGCTGCCCC
>JBBQSX010000108.1:0-12726 GCA_038213545.1 Burkholderiales bacterium
CAACGAAGCCGCCCTGATGGCTGCCCGCCGCAACGCGCGCACCGTGGAGATGCAGGACTTCGAAAAAGCCAAGGACAAGATTTTGATGGGCCCCGAGCGCAAGAGCATGGTCATGCCCGAGGAAGAGCGCCGCAACACGGCCTACCACGAGTCTGGCCACGCGCTCATCGGCAAGCTGCTGCCCAAGTGCGACCCGGTGCACAAGGTCACCATCATCCCGCGTGGTCGTGCACTGGGCGTGACCATGAGCCTGCCGGCGCAGGACCGTTACAGCTACGACAAAGACTACATGCTGAACCAGATCAGCATGCTGTTCGGTGGCCGAATCGCCGAAGAAGTGTTCATGAACCAGATGACCACCGGTGCCAGCAACGACTTCGAACGCGCCACGACGATCGCCCGTGACATGGTGATGCGCTACGGCATGACCGATGCACTGGGCCCGATGGTCTACGCCGAGAACGAGGGTGAAGTGTTTCTGGGCCGCTCGGTGACCAAGACCACCAACATGAGCGAATCCACCATGCAAAAGGTGGACGCCGAGGTGCGCAGCATCATCGACGCGCAGTACAAACTGGCGCGCGACCTGATCGAAGAGAACAGCGACAAGATGCACGCCATGGCCAAGGCGCTGCTCGAGTGGGAAACCATCGACGCCGAGCAGATCGACGACATCATGGCCGGCAAGCCTCCCCGTCCTCCCAAGGACTGGACGCCGCGCAACCCATCTGTGGGTGGTGGCGGTGGCAGCGGTGGCTCGCCCGCCGTGGCGACCGATCCGGCACCCACGGCCGCCTGAGCGGTCCGGGTTTCCAACCAGACACACGGGGCTTCGGCCCCGTTGTCGTTTCCGACTCGAACACCTTCATGTATTGGCAGACCACCCGCTTCGACATCGACCTCTCCACGCCGCAGGTCATGGGGATCGTCAACGTGACGCCCGATTCCTTTTCCGACGGGGGCCAGCACGCCGGCACTTCGGCCGCACTGGTGCACTGCGAACAGCTCATCCGGGACGGTGCGCGCATGCTCGACATAGGGGGTGAGTCGACCCGACCCGGCAGCCCAGCCGTGCCCCTGGACGAAGAGTTGGCGCGCGTTCTGCCTGTGGTGCGAGAAGCGGTGAAGCTGGGCGTTCCGGTTTCGGTGGACACCTACAAGCCCGAGGTGATGCAGGCCGTGCTGGAAGCGGGTGCCGATATCGTCAACGACATCTGGGCGCTGCGCCGCGGCGCGGCGCTGGATGTGGTGACCGCGCACCCACGTTGTGGGGTCTGCCTGATGCACATGCACCGCGATCCACAGACCATGCAGGTGGCGCCGATGGAGGGTGAAGTGGTGCCCGCGGTGGTAGCTTTCCTGCGCGAGCGAGCCATCGAGCTCACCGGACGCGGTGTGGCGCGCGAGCGCGTCGTGCTCGACGCGGGGGTGGGCTTCGGCAAGACCGTGGCGCAGAACTTCAGCCTGCTGGCGCGCCAAAGCGAGCTGATGGCCCTGGGCTGGCCTGTTCTGGCGGGCTGGTCGCGCAAGTCGTCGTTGGGCGCGGCCACCGGGCGCGAGGTGCCCGCCGACCGCGTGGCCGCGAGCGTGGCCGCAGCCGTGCTGTCGGTGGAGCGTGGAGCGCGCGTGGTGCGTGTGCACGATGTGCGCGAGACCGTGGACGCCTTGAGAATCTGGCAGGCCATCCAGCCAGCTTGAGCGCCGTGGTGCCCCCCGATAATCCAACCTGGTTCCCGCGCCCGCCAACTGCTGACGCAGCGCCCGCAGACTCACACACAGAACAACATTGAGGACACAACATGCCCCGCAAATTCTTCGGCACAGACGGCATCCGCGGTACCGTCGGCCAGGCCCCCATCACCCCCGACTTCGTCCTGCGGCTGGCCCACGCGGTGGGTCGCGTGCTGCGCCGCACCGATGCGCACCCCACGGTACTGATCGGCAAGGACACGCGCATCTCGGGCTACATGCTCGAAGCCGCGCTGGAATCCGGTTTCAACTCGGCCGGTGTCGACGTGGTGCTGCTCGGCCCCGTACCGACACCGGCGGTGGCCTACCTCACGCGGGCCCAGCGCGCCAACCTGGGCGTGGTGATCTCCGCCAGCCACAACCCCTTTGCCGACAACGGCATCAAGTTCTTCAGTGCCATGGGCACCAAGCTGCCTGACGACTGGGAGCACGCCGTCGAGGCCGCACTCGACGAAGCCCCCGTCTGGGCGGCATCGTCCGAGCTGGGCAAATCGCGCCGCATGGAAGACGCTGCTGGGCGCTACATCGAGTTCTGCAAGAGCACCTGTTCGCACAACCTCTCGCTCAAGGGCCTGAAGATCGTGGTGGATGGTGCCAACGGTGCGGCCTACCAGATCGCGCCAGCCGTGTTTCACGAGCTGGGCGCTGAGGTCATCAGAATAGGCTGCTCGCCCGACGGCCTGAACATCAACCATGGCGTGGGCGCCACGCATCCGCAGGCCATGGTGGAGGCTGTGAAAGCGCATGGCGCGCACTACGGCATCGCACTCGACGGCGATGCGGATCGGCTGCAGATGGTGGACGCCACCGGCCGCCTTTACAACGGCGACGAACTGCTGTACCTCATCGTGTCCGACCGGCTGGCGCGTGACCACGACGTGCCTGGTGTGGTGGGCACGCTCATGACGAACATGGCGGTGGAGGTTGCGCTGAAGGCGCGCGGTGTGAAGTTCGTGCGCGCGAAAGTGGGCGACCGTTACGTGCTCGAAGAGCTGGAAAAACACGGCTGGATTCTTGGCGGCGAGGGCTCTGGCCATTTGCTGGTGCTCGACCGCCACACCACCGGCGACGGCCTGGTGTCGGCCCTGCAGGTGCTGCACGCCTGTGTGGACAGCGGCAAGACCATGGCGCAGTTGCTGGCCGACGTGACGCTGTTCCCGCAGACGCTGATCAATGTGCGCTTGCAGCCTGGGCAGGACTGGAAGACCAACACCTTTCTGGCGCAGCAGACACAAGCGGTGGAGGCCGAGCTGGGGGAGAGTGGTCGTGTGCTTATCCGCGCCAGCGGGACTGAGCCGTTGCTGCGTGTGATGGTGGAAGCGCGCGATCCACAAAAGGCGTTGAACTGTGCCGAACGCCTGGTGACCGCCGTGCGCGCGCAGGTGCCGGTATGAGCGCAGCGCCGGGCCGTTCCCAAGCCAGCGCGCACCGCAGCCCGCAGGGCGAAGGTATTCCACCGAGCGCCATCACCGCCGTTCGTGCCGACTACGCCGACCCCGCGCACGCAGCGGCGCTGGTGCTGCTGCTCGATGCCTACGCGAATGATCCGGCAGGGGGTGGCGAAGGCCTGTCGGACTTCGCGAAACAGAATCTCGTGGGCGAACTCGCTGCGCGGCCGCAAGCCTACAGCGTGCTCGCTTTCGACGGTGCTCAGCCGGTGGGCTTGGTGAACTGCATCGAAGGCTTCTCCACCTTTGCCTGCAAGCCACTGGTGAATGTGCACGACGTGGCTGTGTTGGCCAGCCACCGCGGGCGAGGCATTGCCGAGCAGATGCTGGCGTTGGCCGAATCCATCGCGAAGGAGCGGGGTGCGGTGAAGATGACGCTGGAGGTGCTCTCGGGCAACCTTCCGGCCGTGCGCCTGTACGACCGTCTCGGCTTTGGGGGCTACCAGCTCGACCCGGCGATGGGCACCGCCCGCTTCATGCAGAAATGGCTGCGCTGAAGCTGCTTCAGTAGAGCAGGAAGGGCACGCGTTCTGCCGCCCAGGCCGCTTCGTCGGCAGCGGCAGCCGTCTCCAGCACGTCGGGCGAGGCGCTCACATCGTCCACCCACTCGCGCAGCAGCGGGCCGCCATTGATGAGGTCGATGGCCAGGCGGTCGTGTTCGTACTCGTAGGCGAAATCGCGCCACAACGGGTAGCCGGGCGACTGCAAGCGCAGCGCGCGAAACGCCAGCGCCTGCAGCCGCCAAGGTTTGAAGGCTGCATGGTTGTAGTGGCTCGGGTCTTCCACATGGATCTGCACCCCGGCGCACAGCTGTCCCTGGTGCTTGTGAAAGGTGGGCTCGAAAAAGCATGGGCGCAGCACACAACCCTGCAGCCACAGCGGTGCGATGCGGCGCATGTCGGCAAGAAGGCGCGGCACGTCGATGCCCGGAGCGCCAAACAACTCCAGCGCGCGGGTGGTGCCGCGCCCTTCGGACAGCGTGGTGCCCTCCAGCATCACCGTGCCGGCGTAGGCGCGAGCCATGCTCAGGTTGGCGGCGTTGGGGCTGGGGTTGACCCAGCTGCGCTCGGTGGGCCAGCCAAAGCCGGGAGCGGCCTCGGGTTGCCAGCCGGTCATGGTGATCACGCGGTAGTCGACCTTCAAGCCCAGCGTCGCAATGAACCAGTGGCCGAGTTCGCCCATGGTCATTCCGTGGCGCATGGGCATGGGGCCGGCGCCCACAAAACTCTCCCACCCTTCGCGCAGCGTGAGGCCTTCGATGGGGCGCCCGGCCGGGTTGGGCCTGTCCAGCACCCACACGGTCTTTCCGTGTTGCGCAGCGGCTTCCAGCACATAGCGCAGCGTGGTGATGAAGGTGTAGATGCGGCAGCCGAGGTCTTGCAGGTCGACCAGCAGCACGTCGAAGCTGGCCATCATCGCGTCGGTGGGGCGGCGCACTTCGCCGTAAAGGCTGAACACCGGAATGCCCAGTTGAGGGTCCAGGTAGTCGGGCGACTCGACCATGTTGTCCTGCTTGTCGCCGCGCAGGCCATGCTGGGGCCCGAAGGCGGCCGACAGCGTCACGTCGGGCAGCGCGGCCAGTGCGTCGAGCGCGTGCGTGAGGTCGCGGGTGACGGAAGCCGGGTGGGCCAGAAGGGCGACGCGCCGACCTTTGAGCGGCGCGCGAAGGGCAGGGTCTTGCAGGAAAAGATCAAGGCCGAATTGCATGGCGGTCAGTTCTGGGGCAGGGCCAGGCGCAGTGAGCGCCCGGCGGGGTGGTGGAAATCGGGGCGGGCTTGCGGGTGCTGCAGCGCCCAGTAGCTCAGGCGCCCGTTGTGTTCTTCCAAGACGGCGCACATCGCGAGTTCCAGACGGTGTGAGGGCAGGGCGGCCAGGGGAAGCTGCACGTCCAGCGTGAGAAGCGTCGGTGTGACGGTGAGTTGCATCACAGGTTCGGGCAGGTCGGGTGCGGAGGAGGTGTCGCGCTGCCGTTCACCAGCAAAGCGGTAGGCCGCCCACTGGCCCGAGGGCGAGAAGTTGAATTCGCGATAAGCCTCGTCACCTTCGGCTGCCACAAAGGCTTCCAGGCAGGTGTGCTGCCACAGGCCGTCGGCCGGGCCGCGCGCGGTGGTGGGGGGGATGCGCAGGCATGAGGTGTCGCCACTGACCGCATACACCAGATGGATGCCATCGTTGACCAGACTCATGACCACCGACACCTCCAGCGGCAAACCCGCCGGTGTGGCCGGGTGGCACTGCAGGGCATGGGTCAGACAGGTGGTTGAGGGCGTCACAGCGCCGTATTCTCTCAGGCCCCGTCCAGCGTTCAGAGGGCGCTTTGGTTGACGCGCTTCATCAGGTCTTCCGCGGTTTCCTTGCGCTCGCTGTAGCGGTCTGCCAGGTACGGCGATGCATCGCGCGTGAGCCAGGTGAACTTGACCAGCTCCTCCAGCACATCGATCACCCGATCGAGATAGGCCGAGGGTTTGAGGCGGTCTCGCTCGTCGAACTCCTGAAACGCCTTGGCGATCGATGATTGGTTGGGGATCGTGATCATCCGCATCCAGCGCCCCAGCACCCGCATCTGGTTGACGGCATTGAACGACTGGGACCCGCCGCTGACCTGCATCAGGGCCAAGGTTTTTCCTTGCGTGGGCCGCACCGCGCCGAGGGCCAGCGGTATCCAGTCGATCTGGGTTTTCATGATGCCGGTCATGGCGCCGTGCCGTTCGGGCGAACACCACACCATGCCTTCGGCCCAGGCCGCCAGTTCGCGCAGCTCGACCACCTTGGGGTGGGTGTCAGGCGCGTCGTCCGGCAATGGCAGGCCGCTGGGGTTGAACACCCGCGCCTCGGCGCTCATGGCTTGCAGCAGGCGCACGGACTCTTCGACCAGCAGGCGGCTGAAAGAGCGCGGCCGCAGGGAGCCGTAGAGCAGCAGGATGCGGGGTGGGTGGGTCGATGGGTTGAGGGGGCGCAGGCAGTGAACGTCCGGCACACGGAAGTGGTCGACTGACACGGGGGGCAGGTCGGTGGGCAGCTGGGTCATGGTGTTCAAGGTGTCAAGCGCGAACGGCTGTGTCGGCCGGTCGCCACGCGTTGACCAATGCCACCAGCGACAGCATCACCGGCACTTCCACCAACACCCCGACCACGGTGGCCAGCGCGGCGCCGGAGTTCAGACCGAAGAGCGAGATCGCCACGGCCACAGCCAGCTCGAAAAAGTTGGAGGTCCCGATCAGGCAGGCCGGGCCGGCCACGTTGTGCGGCAGCTTGAGCCACTTCGCGCCCCACCAGGTGATGAAGAAGATGCCATAGCTCTGCAGCACCAGCGGCACGGCGATCAGCACGATGATCAGCGGCTGGCGCACGATGGTCTGGGCCTGGAAGCCAAACAGCAGCACCACGGTGGCGATCAAACCCACCACCGACCACGGCTTGAGCGCGGCCACGAAGGCCTGCAGCTCAACGGACCCACGCTGCAGCAGGAGCTGGCGCGTGAGCATGCCCGCCACCAGCGGCAGCACCACGTAAAGCAGTGTGGAGAGCAGCAGCGTTTCCCACGGCACGGTCACGTTGGTCACGCCGAGCAGGAAAGCCGCAATCGGCGCGTACGCCACCACCATGATCAGATCGTTTACCGACACCTGCACGAGCGTGTAGTTGGCGTCGCCCTTGACGAGCTGACTCCACACAAACACCATGGCCGTGCAAGGCGCCACACCCAGCAGGATCATACCGGCGATGTATTCGCTCGCCGACTGCGGATCGACCCAAGGCGCAAACAGGTACTGGAAAAACAGCACGCCGAGTGCGGCCATGGTGAAGGGCTTGATCAGCCAGTTGACCACCAGCGTGAGCAGGAGACCCTGCGGCTTCTTGCCCACATCACGCACAGCGTGCCAGTCGATCTGGATCATCATCGGGTAAATCATCACCCAGATGAACACCGCCACCACCAGATTGACTTGCGCGTATTCGATCTTGGCCACGGCCTGAAAGCCTGATGGCACGACCAGCCCCAGGCCCACGCCCGCGGCGATGCCCAGCGCCACCCATACCGACAGGTACCGCTCGAAAAGGCCCATCAGCTCTTCACCTGGCCGATACCAACGAGCTCTTTCTTGAGCGCGAGTTGGTCCAGCTTGTCGATGGGCAGCACGGTGAGCAGGGCGATGCGCCGGTTCAGCACGATGAAACACTCGTTGAACGCGCGCTGGATGGTTTCTGCACTGCCCTTCACCGCAGCGGGATCTTCAACACCCCAGTGGGCCGACACTGGCTGGCCGGGCCAGACCGGGCACACCTCACCGGCTGCCTTGTCACACACTGTGAGCACAAAGTCCATGTGCGGCGCATCGGTTGCGGCGAATTCGTTCCAGTTCTTGCTGCGCAGGCCCTCGGTCTTGAAGCGGTTGCGCTCCAGCAGGTCGATGGCGTAGGGGTTCACCGCGCCAGCCGGGTGGCTGCCTGCGCTGTACGCGCGAAATCGCCCTGCGCCTTGCTGGTTGAGGATGGCCTCGGCCATGATGCTGCGGGCCGAATTGCCGGTGCAGATGAACAGGACGTTGTAGGCGGACGTGGTCATGGAAAGCCTTTCAGCAGGTGGTGCAGACGGGAACAGAGGACGTCACTTCGCAGGGCTCACCCTGGCAGCAGTGGGCGGTGAGGAACTGCAGCAAGTCATTCATTGCGCCGAACTCGGCGCGGTAAATCAGGTGGCGGCCATTGCGCTCTTGCGAGACCAAGCCGGCGTGGCTGAGCTCCTTGAGGTGGAACGACAGCGCCGTACTTGCCACGCCCAGCGATTCGCTGAGCTGGCCCGGCGTGAGGCCTTCGGGCCCTTGCGCCACCAGCGCTCGGAAGATGCGAAGTCGCGTCTCTTGCGCCAGTGCACCGAGGGATTTGACGGCGAGGGTTTCGTTCATGGAATCTCCTTCAAGCGGTTGTGCGTTGCAGCGTGGCTTGGGTTGGCAGCTTGAGAGTGGCCAGCCAGCAAACGACCAGCATGAGCGCCGAGCCCAGCAGCGCATACAGCAGCCCACCCCACTGGTAGAGCAGGCCCGAGAGCAGCGTGCCGCTGAAGCGGCCCAGTGCGTTGGCCGCGTAGTAGAAGCCCACGTCTTCGGCTGCCTTCTCCGAGCCTGCGTAGGCCAGCACCAGGTAGGAGTGCACGGACGAGTTCACCGCGAACGCAAAGCCGAACAAGCCCAGCCCGCCCACCACCACCCAGGGCAGGTGGGGGGCATCCAGGACCACGGCCAGGGCAAGACCCATGGGCACCAGCGCGAGGAGCGCGGACCACAGCCGCGCGGCGGGCACCTCGGTGCTCAGCCCGTCGGTGCTGCGTTTCACGAAGGCGGGCGCCATGGCCTGCACGGCGCCATAGCCGATGGTCCAGACCGCGAGAAAGGTGCCGACCATGGTGAAGGTCCAGCCCTGCGAGTACAGGTACACCGGCACTCCCACCACGAACCAGACATCGCGAGCGCCGAACAGGACCACGCGCGCCGCAGCCAGCACGTTCACGCCGGTGTTCTTGGCAAACAGTTCCTTGGCCGATTTCGATGCCTTGCTCTTGCCCATCATCTGCGGCAGAGAGGTCACCACGCCCACCAGCACCAGCGCCAGCAGCGTGGCCATGGCCCACAGCGCGTGCTGAAAGCCCAGGGACTGCAGAAGGAGACCTCCCAGGAAAAAGCCGATGCCCTTCATGGCGTTCTTGCTGCCGGTGAACCAGGCCACCCACTTGAAGAGCTGGCCAGAACCCTGATTCTTCGCCTGGTCGGCCGTGACCTTGATGGCGGACTTGCTCGCGGTCTTGGTGAGGTCTTTGGCTACCCCGCAGATGCCCTGCGCCAGCACCACCCAAGCCACCGACATTGCCGCACTCCAGCCCGGATCGAGGAACGAGAGCACGGTGAAGCCGATGATCTGGGTGACCAGACCCACGGTGAGCATTCGCGTGATGCCGTAGCGCGTGGCCAGCCAGCCGCCCACGAAGTTGGCCACGATGCCCGCGGCCTCGTACAGCAGGAACAGAAACGCCAACGTGAAGGGCGAGTAGCCCAGCCGGTAGAAGTGCAGGAGCACCAGCATGCGCAGCGCGCCGTCGGTGAGCGTGAAGCCCCAGTAAGCGGCGGTGACGATGGCGTAGTGGCGTTCGGCGGTGTTCATGGGTGTGGGAGGGCTTCGACAGGCTCAGCCCGAACGGAGTTTGGTTCGGTGGGGTCAGATGCCGACAGCTCGCATGTGGCAGGCCAGATCGACCATGCGGCAGGCGTAGCCCATCTCGTTGTCGTACCAGGCGTAGACCTTGAGCAATGTGCCATCGGTCACCATGGTGGAGGGCGCGTCCACGATGCTGGAGCGCGTGTCGCGTGCGTAGTCCACGCTGACCAGCGGGCGCGTCTCGTAGCCCAGGATGCCGGCCAACTGGCCCTTCGCAGCGGCCTCGAACAAGGCATTCACTTCGTCCACCGTGGTCTCGCGCCGCAGCTCGAACACGCAGTCGGTCAGCGACGCGTTGAGCGCCGGCACGCGCACCGCGTGGCCGTTGAGCTTGCCCTTGAGCTCGGGGTAGATCAGCGCAATGGCGGTGGCGCTGCCGGTGGTCGTGGGCGCCAGGCTCATCAGCGCGCTGCGTGCGCGGCGCAGGTCCTTGTGTGGCGCGTCCACCACCAGGTTGGTGTTGGTCGGGTTGTGCAGCGTGGTGATCTGCCCGTGGCGGATGCCGATGGCCTCGTGCACCACCTTCACCACCGGCGCCAGGCAGTTGGTGGTGCACGAAGCGGCGGTCACGATGCGGTCGCGCGCGGGCTCATACAGCGCTTCGTTCACCCCCACGACGATGTTGAGCACACCGCCGGTCTTCACAGGTGCGGCCACGATCACCCGCTTCGCACCTCGGTCGAGGTGACCTTGAATGGTGTCTGGCGTGAGGAACTTGCCGGTGCACTCCAGCACCAGTTCCACACCCAGCTCGCCCCAGGGAATGTCGCCCGGCGTGGCGTGCGAGGTGAAGCCCATGCGGTGCTGCTCAATGCGGATGGCGTCTTCCCCCTCTGCCGCAATGTCGGCGCGCCATTTGCCTTGCACGCTGTCAAAGGCGAGCAGGTGGGCGGTGGCAGCGGCACCGCCCTTCAGCTCGTTGAGGTGCACCACCTCCAGCCGGTTGCCAGTGCGCGGATCTTTGGTTTCGCGTTCGGCGGCGCCGAGGGCGGCGCGCAAGGCCAGGCGGCCGATGCGGCCCATGCCGTTGATGCCAACTTTCATGGTGTTCTTTCCGGGGTTGAGGTGTTGTTCATTATTTCAAGAATGGTTGAATCATAAGGACGCTGTGTGACACCGGGATGACGCGCAGTGCTGCCGTGCCTGTCACCAAAACTTCATGCGAATGCCTTGAGAGGGTAACGACCGCTTTTCAGACTGCAAGGTCATGAACACCATCTTGATTCACCACTCCACCGCGGCGCCAGCTGTCTTCGCCCCGGTAGCTGGACAGCCCGCGGAACGCGGCATCGAAGTGTCCTGGGCGCGCCAACAAGGCGAGGTGCGCGAAGCGCAGAAGCTCCGGTTCGACGTGTTTGCCACCGAGATGGGCGCCCGTCTGCCCAAGACCGTTCCAGGTCACGACGTGGACCTGTTCGACGATTTTTGCGAACACCTGCTGGTGCGTGACAAGGGCACCCGCAAGGTGATCGGCACCTGCCGCGTCCTCACCCCCGCACAGGCCAAGCGTGTGGGCAGCACCCACATCGACACCGAATTCGACCTGACCCGTCTGCGTGCGGTGCGCGGGCGCATGATCGAAGTGGGGCGCAGCTGCGTGCACCGCGACCACCGCCACGGCGGCGTGATCGTTGCGCTGTGGAGCGCGCTGGCCGGTTTCATGGATCGCAACCAGCTCGACACCATGATCGGCTGCGCCAGCATCCCCATGCAGCACGAAGGCCCGCACGGCATGGTGGGTGGAGGCCATGCGGCGGCCAGCATCTGGCGCCAGCTCAAGGCCACGCACCTGGCTCCGATCGACTTCCATGTGCGCCCGCGTCTGCCGCTGCCGGTGGAGCGGCTGGACGACACGCTGAATGTGCAGCCACCCGCGCTGATCAAGGGCTATCTGCGCTTCGGCGCCAAGGTGATGGGACCACCGGCCTGGAATCCGGATTTTAATGCGGCCGACCTGCCAATGCTCATGCGACTGAGCGGCTTGCCAGCACGCTACCGCAAACACTTCCTGGTGGCCTGATGCGAGCCGCCCTCGACGTGCTGGGTGGTTGGGCTCTCAAGAGCGGCCAGCCGCCAGGGCAGGCCTTGGGCGGATCGTGGGATGCCGACGGCGCCAGCGACGACGACGGCCCGGGCGAAGGTGGTGAACGTGCCCGTTTTCGGGCCGTTTTCATATCCGATCTGCATTTGGGCACCGCCGGGTGCCAGGCGCGCCCGCTGCTGGATTTCCTCAAGCACCACCCGAGCCAGACGCTGTACCTGGTGGGCGACATCATCGACGGCTGGCAACTGCGCCGCAAATGGTTCTGGCCGCAGGCACACAACGATGTGGTGCAGAAGCTCTTGCGCCGCTCACGCAAGGGTTGTCGCGTGGTTTTTGTGCCCGGTAACCACGACGAGTTTGCGCGCCAGTTCGACGGCCACAACTTCGGCGGCATCGAGGTGGCCAACGAGGCGGTGCACACCACCGCCGACGGTCGTCGCCTGTGGGTGGTGCACGGCGACTATTTCGACGGCGTGATCCAGTGCGCCAAGTGGCTCGCCTACCTGGGCGACAACGCCTACGAGTTCACCCTCAAGCTCAATCGCCACCTCAATTCGCTGCGTGCCCGCATGGGGCTGCCGTATTGGTCGCTCTCGCAGTACCTCAAGCACAAGGTCAAGAGCGCTCTGAACTACGTGACCGACTTCGAGCGCGCAGTGGCCGCAGAAGCCCGCTCGCGTGGTTACCAGGGGGTGGTTTGCGGGCACATACACCGCCCCGAAATGCGCACCATCGACGGCACGCTCTACTGCAACGACGGCGATTGGGTTGAAAGCCTCTCTGCCTTGGTCGAGCACATGGACGGTCGCCTGGAGCTCGTGCACTGGAGCCCACAGACCGCGGTACCCGCTGGTGCCCAGGGAGACAACAATGAAAATATTGATCGTGACGGACGCCTGGCAACCCCAGGCGAATTCGGTCGCCACCACGCTGGCTGAGCTGGTTCGCCAACTCCAGATCAGCGGCCACGAGGTGGTGGTGATTCAGCCCGGGCAGTTCCGCACCCGAGCTTGTCCCGGGTTCCCCAGCATCCAGATCGCATGGCTCCCTGGTGCACGTCTGCGTCAACTCATGGACAGTGCCGAAGCGAACGCCATCCACATCGCCACCGAAGGCCCGCTGGGTTGGGCAGCGCGACGCCATTGCCTGCGGCGCCGCTGGCCCTTCACCACCGCGTTCCACACCAGGTTTCCTGAAATCCTCAAAGATGCGTTTGGCCTGCCCGTGCGTTGGGGCTATGCGCTGCTGCGCTGGTTTCACCGGCCTTCCAGCGGC
>JBBQSX010000109.1:0-12688 GCA_038213545.1 Burkholderiales bacterium
AACCATCGACGAAAACCCGCAAGCTGGCGCTTGCTCCCGGTGCAAAGAATGACTTGTACGACCATTTTTCAGGTAGCACCGCGTTGATGTAGGGCACCAAGCGAGCGCCAAGAATCTCTGATACGTCTTCTTCCGCCAGCTTTGCACGTAAGCCATCTCGCAATTGATTTGCTACGGCTTCAGGGACATCTACGAAAAGTTTATTACTCACAAGATGCCCCCAGAAAAACGTAAGCCCACTTATGTGGGCTTAACCTGCTGCAGGATCGGACTCAGCAACGCAGCAAAATTGCAGAGTCAGGGGCTTAAGCGCGTCTACCCCCGGGACAACATGCGTGAAGCATGTTTGCGCGAGGCTGTCGAGCGATAACTAAGTTAAATATAGCTTTACAGGCCTCTGTCTTTTTCCAGTATAGCACTTGGCGTTTCACTGCCTGCGATGCCATCTTGCTCGTACGTACACCGTATAGAAGAGCTCCCCAGTCTCAACTTCTGCCCCAGCAAATTGAAGGGATTCAACTGCTATGGCTCGCAAAAGAAAAACTACTAGCGCACTGGCGCTTGCGGGCGGCAATTTTCAAAACGAACAGCTCTTTTACTTGTTTTGTGATTGCTGCTGATTGGACAACCGAACAACTTTCTTTTCGTGATTTATCGGCGAGAGTGCCACATTGGCGGTTTGACTAGGTTTGTGGGCGAACGACTTTTTTACCTCAGCCCACGATGGCCGATTGATCCCCCACCACCAGCGCGGCCAGCACACCAGCGGCGCGCTGGTTGTCCACACGTTCGTCGATGCGCTCGCTCACGCTCTGGCGCCATGCGTCCAGCGGGTGGTGCCAGGTAGCCCCCAGCCGCTCGGGCGCCGGGTCGCGTGGCCCGCTCTTCACATGACCGGTGGCCTGAATGCCACGCTCCCAGAGCCAGTGCTCGCGGTCGAAACCGTGAGGGTTGGACAGACCGTGTGGACTGCGCAAGCGCACCGTGAAGCGCCAGCGGTCCCCAGCCCTCACGGAAGGGCCCCGGCTGGCCAGTTCCCACAGCGGCCCTTCCGCGGCGGGCGAGAACCCGCTGGTCCAGCCCAGCTGGATACGCTCGGGCACGTGTACCTGCTGCCCCGCGCGCGTGGCCGATTCCACCACCAGGTCAAACCGCTCGCCCTGCGCTGTGCGCTGGGGCAACGAGGCCACGCGACCGATCAATTCGATGTCGGTGCCTTGCAGGGTCGGATCCAGCGCGTGGCCGGCAAAGTGCGCGGCGCGCACACCTGTGAGTCCGAACGCCGTCAGGCAGGCCGCAAGCAAGAAAGCGGCGCCCGTGGCACGACCAGCCAGTCGTGCACCCAGCACCAACACCAGACCTGCGCACGGCAGCAGCGCATAGGCCCACAACGGCCACAGGGCCGGCTGCTGCAACTGCAGCGCCACGCCCATCACCCAGCCCGGCAAAGCCGCCAGCCAGCTCCACCGCATGGTCAGGAAAGCGGGCGCGACACAGCCGCCAACGCGGCGCTGGCGGCGCTGTCATCGTTCTTTGGCGCAAGACTTGCTAGGATGAGTCCCAGCGCCCACGGCCAAGCCTGTGCCCGACGATTCATTGTTTCCTCCCCGTTGAAAGCCCCACATGGCCATTCATGTTGCCCTGAGCCACATCACGCATTATCGATACGACAGGCTCGTCAAACTCGGCCCCCAGGTGATCCGTCTGCGCCCCGCGCCGCACAGCCGCACCAAGGTGCTGTCGTACTCGCAGCGCATCGATCCCGAGGGTCACTTCATCAACTGGCAGCAGGACCCCTTTGCCAACTACCAGGCCCGCCTGGTCTTCCCCGAGCCCACCACCGAGTTCAAGGTCACCATCGACCTCGTGGTGGAAATGGCGGTGTACAACCCGTTCGACTTTTTCCTGGAGCCGCGCGCTGAGAACTTCCCGTTCGGCTACGACGAGGAACAGAAGAAGGAACTTGCACCCTACCTGGTCACCGCGCCGGTGACCCCGCTGCTCAAGGCGTACCTGGCCACAGTGGACCGCAGCGAGCGCCGCACGATCGACTTTCTGGTCGACGTGAACCAGAAACTGCAACACGCCATTGCGTACACCATCCGCATGGAGCCCGGCGTGCAGGCACCCGAAGAAACGCTCAAGCTCGGCAGTGGCTCGTGCCGCGACACCGGCTGGCTGCTGGTGCAGATCCTGCGCCACATGGGCCTGGCTGCGCGCTTCGTCTCGGGCTATCTGATCCAGCTCAAAAGCGACGTGAAATCGGTCGACGGCCCCAACGGTCCCGAGCAGGATTTCACCGACCTGCACGCCTGGTGCGAGGTGTTCCTTCCCGGTGCTGGCTGGATCGGCCTGGACCCCACCTCCGGCCTGCTGGCCGGTGAAGGCCACATCCCGCTGGCCTGCACGCCGCAGCCGTCGAGTGCTGCGCCGGTGGAAGGCGCCATGGACAAGTGCGAGGTGGAGTTCAGTCACCACATGGGTGTGACCCGCGTCTACGAATCGCCCCGCGTGACCTTGCCCTACACCGACGACCAGTGGGCTGGCGTGGTGGCCCTGGGCGAGAAGGTCGACGTCGACCTGGAGAAACACGACGTGCGTTTGACCATGGGCGGTGAGCCCACCTTCGTGGCCACCAGCGACCGCGATGCGGCTGAATGGAACACCGACGCGCTCGGCCCGACCAAACGGGGCTACGCCACCGAGTTGCTGGACCGCCTGCGCGTGGAATACGGCGCCGGCGGCTTCGTGCACATGGGACAGGGCAAGTGGTACCCAGGCGAGCAGCTGCCACGCTGGGCGCTCTCGATGTTCTGGCGCGCCGATGGTGAAACCATCTGGAGCAATCCCGCGCTGCTGGCCGACGAGCGCGACGAAAAACACTACACCGCCGACGACGCGCGCCGTTTCACGCAGGCGCTGGCCCGCAAGCTCGGCCTGTCCACGCAGTACATCACCCCCGGTTTTGAAGACACCTGGTACTACCTCTGGCGCGAGCGCCGCCTGCCCGTGAACGTGGACCCGTTCGACGCCAAGCTTGACGACGAGCTGGAGCGCGCCCGCCTGCGTCGCGTGTTCACGCAAGGACTGGAAGCCACGGTGGGTTATGTCCTGCCGCTGCAGGCCTCGGGCCCCAACGGCGCCCTGTCCAACAACGGCAAAAGCAACTACGCGCGCATCTCGGGCACCGTGTGGTCCACCGGCCCCTGGTTTTTCCGCGACGAGCGCATGTACCTGGTGCCCGGCGATTCGCCCATGGGCTACCGCCTGCCGCTGGACTCGCTGCCCTGGGTCTCGGCTGGCGACTACCCGTACCACATCGAACAGGACCCGCACACCGCGCGCGACCCGCTGCCGCGCGGTGCCGCCGTGAAGCATCAGGTCTCTCCCTACCAGGTGGGTGGCGGCTTTGCAGAGGGTGGCACGGTATCGATGCAGGGCATGGACTTCGACCCCGACGCCGAGACCGTCGAAGGTCTGCGCGCCGGCCAGCCCGGACCGGGCGCAGCGCCGGCGCAAGCCTTGTCGGCCCGTTTCCCGCAGCGTGCCGAATCGGCCGCCTGGCTCACCCGCACCGCGCTCTGCGTGGAAGCCCGCGACCCGCACCGCTCCAACGGACCCAAGGCCGAGAAAGCCGGCGGCGGCAAGATTCAGCACCTCTACGTGTTCATGCCGCCCATGGCGCACCTGGAGGACTACCTCGACTTGCTGGCCGCTGTGGAAGCCACGGCCGAACGCCTGGGCATGACCATCGTGCTGGAGGGCTACCCGCCACCCCGTGACCCGCGCCTGAAGATGCTGCAGATCACGCCCGACCCGGGCGTGGTGGAGGTCAACATCCACCCCGCCCACACCTGGGGCGAGCTGGTGGAGCACACCGAGTTCCTGTACGAGGCCGCGCACCAGACCAAACTTTGCGCCGAGAAGTTCATGACCGATGGACGTCACACCGGCACCGGTGGCGGCAACCACTTCGTGATGGGTGGCGCCACCCCGGCCGACTCACCATTCCTGCGCAAGCCCGAGCTGCTGGGCAGCCTCATTGCCTACTGGCACAACCACCCCTCGCTGTCGTATTTGTTCAGCGGCCTCTTCATCGGCCCGACCAGCCAGGCACCGCGCGTGGACGAAGCGCGCAACGACCAGCTCTACGAGCTGGAGATCGCACTCGCCCAGATCGAGAAGAACCGCACCACCTTCGGCGATCACATGCCGCCGTGGATGGTCGACCGCACGCTGCGCAACATCCTGATCGATGTGACCGGCAACACCCACCGCAGCGAGTTCTGCATCGACAAGCTCTATTCACCCGACAGCCCCACCGGCCGCCTGGGCCTGCTGGAATTGCGCGCGTTTGAAATGCCGCCGCATGCGCGCATGAGCATCGCGCAGCAGCTGCTGCTGCGTGCCCTGGTCTCGCGCTTCTGGCAGCAGCCATGGCACGGTCGCCTCACCCGCTGGGGCACCGAATTGCACGACCGATATCTGTTGCCCACCTACGTGCGCATGGACTTCGAAGACGTGCTCACCGACCTGGCCGACTTTGGCTACCAGTTCGACATGGCCTGGTTCGACCCGCACTTCGAGTTCCGCTTCCCCATGGTGGGCCAGGTGGCCGCGCGCGGCATCGAACTCACCTTGCGCAGCGCGCTGGAGCCCTGGCATGTGATGGGCGAAGAAGGTGCTCCCGGCGGTACGGTTCGTTACGTGGACTCGTCGCTGGAGCGCATCGAGGTGCGCGTGAAGGGCTGGAACGACAGTCGCCATGTCATCACCTGCAACGGCCGCGCCATCCCGATGCAGACCACCGGCACTGCCGGGGAGTACGTGGCTGGTGTGCGCTACAAGGCGTGGAGCCCACCGTCGGCGCTGCACCCGTCCATCCCGTCGCACGCGCCACTCACCTTCGACATCGTCGACACCTGGATGAAGCGTTCCATGGGCGGTTGCCAGTACCACGTTGCCCACCCGGGCGGGCGCAACTACGACACGTTTCCGATCAATGCCTACGAGGCGGAGAGCCGCCGCATGTCGCGCTTCTTCCAGATGGGGCACACCCCGGGCCACATGGATGTAAAGCCGGCCAGCAGCAGCCGCGAGTTCCCCGCCACGCTGGACCTGCGCTACTGAACGCCCGCCGGGTGCGGTGCCCTGTGTGACGGAAGCAACATGGCGGGCATCCCGGCGGGGTATGGCCCGCAGAGCAGCGGGCATACTCGAGAGCAGTGAACCACGACGCCTCCGACTCCCTCTTTGACGAGCTCAGCCCGGATAACCCCGGTGACTGGGCTTTGTCCTTGTCGATCCCCGCTGACGCTGGCCACCGAGATGAATTGCGCGCCGGGGGCAAGACCGACAGCGATGCCCTGGCCACCCCGTGGTCCAGCTTCTTCGAACACATCGGCACCGACGGCTTCAAGGATCTGAACCGCCGCAGCGACAACCTGCAGCGCCAGATCCGCGACAACGGTGTGACTTACAACGTCTACGCCGACGCCTCGGCCGGGCTGCAGCGACCTTGGGCGCTGGACCTCTTTCCCATGTTGGTCGGCCCGCAAGACTGGGCACAGATCGAGACCGGCGTGCTGCAACGCACCCGTTTGCTCAACGCCATCATGGGCGACCTCTACGGCGAGCGCGAACTGCTCAAGCGCGCGTTGCTGCCCGCCGCCCTGGTGCAAGGGCACCCGGGCTACCTGCGCTCCATGCAGGGCGTGAAGCCGCCGGGGGACACCTGGCTGCACATCGTGGGCTTCGATCTCGCGCACGGGCCTGATGGCCGCTGGTGGGTGGTGGGCCAGCGCACCCAGGCGCCTTCGGGCCTTGGCTACCTGCTCGAGAACCGCATCGCCATCGCACGCCAGTTCCCCAAGGCCTTTGCCGGCATGAAGGTGCAGCGTCTGGCCGCGAGCTACCGCGCGCTCATGGACGGCATCAAACGCATGGCGCCCGAAGGTGAGAACGCACGCATCGCGCTGCTCACGCCCGGCCCCTACAACGAAACCTATTTCGAACACGCCTACCTCGCGCGCTACCTCGGCCTCACGCTGGTGGAGGGCAACGATCTCACCGTGCGAGACCAGCGCCTGTACCTCAAGACCCTCAGCGGACTGGAGCCGGTGCACGCGCTGATCAAACGGCTGGACGACGAGTGGCTGGACCCGCTGGAGTTGCGGTCCGACTCGCGCCTGGGCGTACCCGGCCTGCTGCAGGTGCTGCGCGCAGGCAACCTGCTGCTGGCCAACGCGCCCGGCTCAGCGCCGCTCGAATCCAGCGCCCTGCTCGGTTTTTTGCCCGCCATCAGCCGCCATTTGCTCGGCGAAGAGTTGGTCATGCCCTCGCTGGCCACCTGGTGGTGCGGGGAAGACGCCGCACTGCGCGAGGTGCTGCCGCTGCTCAAGGACAGCGTGATCAAGCCCACCTACCCGCGCTCCAGCCTGGACACCGCCATGGGCCAAAGCCTGAGCGAGCGTGAACTCAACGAATGGTCTGGCCGCATGGCGCGCCACCCCGACCACTACACCGTGCAGTCGTGGTTGCCACTCTCCCAAACGCCCACGTGGTCGGGCGAACGGCTGATGCCGCGCTCGGCCATGCTGCGCGTGTTTGCCCTGGCCGACGGAGCTGGCTCCTGGCGCGTGCTGCCCGGCGGTCTGGTTCGCCTGGCGCCGCGCGGTGAGCTCATTGCCGCCATGCAACG
Source organism: Burkholderiales bacterium (assembly GCA_038213545.1). GTDB lineage: Bacteria > Pseudomonadota > Gammaproteobacteria > Burkholderiales > Burkholderiaceae_C > Hydrogenophaga. Next base: position 6,701 of record JBBQSX010000109.1, read on the forward strand.
CGGCGGCAGCAGCGCCGACTGCTGGGTGCTCACCGACGGCCCGGTGGACCACACCAGCTTGTTGCAATCGGCGCCGAGCACGCTCGCGCTGGCGCAACAAAAACGCCCCGTGACCAGCCGAGCGGCAGAAAACCTGTTCTGGCTGGGCCGCTACACCGAGCGCGCTGAAAACAGCTTGCGCCTCGCGCAGATCGTGCTCAACCATCTGGGCGGCGAAGAGCCCAACTCGCGCCCGCTCATGGCCTGGCTCACCGCCACCGCCACCGAGAACTCGCTGGTGATCTCCGAAGCACCCGCCGCCACCGCGTCGCCTCGCGTGTTCGCGCGCAGCCTCATGGCCGCGCTCTCGCCCAAAGCCACCGACCCGCTGTTTGCCAAGTCGCACAGCGTGGGCTTCAACCTGCGCGCGCTCAAAGCCGCGGCCTCGCAGGTGCGCGAGCGCCTGTCGCAAGAACATTGGCACCTGATCGAGCGGACCGAAGCCTGCTTTGCGCGCGACTGCGCCGCCCTGACCACCGACGCCGAATACGCCACCGCCGAAGCCCTCACAGCGCTGCAAAACGCCAGCGAACTGCTCGCCGCCATCACCGGATCACAGACCGACCGCATGGTCCACGACGACGGCTGGCGCCTGCTGTCCATGGGCCGCCACATCGAGCGCCTCATCACGCTCTCGCGCGCACTTTCGCTGGCGCTCGAACACGGCTGCGTGCACGACCAGGCCGGCTTCGAAGCGGTGATCGCGTTGTTCGACAGCACCATCACTTTCCATGCCCAGTACCAGCAACGGCGCGACATGGTGGCGCTCATCGACCTGCTGGTGATGGACCGCGACAACCCGCGCTCTCTGGCCTGGGTGGTACAGACGCTGCGTTCGCGCCTGGACAAGCTGGCCCGCAGCGCCACGCCACAAGACGCCGTGTTGGCACAGGGCCTGCCCAACCCTGACACCTGGGTGCTGCCCGACCTGAGCAACTGGCAACGCAGCTCTGAAGGACTGCGCACCTGGAGCGATCTGGCCGAGCTGCTGGATGGATGCGAGATCGCAGCGGTGGAACTCTCCAACGAGCTCAGCCGCCTGCATTTCAGCCACGCCGATCTGCGCAACCAGTCACTGGGCGCCTGACGTGTTGCTTCGCATCCTCCACCGCACCCGCTACCGCTACCACGGCTCGATCGACCTCGCCCAGCACATGGTGCACCTGTGCCCACTGGACACGCCGTACCAACGCCTGATCGGCAACGAACTGCGCATCGACCCGCCACCGGCCGCGCGCAGCCAGACCACCGACGTGTTCGGCAACCAGCGCACGTTCTTTTCGCTGCAGGCCACGCACAACGTGCTCACCGTGGAAGCCGACAGCCTCGTGGAGACACGCGCACACCAGCCGCTACCGCAGGCACCGCCGTGGCGGACCATGACCTGGGAACGCGTGCGTGAGCACTTCCGGTACCGGGCCAATGCGCCTTTCGATCCGGCCGCCGAATTCCTGTTCGCTTCACCCTACGTGCCGCGCGATGACGCCTTCGCGGCCTTCGCCCGCCCCGCATTCAAGCCCGGCTTGCCCGCGCTGGCCGCTACCCAGGCGCTGATGGAACTGATCCACACCGACCTCACCTATGAGACGGCGAGCACCGAGGTGAACACCCCGGCGCTGGAAGCGCTCGCACAGGGCAAGGGTGTGTGCCAGGACTTCGCCCACATCATGCTGGGCTGCCTGCGCACGCTGGGCTTGCCCGCGCGCTATGTCAGCGGCTATTTGCTCACGCGCCCGGCGCCGGGCAAGGTGCGCCTGATCGGCGCCGATGCCTCGCATGCCTGGTTGTCGGTGTACGTGCCGATCGTGATTGAATCGGACGACGGCGCCGAGACCACCGGCGCCTGGTTCGACTTCGATCCCACCAACAACCGCTGCGGTTGGGGCAGCCCGGGCGAAGACTATGTGACCCTGGCCACCGGCCGCGATTTCGGTGACGTCTCGCCCATGCGCGGCGTGATCCAGAGTGGTGCCGACCACACGCTGCAGGTGGCGGTGACGGTGGCACCGCCCGACGAACTCAAGGCGCTCGAAACGCAAGAGGCAGGTCCCAGGGCCTGAGCTCCAGCAGTCCGACCTGCCGGGGTCGTCACTAGAATGGGTCGCTCATTCTTCAGGAGCCTTCCCATGAGCATTTACGACAAGCTGTCCCAACTCGGCATCGTCCTGCCCCCCGTCTCGGTCCCCGCCGCGGCCTACGTGCCCTTTGTACAAACCGGCAGCCTCATTTTTCTGAGCGGCCACATCGCCAAACAAGACGGCAAGCCCTGGGTCGGCCAGCTCGGCCTGACCATGACCACCGACGAAGCCAAACCCGCCGCCCGCGCCGTGGCCATCGATCTGCTTGGCACACTGGCCGCCGCCTGCCTGGCCGCCGGGAAAACGCTCGACGACGTCAAGCGGATCGTGAAGGTGCTCAGCCTGGTCAACTCCACCGCCACCTACACCGAACAGCATCTGGTCACCAACGGCTGCAGCGAGCTGCTCGGCCAGGTCTTCGGCCCGGTGATCGGAGCGCACGCGCGCAGCGCGTTTGGCGTGGCGCAACTGCCCATGGGCGCGTGCGTGGAAATCGAGCTGATCGCAGAACTCGGTTGACCCCCAGAACTTGCTGCCCCCCCGCGCGCCTAACGGCGCTCCCCCCTGAAGGGGGGCGGCATCTGGGGCCGGCCGAGCCGGACCCTCGATGCCTCTGGTGGGGGTTACATCGCTCGAACCGGGCCTACCGCTTCCTGCGTTGGCCCGCTCGCCGCACCTGCCGGCTCTGGGTGGCTTGCGAAGCGACCTGTTCCTTGGTTGCTCGCCTTCGTGCGAAATGGCGCACGGCAAAACGCGAAACGCCGAACGCCAGCACCGCCACGACGACGGCGATCAACACGCCAGTGAGTTCGCCGCTGTTCATGTTCATTCCACCCGGGTCACGCGGTTGGGCTTGAAGCCCAGGTCGGCCGCCTTGCCTTTGCGGCCGCGCGCGGCGCGCGCGTTGTTCAGGCTGCGGATCTCCAGCGTTTCGTCGCGCTCCTTGCCCCCGCGTCCGATGCCTTCGATCTTCACGCTGCGCGTGTAGGCCGCCGCGCCGGCCAGCGTGTCCTTGGGTTCCAGGTCGATCAGCATCAGGCCGCGACCGCCCTTCTCCATCAGCTTGAGCTCGCTGATTTCAAACGTGAGGATGCGACCACCGGTGGACGCGCAGCACACATGGGTGGCGGCGTTGAGCGGCTGAGCGCCCGATGTGAAAGCAGCGTGCGACGGCGCGCAAGGCGTTTCGCCTTCGCCCAGATTCAGGAACGTTTTGCCGCCGCGCTGGCGCGAGACCATGTTCTCCACCGTCGCGAGGAAGCCGTAGCCGCCGCTGCTGCTGAGCAGCAGCGCAGCGTTGCCCGGGCCGGCAAAGTAGTGCAGCGGCTGTGTGCCGGTCTCCAGCTCGATGAGCGTGGTGATGGGCTGGCCGTCGCCGCGCGCGCCGGGCAGGCTGGCCACCGGAACGCTGTACACACGCCCGTTGCTACCGAACACGATCATCGTGTCCACGGTGCGGCATTCAAACGTGCCGTACAGGCCGTCGCCCGCCTTGAACGCGAAGCTGCCGGCCTCGTGGCCATGGCCGGTGCGTGCGCGCACCCAGCCTTTGCTGGACACCACCACCGTCACCGGCTCATCCACCACCTTGATCTCGGCCACGGCCTTCTTCTCGGTCTGGATCAGCGTGCGGCGCGCATCAGAAAAAGTCTTCGCATCCGCCTCGATCTCTTTCACCATCAGGCGCTTGAGGCTGCCGGGGTTGCCCAGGATGTCTTCGAGCTTGCCCTGCTCTTCCTTGAGCGACTTGAGCTCCTGCTCGATCTTGATGGCCTCCAGCCGCGCGAGCTGGCGCAGGCGGATTTCAAGGATGTCCTCGGCCTGCCGGTCGCTCAGTTTGAAGCGCTCGATCAGCGCGACCTTGGGGTCGTCGGCCTGGCGGATGATTGCGATCACCTCGTCGATGTTGAGCAGCACGAGCTGCCGGCCTTCGAGAATGTGAATGCGGTCCAGCACCTTGGTGAGGCGGTGCTGCGAGCGGCGGGTGATGGTGCCCTGGCGGAACTCGATCCACTCGTTGAGCATTTGTCTCAACGACTTTTGCGTCGGCCGGCCGTCGATGCCGATCATGGTGAGGTTGATCGGCGTGGAGCTTTCCAGGCTGGTGTGCGCGAGCAGCGCAGTGATGAGTTCCTGCTGCTCGATGCGGCTGCTCTTGGGCTCGAACAGCAGGCGCACCGGTGCGTCCTTGCTCGACTCGTCGCGCACACCGTCGAGCACCATCAGAATGCTGGCCTTGAGCTGGGTCTGCTCCTGCGTGAGCGCCTTCTTGCCGGCCTTCACCTTGGGATTGGTCAGCTCTTCAATTTCTTCCAGCACACGCTGTGTGCTCACGCCCGGTGGCAGTTCGGTGACCACCAGTTGCCACTGGCCGCGTGCGAGGTCTTCGATCTTCCAGCGCGCGCGCACCTTGAGGCTGCCGCGCCCGGTGCGGTAGGCGTCGACGATGTCGCTCGCCGGGCTGATGATCTGGCCGCCGCCAGGGTAGTCAGGCCCGGGCAGGAGGGCGAAGAGTTCGTCGTCGGTGAGCTTCGGGCTCTTGATCAACGCGACGCATGCGTCGGCCACCTCGCGCAGGTTGTGGCTGGGGATCTCGGTGGCCAGGCCCACGGCGATGCCGGAGGCGCCGTTGAGCAGGTTGAACGGCAGGCGCGCGGGCAGCTGCTTGGGCTCCACGGTGGAGCCGTCGTAGTTGGGCACGAAGTCCACCGTGCCTTCGTCGATCTCGTCGAGCAGCAGGGTGGTGATCTTCGCCAGCCGCGCTTCGGTGTAGCGCATGGCCGCCGCGCCGTCGCCATCGCGCGAACCGAAGTTGCCTTGGCCGTCGATCAGCGGGTAACGCTGCGCGAAGTCCTGCGCCATGCGCACCAGCGCGTCGTAGGCGGCCTGGTCACCGTGCGGGTGGAAACGGCCGAGCACATCACCGACCACACGTGCACTCTTCACCGGGCGCGCGGCCGTGTTGTTGTTGGGTCCGCTGAAGCCCAGGCCCATGCGGTCCATGCTGTAGAGGATGCGACGCTGCACCGGCTTCTGGCCGTCGCACACGTCGGGCAATGCGCGGCCTTTGACGACAGAGAGCGCGTATTCGAGATACGCGCGCTGCGCGTAGTTCGCAAGGTTCAGGCCATCGTCTGGCTCGGACAAGGGGAGTTCGGGATTCAGGATGTCGGACATGCGTCGGTTCTAAAAGGGTCAAACATCCACGTCGACCGAGTCGCCGTGCAGTTCCATGAGTTCGCGGCGCGAGGCGGCTTCGCCCTTGCCCATGAGCTTGGTGATGAGGGCTTCGGTGTCCGCAAAGTTGATCGCACCGAGCACCACGGGCATGAGGCGGCGCGTGTCGGGGTTGAGCGTGGTGTCCCACAGCTGCTCGGCGTTCATCTCGCCCAAGCCCTTGAAGCGGCTGATCTGGCATTTGTCGCGCGCCACACCGTCCTTCTCGGCCTTGTCGAGGATGGCGTGCAGTTCGCCGTCGTCCAGCGCGTATTGCTTGAGCGCGGGCTTCTTGCCGCGCGCGGGCACATCCACCCGGAACAGCGGTGGGCGGGCCACAAACACGTGGCCGGCTTCGATGAGCTTGGGGAAATGGCGAAAGAACAGCGTGAGCAGCAGCACCTGGATGTGCGAGCCGTCCACGTCGGCATCGGACAGGATGCAGACCTTGCCGTAGCGCAGGCCGCTCATGTCGGGCGTGTCGTTGGGGCCGTGCGGGTCGACGCCGATAGCGACCGAAATGTCGTGGATCTCGTTGTTGGCAAACAGCCGGTCGCGCTCGACCTCCCAGGTGTTGAGCACCTTGCCGCGCAGCGGCAGCACGGCCTGGCATTCCTTGTCGCGGCCCATCTTGGCGCTGCCGCCGGCCGAGTCG